>DATANP010000478.1:0-10879 GCA_036266195.1 Thermoanaerobaculia bacterium | reverse complement strand
CGGCGAGCCGACCTTTCTGAACAGGATGCCGCAGGTCCCGCATGGACACCCGTACTCGAAAACGCGTTCGCCACCGACGGTCAGGTGGCAAAAGAACCTCGACGGATCCTGCTCGCCGTCCGAGCCGCTCATTTGCCAGGGCTCAAAGGAGACCACTGCTTCTCCCGTTTTGTTCTCGAAGACCGAGAGCTCCATGGGGTATAACTCTACCAGCCGAGACCGCTCTTTAGCCTTCAAGAGGGAACGTGACGTTCCCCGCGTCCGGCGCGGCGCCGGATGCGTTAACCGGGCCGCCGGATGCTTCCGGCAGCTCGCCGGATGGAGAAACCCGGCCGGTTTCCCGATCCAGCGGCTCGCCGGATGCTTCCAACCCGCCGCCGGATGCGTCAACCGGACCGCCGAATGCTTACGGCAGCTCGCCGGATGGAGAAACCGGCTGGTTTCCCGATCCAGCGGCTCGCCGGATGCTTCCAGCCCGCCGCCCGATGCGTTAACCGGGCCGCCGGATGCGTCAACCGGACCGCCAGAGCTTCCGGCGGCTCGCCGGATGGAGAAACCTGGCCGGTTTCCCGATCCAACCGCTCGCCGGATGCTTCCAACCGGCCGCTGGATGCGTCAACCGGATCGCCGGATGCTTCCGGCGGCTCGCCGGATGGAGAAACCGGCCGGTTTCCCGATCCAGCGGCTCGCCGGATGCTTACGGCCAGCCGCCGGATGCGTCAACCGGGCCGCCGGATGCTTACGGCGGCTCGCCGGAAAGCTCGCCCGCCGCCCTCTCCCTGTATGCCTCACTGCACGTCGTACTTGTGAAGGTAGGAATTCTGGTTGTTCCCGTTGTCGGTGCAGGTGTAGAGCTGGTCCTCCACGGGGTCGTAGGCCACGCCTTCTCCATGGCTGTAAGTAAGAGGGAAGGGCGAGCCCTGGACCGTCGTTCCCGTGCTCCAGTCGTACAGGGAGACCGACTGGGCCTCGTCGCTCAGGATCCAGTACTTCTTGCGGTTCGAGTCGTAGGCGATGTCCGAGTAGTCGCCGGTCGCGTTGAAGCCCAGGACCTTGCAGGCGAGGATGGTCTTCAGGTCGGACGAGATCTGGATCATCAGCCCGGGCTCCTTCTCCTGGATGACGAAGAAGGTCGCCAGGTCCGGATTCCAGGTGATCCCCTCCAGCCCCTTGTTCTCGGTCGGGTCGTTGAGGTTCTGGGCCACCGTCCCGCTGGTGCCGCACTGGACCGTCGAGGAGTAGTTCGCCATGCCCGACAGCGGGACGGGTTTGCGGTACTTGAGGGTGCCGTAGTTGACCGGGACGATCGAATTGGCGTTCTCGTCCACGAGATAGATGAAATGGTCGTCGGTGATCCCCGGAGGGGGCGGTCCGTAGGTGACGCCTTCGAAATCGGCGCTCGAGATCGCGGTGCTCAGCGGCGTGACCGTGTCGGCGCTGACCGCGTCGCCGTTGAGCTCCATCTTGTACATCCTGAAGTCGTTGTTGTCGCCGACCGACCACAGCTTGGTCCCGTTCTTCGCGAGGCTGAGGCCCGAGGCCTCGTAGAATTCGGGACTGAAGTTGTTGCTGATGTTGTGCTGGGCCGTCAGCGTGAGCGTCAGGTTCGCCGCGTTCGCCACGTTCGCCGACGCCCCGCCGAGCAGAAGACCGAGTGCCGCCAATGCCTGGAGCTTGTTCACGTCACACCTCCTGGAGAGAGTCAACCTGCGTTCAGCTCCGAAGTGGGATAGCGGCGGCATCTATCCCACCCTCCGCAGGAGCTCCATGAAGGCCTCGAGCTGCGGCCGGTAGATCGCCCGCAGCTCCAGAGCCTTGCTCAGCGCGGGCTCCACCTCCTGAGGCTCCAGATCACGGCCGTAGATCTGGCGAAAGTCGTGCCGGAAGCGCGCAAGCACCGCGAGCTTTTCGTGGGCCTCGCGGTCGATCACAGCCGGCCGCATCCGGTCCAGGACCGACCGCCTCCCCGCCGGCAGGAGCCGGCGGTATTCGTCGGAGATCCTCTGAAAGAGGGCCTCGAAGGCGGTGTACAGATCCTCGAGCCGGCAGCCCACGACCGTCAGCTCGTCCTGGCTCAGGCTCCTCAGGGTTGGATTCCCGAGATCCCGGTAGAGCCTTTCGATGAGCTCCAGCCTCGCCCGGAGGAAATCTTCCAACGCCAGCGAGTTGGACCGCGCCAGCGCGGGCAGCTCCCGTAACTCCAGAAGGAAACGGCGATATACCTTCCCGGGACCCTTTGACTCCATGGCGGTACGCCTCCTTGACCTGCCACGGGCCACGGGCCTAAACTACAGAAGCCACGCGGCTTCGCGGCTGCGGGTAGTGAGCCTCGTCCCGTCTTCTTCCCCAAGATCGCCGGGCCGGGGCTCGCGTTCTTTCCCTACGGTAAGCTGGACTTCCTAGTGGATTCCGGCGGCTAACTGTGAAATCTTCCCGCCAGTCCAAGAGCCATCTTCGTTCAAGGCTACCGTAGCTGTCAAGGATAAACTTCACTCGCAAGAGGAGGCATTAATCCTCTCGTCTGATATTTCCGCAGCGCCTAGCCCTTCTGACGCAGCATAAATGCAGGGTACTGCGAGAGAAAAACAGATTTCCCGGGAAGAGCAATCCGAAGGAGAGGCGGGGGAGAAGAGGGGGCGCCCAAGGAGCAGGGCGCCCCAGGCGACAGGCTATCCGGCGTTGAGCCGCTTGAGGAGCTGCACCTGGCCCGCGTGGTAGACGGCGTGGCAGGTGATGCCGAGGATGAGGTCGAAGCGGTCCGCGTCCGGCTTGGGGGATTTCACGCGGTTCTCAGCAAGGCCGGAGACGACGTCCGCCAGCCGGCCCTGCTCGGTCTCCAGGATGGACTGGATTTCGGGCCAGGACAGGCCGTTCGGCTCGGCCGGGAACCAGTCGTCGCCCTCCAGCGCGAACGGCTCCGGCGAGGTGCCCGAGAGCTGGCCGCGCACGGAGCGCAGGGTGTAGGCGTGGTGGAGCGCAATTTCCGCAATGTTGTGCGCGATGTTGTGCCGCCCGGGGGCCGGCCGCCAGAAGGCGAGGTCCGGCGTCACGTCGGCCAGCGCCGCCTTGAGGTCCGGACCGTGCCAGGCGCCCGGTCCATAGCCTTCTTCGAGGACGCGCGACAGCACGCGCGCGTCGAGTCCGTTCGGAGTTGCCGTCTTTTCGATCGTGATCGTGGTCAAGGTGACCTCCTTTCGTCGAAGGCCATCCTAGAGAGAAGCGGCGAGCCGGTCTTGGAAAATCTTGCGGTCCCCCTTCGCCGCCTTGCGGAAGGCCCCCGGCGAGACCCCGGCCGCGCGGTGGAAGGTGCGCACGAAGTTGGAGAGATCGCCGAAGCCGACGTCGAACGCCACGTCGGTGACCGGCCGGGTGTCGTCGGCCAGGAGGCGCGCCGCGCGGCGCAGGCGGGAACGGATCAGGTACTGGTGCGGGGTCACGCCGAGCACGCCCGCGAAGAGCCTCAGGAAATGGTACGGGCTCAGGCCGGCCTCGGAGGCCACGGTCTCCAGGTCGAGCGGCTCGCTCGAGCCCTCGTCGATCCGCAGCGCCGCCTCCACGGCCCGGCCGCGGTTGCGGGCCGTCACCGGGGGCCGGTCGGCCGGCCGGCCCGAAACCACCCCGACGAAGCGCGCCGCGAGCAGGAGGCCCACCTCGTCCAATCCGACTTCGCTCCCGCCCTCGGCCGCGGCCTGGCCGAGCTCGCCCAGCACCATCAGCTCGGAGAGCGGCGGCACGCAGCCGGTCCGCCAGAGGTCGGTGCGGCCGCCGATCGACTCGACCAGGTCCGGCGCGAGGAAGAAGGACAGGCACTCGTCGCCATGCACGTGGTCGTGCGTACACATGTACTCCTCGCCCGGGTGGCCGACCAGGAGCGAGCCGGCGACCAGCTCGGACGACGCGCCCCGCGAGCGGTAGCCGAAGCTGCCCTTCCGCACGTAGGAGACGGAGAACCCTTCGTGCAGCTCGACGAACGGCGTGTCGCCCGGCCCCATCTCGCACCGGTAGTCGAACACCGAGACCGAGCGGGTCCGCAGGAGGGTGGTGGCCGCCATGGTCCTAGTCTATCGCTGTCACACCCGAAGGGCGCCGGGCACCCTGTTCTGTCAGAGGGACCGTGTTTCGGTTCCTCAGGAATTCCTTGCTCAAGGGAAGGAGGAGAAAGCGATGCGATCCCTTGCGTTCCTGCCCGTCCTCGTCCTCGGTCTGATGCCAGCTCCCACCCTGGCGGCCCCGGCCGCCCCTCCCCGTCCGACGCTCCGCATCGAGCCGGTCGCAGGCGGACACCAGATTTCCGTCGAGATCGCCGGTGCCGGGCGGACCCTGCTCCGCACGGCTCCCGGCCTCGCGCTGCCCGGCGCCACGGGTTGGGACCCGGCCGGCCGCGCCGCGTTCGCCACCTGGAACGAGGGGGCCGAGCGCTGGTTCTCGGCCACGCGCGACGGCGGCGCCACCTGGATGGAGGCGCGGCCGATCGAAACCGCCCTGCGTCTCCAGGCTGGCGCGGTCGAGCCCGGCCGGCCCACGCCGCCCGTGCCCGCCGCGCTCGCCCTGCCCGCGGACGGCCGCCTCTTCCTGGTCCAGTTCCGCACGATCAGCCTGCCCGAGTGGCGGGACGCGCTGAGCGACGCCGGCGCCGAGGTCCTCGCCTTCTTTCCGTTCAACGCCCACCTGGTCCGGATGAGCCCGGCCCTGGCCCAGGCGGTCGCCGCGTTCGACATCGTCGAGCGGGTCGAGCCCTATCACCCGGCCTGGCGGCTGGAGCCGGAGCTGCGCTCCTGGACCGGCAATGGGAGCGGGAACGGACCGGCGGAGGTGCGGGTTCGCGTGCAGGCGTTCGAGTGGGGACCGGAGGCCAAGGAGCGCATCCGGCAAGCCGCCGAGGCCGAGGGCGCGCGAGTGGCCGAATTCTGGCCCAGCGGCCACATCCTCGAGCTCTGGGTGGGCCGCGACCAGCTCCGCTCGCTGGCGGCGAACGACGATGTGATGTGGATCGACCGCTGGACCCCGCGCGAGAACGACATGGACCTGGTCCGCCAGGACTCGGGCGCCAACTTCATCGAGACGAACTACGGCACCTGCGGCCAGGGCGTGCGCGGCGAGGTGCTCGACGCCGGGTTCGAGACCACTCACATGGATTTCGACGGCATCCTCCTGCACACCTCGAACACGGTGGACAGCCACGGCACCAGTACCTACGGAATCGTGTTCGGCAACGGCAACCGGGATGGGGACGGCAACGCCCAGGGCACCGGCCAACTCGTGTGCAGCTCGCAGGGCATTGCCGCGGACTACGACTTCCTCACCGACCGGTTCGCCCACACGCAGCAGCTCAAGGGCTCGCCCTACTTCGCCTCGTTCCAGTCCAACTCCTGGGGCGATGCGCTGACCACGGCATACACCAGCATTTCGAGCGAGATGGACGACATCATCTGGCGCCTGGACATCGCCATCACCCAGTCGCAGTCCAACGCCGGTTCTCAGCAGAGCCGGCCGCAGGCGTGGGCCAAGAACATCATCAGCGTTGGTGGCATCCGCCACTTCAACACGCTTTCGACCGCGGACGACTCGTGGACCGGCGGCGCCTCGATCGGTCCGGCCGCGGACGGCCGCATCAAGCCGGACGTGAACTACTGGTACGACAGCATCTTTACGACCACGACCGGGAACACCTACACCACCGGCTTCGGCGGCACCTCGGCGGCGACGCCCGAGGTGGCCGGCGTGCTCGGCCTCATGGTGCAGATGTGGTCGGAGAACGTCTGGGGCACGAACCCGACGGGCAGCACGGTGTTCGAGCGCCAGCCGCACGCCTCGACGATCAAGGCGCTCCTGATCAACAACGCCCAGCAGTACCCCTTCACCGGCACCACCAGCGACCTCACCCGCACGCACCAGGGCTGGGGCCGGCCGAGCGCCCAGATCGCGCGCGAGCGCGCCTCCAACAGCCTGGTGGTGGACGCGACCACCCCGCTCCAGCTTGGAGGCATCGCAACCTACAACGTGAATGTCGGCACCGGAATGGGCGAGCTCAAGGTCACGATGACCTATCCCGACCCGCCGGGCACGACCTCCTCGACCCTGCACCGGATCAACGATCTCAGCCTCAAGGTGATCTCGCCGTCCGGCACGGTCTACAACGGCAACAACGGGCTGCTGGCGGGCAACTACTCGACGTCCGGGGGCAGCCCGAACACGATCGACACGGTTGAAAATGTTTTCATCAGCAACCCGGCGGCCGGGAGCTGGACGGTCCAGGTGACCGCGGCCGAGATCAACCAGGACGCCTACCTCGCCACGCCCCAGGCGGACGCGGTGTTCAGCCTGGTGGTGACCGGCGGCGGCGGCGTCAGCCAGCCGCCGGTCTGCGGCAACAACGTCAAGGAGTCGGGCGAGGCCTGCGACGGCAACGACCTCGGCGGCCAGACCTGTCAGAGCAAGGGCTTCTCCGGCGGCACGCTCACCTGCAACGGCGATTGCACGCTGAACACCTCGGGCTGCACCGTCTGCCTGCCCGCGGGTTCGAGCTGCACCGCGAACAGCCAGTGCTGCTCGAACAACTGCAAGGGCAAGGCCGGCGCCAAGACCTGCAAATAAAGTGATCCGACACGTAGGGGCAACCCTTGTGATTGCCCCTACGCCGCCTCCTCCAGCTCAAGAACCAGCTCGTCAATCTTTTCCTGCAGGACGATCGTCCGCTCGATCGCCGCGGCGGCCCGGAAGAAGGCCTGGTATTCTTCCCAGGTGAGAATCCGGCCGGCGCGGTCCTGGAGCCAGCGGCTCAGCACCGGGTAGCCGCCGACGCGATAGCGCCAGATCCGCGGCGAAATCCCTTCGAAATACTGTCCCTCTTCGTTTACGTACACTCGCCGCTCTCTTTCTTTATATCCACGGAGGAGCCGCTTCGATCGGCTGAGCCGGCCGCCGCCGGTCCCGAGACATTGCACGGTCGTCGGCAACGGAACCCGGGACAGGTGAAGGTCCACCAACTCGGCGCCGAGTTGGGCGAGCAGCTTGAACAGCCGCAGGCTCTCCGGAAAGGGGATGCGCGGGAAGTCCGCGGCCAGGAAGGCGGCGTACCGGTCGCGGTACTCCTCGCTGTAAAGCACCGCATAGACGTAGCAGAAGACCGCCTCCGGCGTGACCGGCTCGCCGAAGCGACTCTGCAGAAACGCGAAGATCCAGGGGGCCACGTTCGGCTTCCGTTGACCGGCGTCGAGCCGGCCTTCTCCCGAAAACAGATACAAGGGGAAGACGGAATTGATGTCGTACGCGCTGACTGCCTTGTGGGCCGCGATCCGGTCCGTCACCAGCGCGCCCGGTCCGTCCTTGCTCTGGCGCGGCACCACCAGGGCCCGGTTGGACCCGCCGAGCAGATGCCGCATGATCCTCTCCCGCGGCCTTTCGATCAGATAATCCGCGTAGAAGATCGACCGGTAGTCGAACGGCCGGTAGAGGATTTCCGTCAACCGCGATTCCCACGCCTCGTCGGCCGCGGCCCGCCGCACGGCCTCGGCCCGGGTCCAGTTTCCGGTGTCCGGAACGGTTTTCAGGATATCGCCCATCCCGTTGCGGAGCTCCCGTATCCGGGCGCGGAGGGCTTCGCGATCGAAATCGATCACGAGCCGGTCGCGCGCCGTGAGCACTCCGACCGAGCGCTCCACGAACAGATCGGTCAACCGGATGCCGCGCGCATACGCCTCCTCCAGTCGGACATCCCGGCCCACGAACAGGTAGGACGGCGCCGGAGGGTCGAGGTCCACCCAAGGTGTGGAGCCCACGTCCCGGGCCGCGAGCCAGCGGAGCTTCTTCAGCCGGTTGCCCCACAGGTCGTAGCGCGCAACCTTCCTGGCGAGACCCGGCTTCTTCACGAGCAGCAGGATGGAGATCCCCCGGCCGACCTCTTCGAAAACGTTGTCATCCACGCCGCCGTCCGGAGCGGTCTCCCTCCTCCGACGATTGCCGTGCAGGTCCAGGAGATAGATCTCCTCGAAGCTGTTCATCAGCGACCGCCGGAGGCCGCGGAACGTCGGGTTGTCGAGATAGCTGTGGTTGAGCACGAGCCCCACCACGCCCTCGCCGCTCTCGTCGATCCGGCGCTGGGCGAAGCGCAGGAATTTCACATAGTCGTCCTGGAGCCACTTGGCGTTCTTCTCGCGCAGCGGTTCGCCATCCACCTGGTAATAGCCCGACTCGCGAAGCAGCAGGTTTGCCGCATCCGTACGGTTTTCCGACCGACCCGAATACGGCGGATTTCCGATCACCACGGAGATCCGCCGGTCCTCCTTGACCTCCGCGGCCAGATTCACCTCGCGCGCCAGCGAGGAGAAGCCCGGCAGTATTTTCTGCTCGGGATTATCTCGCTCCAGCGCATTGGTGAGGAGGAGGTTGACCCGGTCCTCGTCGCGCAGCGCATAGCCCTGCTCGACGAGGAACAGGCTCATCTTCAGATGGCCGATGGCGTACGGAGCCATCATCAGCTCGAAGCCGAAACCGTGCGGCAGCAGATGATCGCGGACGAGCGCCGGCACCGCGGCGCGGCCGTATTTCGTGCCGCAGGTCTCGATCGCCTTTCGAAACGCTTCGACCAGGAACGTGGTGGTGCCGGCCGCGGGGTCGAGGAACCAGACCCGGGGATCCGCGAGCCCGTCGGGCCGGCCGAGGCGGGTGCGCAGGAGAAAATCGACCGACCGGACCACGTAGGAGACGACCGCCGGAGGGGTGTAGTAGACGCCGCGGTTCTTGCGGGTCTTCGCGTCGTAATGCCGGAGGAACGTCTCGTAAAAGTGGAGGATCGGATCGCGGTCGCCGCGCTCCGCGAACTCCCGCTGCAGAGAGCGCTTGAGCGCGCCCGGACGCACGAGGTCGACCAGGCCGTCGAAAATGGTTTCGATCTCGGGCGGCGGCGAGAGGCAGACATAGCGGAACACGTCCCGCAGGATGCCGCTCGCCGCCGGGATGCGCTCGTAGAGCGTCCTGCGGTCCAGGTCGCCATCCTCCCAGCAGCGCGCGGCGAGCAGCCCGTAGGCAACCGTCTGGGCGTACAGGTCGGCGAACTCCCGCTCGGAGAGGCTCTGGAACAGGTGGGACGAGAGGGTCCTGTAGAAGCCGGTCAGCTCCGAGGGCTCCTCCCGTCCCTTGTCTCTCTCCAGCAGCGCCTCGACGGCCACCCTCAGGACCTGGGCCTGCCGGGCCAGGGCCTGCGCGAGCGTGGGCGCGGATCGGTCGGACCGCCGGGCCCTCCGGAACGGATCTTGTCGCGTCATCTCGTAAATCGTATAACCGAATCCGGCCCAACGCAAGAGCCAGCGGCATGGAAAGGAGTCAATTCTCCTCGGGGACAGTATCTCCCACGGAGGCGATCAAAGCGCCGATCAGCTCCGGAGTGAGACCGGGGATGGCCGGCGGGTTCTGTCCTTCGGGCCGGGGGAGTGGCAGAGGCCGCGAACCGTTGCCCGCCAAGGGCATGGCCTCCCAGATCTGCCGGCCCAGCTCCAGGGCGAGAGGCCGCACCACCCGGTCGTCCATTCCCGAGAAGACCTCCGGAAAGCGCTCCGGCGCCTGCGACTCCATCCAGGAGAGAAACGCGTCCGCGTCCCGCACACGCAGCAACTCTCCGACCGCACCCCTCAGAAGCCTGAGGAGCGCCTCCAGCTTGATCCGCCTCCGTTTCATCGGCATGGTATTTTGTTCCTCCATAGACATTCCCTGGCGGCACTATGTTACCGGACCAGGAGATCCAGGGGAACCCTGAAAGGAAATGGACGGGCCGGGGAGGTGAAGCAGGCGCTCAGCGAGTCGATCAGCGACCAGCGACCAGGCGGATGAAGTCGGCGGCGGACTGCCTGGCCCGGTCCGCGGTCAGCTTGTCCTGGACCGCGAGGCGGCAGAAGAGCTTGAGGCTCGCAGCGGCCTCGCGGCCCAGGCGTTCGGCGAACCGCGGCTGCATCGTCTCCACCAGCCGCTTCAGCTCCTCGGTACTCCCCTCGCGGACGTGAAACGCGGCCAGCTCCAGGAACAGCAGGGCCAGCTCGGGGACCGCCCGCGGATGGAAGCCGGAGGGATCCCGTTCGAGGATCGCCTGGGCCTGCTTCACCCGGCCCAGGCCCGCTTCCATCCGACCCTCGAGACAGGGCAGACGGGACTGCTCGGGCTCCAGCCCCTCGGCCGGCTTGCGGAGCGAGGCCAGGAGCTTCTTCACCTCCGCAGGACGGCCGGCGTCGCAGAGAGCGGCGCCGAGCTCGATCCCCAGCCGCAGAGAGAGGTGGGGATTGGACAGCTTCGCCGCCACGTCGCGGCCGCGCGCCAGCTCCCGGACGGCCGCCTCCGCCTCGCCGAACCGCCGGAGCAGCCGGCCCTTTTCGAGGAGGAGGACGGCTTCGCCTTCGCCGCCGTCCGTGGCCGCCATGGAGGCCAGCCCGAGCGCGAAGTCGATCTTCTCCATGGCTTCCGCGAACTTCCCCTGCTCGCACAGGAGCCGGGCCGTCAGTGGCGCCAGGCGCTGGCGCCGGAGCAGGCTCGGCCACACCCCCGCCATGGCGCCGACGAAAAACGTCTGGGCGCGCCGGAAGGCCTCGTCGGCGCCCATCAGGTCGCCACGCGCGCGGCAGGCGTTTCCGAGATGACTCCAGGCGTACTCCTGGAGCCCGCAGACCAGCGGCTCCTCGCCGGTGATCTTCGGCGCCAGGGTCACCGCAAGCGCCGCCAGCTCCTCGGCCGCCGCGGGATCGGACTCCGCCAGCCTCGCGCTCTCGTCGCAGAGACGCTCACAGAACGCCCAAACCTGAAAGGCCGGGTCTTCGAGGACGCGGCCCTTCCACTCCCGCGGAGCGCCGGAGGCCTGGAGCTGATGCCACAGCCTGTCCGCGGCCTCGCGGTCCTT
>DATANP010000477.1:0-20508 GCA_036266195.1 Thermoanaerobaculia bacterium | reverse complement strand
CCACGGCTCGCCGGATCGCGCCACGAGCGGGGAGCGCCTGGTCCCACTTAAATACGAGGCTCTACCCTGCGTCGGCGCGACGCCAGCGCTCGTGGCGAGGCGCCACGGGCGCTGGCGCTTCCCGGACGGGGATTTCTACAGCTCGGCCTTCTCCAGCCCGGCCAGATAGAGCGCGTTCCAGAGGAGCTTGAACGTGCGGTGCGGCTGCGCGCGGTGCTGCGGCCGGAAGCCGATCAGGACCACCCGGCCCTTCCCCACCTTGAAGTCCACCACCGCCGCGCGCTTCTCCAGCAGCTCGCCGCCCTTCAGATACCCGCTCACCAGGATGTCCCGGGCGTCCTCCGGGTAGGAGGCCACCACCCGGCGCTCGATGCGGGCGTCGGTCGGGCTCGTCTGGAAGGCCGGCGACTCCGCGAAGTAGGCCGCCTCCTCGGTCTGCAGGCCGTGGCTCAGCGGATGGCTGGGGTCCATCCGGATGCGGAGCATCGAGCCCGGGCAGTTGAATTCCTCGGAGGAGACCCGCGCCAGGACGTTGGTCACCGGCAGCGAAAGGAGGTCGATCACGTACTCGGACGACTCGTCCATCGCCACCAGGGTTCCCCCCTCCTCCACCCACTTCTTCAGGCGGTCTCCACCGTCCGGACCGAGCCCTCCGGCGTACGGAGGCGGCAGGGGCTGCCAGTAGCGCCGCGCCTCGGGCGAGGCCGGCTCTCCGCGGTCCAGGATGTCCTTGCCCACGGCCGGCAGCAGGATCACGTCCACCTTGCCGCGGTAGGCCGAGGTCTTCATCTGCTCGTTGCTCAGATTCTCGTAGCGGAAGCCGTAGCGCTCCAGCAGGAAACGGGTCCACCCCTCGTCCATGCTCGCCACCCACGGCTTGTAGAGCCCCACCCGCACCGGCTTGACCCGGAACGCCGGCCCCTTCGGCGCCTGGTCCAGGCTCCGGACCGGCACGTGCAGCTCCTTGGAAAGACGCGTCAGCTCGTCGGCCGCGATCGAGCCGGCCGGCAGGTAGAAATCACCGTCAGGACGGTCGAGCCAATAGACCGTCTTTCCGGAGCCGGTCAGCCGGTTGAGGGCGGTGAACGCCGAGTCCGCGGCGTGGGAGATCACCCACCCCCCGGCCGACGGCGTCACGCCGCCGCCCGGCCAGACCGGCTGGTCGATGGAGGTCAGACCCGGGAGGCCCTCGACCGGCGTCTCCGACTCGGTCACCTCCACGCCCATGGCGATCGGCAGCGACCAGGAGGTCACATCGTAGGGGGCCATGATGGGACCGCCCTCGTACGGGATCACCTCGGGGTAGCGCTGCGGCCGGAGCATGGTGAGCAGGAACGCGCGGTAGGGCTGCGCCGCCGGGATCACATAGCTGCCGGCCGGGTAGACCTGGCGTCCGAGGGTGACCGGCGAGGCCGCGCGCTCGATCTTCACCCCGTGGCGGAGCAGCAGCTCGACCAGGAGCGCCGACGCGACCGGGTCGCGCTGCCCTTCCGGTATCACCCAGGCGTAGGGCGGCCCGGAGCGGCCGGCCTCGGTGGCCTCCTTCGCCATGCGGTAGACGTTGTGCAGAAGGCTCTCGCGGTACAGGGCCGCCGACTCCAGGAAGCTGCGGGTGGCGACCAGCTCGTACTCCACGATGTCGCGCAGCCGCCACCAGCCGCCCGGCCAGGGAGAGGGGAAGTTGGAGCGGCGGTCGTACTCCGGCAGCCCCTTGACCCCGCCGCGCAGCTCGCCCGGCTCGATGTGCACCGGAGTGGCGACGTTGGCGCTCGCCACCTCGGTGAGCAGGCCGGTGATGTTCTTCCACCACGCGGTGTTGCGGGTGCCCCCCGGCCAGTAGCTGTCGAAGATCATGTTGCTGCCCACGCCGAGCTTGCCCGCCTCCTCCAGGCGCATGCTCATCCCGGTGCCGAGCACGTCCGCGGTGCGGAAGATCAGCGAGTGGACCTCGGGCGCCAGCGGATCGGCCTGCGGCGGCACGAACATGCGCGGACCGGTCTCGCCCATCTGGTGCTCGTCTAAAAAGATCTGCGGGTTCCAGCGGTGATAGAGCACCTCGCTGACCGCCCGCGTCTCCTTCTGGGTGAGCATGTAGTAGTCCCGGTTGTCGTCATGCCCCACGTAGTGGTGGTAGAGCCACGGCATGGGGCCGCCCTCGTACGGCGTGCCCAGGTACTTGTTGTACCAGTCCACGACCAGCACCTGCCCGTCCGGGTTGATCGACGGCATCAGGAGGAGGATGGCGTCGTCGAGCCAGGAGAGCATCGCCGGGTCCTTCGAGGTGGCCACGTCGTGGACGAATTCCATCGCCATCTGGGTGGAGCCGACCTCGGTCGAGTGGATGGAGCAGGTGACCAGGGCAATGGTCTTGCCCTCGGCGATCAGGGCGCGGGCCTCGTCCTCGGAGAGACCGGCAGGATCGGCGAGCCGCCGGGCGATCTCCCGGTAGCGGTCCAGGTTCCGCTGGTTGGCCTCGGAGGTGAGGACGACGACCGGCATGTCGTTGCCCAGGGTCGACGTCCCGGCCGACTCGATGCTCACCCGGTCCGAGGCGGCGTCCACGAGGCGCAGGTACTCGACCACCTTCGGCCAGGGCGCGAGCTTGCGGTCCGCGCCGGCCTGGTGGCCGAGGAAGCTCTCCGGAGATGGGATGTCTGCAGCATGAAGCGGTAACGCGAGGCAGAGGACGAGGGCGGGCAGGAGATTTCGCGGTCGCATGGCGGGGTGGAGTTTACAGGCGCTTGCTTTTGTTACCTACACCGTGGCACCCTCGGAGAGCCGTGCGCCGAGTATCGCCGATACCGCCCGCCGGCCTGCGCCTCCCGGTGTCCTTCAAAGAGGACGTCTCATGAAACTCAGCAAGATCGCTCCGGCCGTTCTGGCGGCCCTCCTCCTGTTCCCGTCGCTCGGCGGGACCGTGCCCGGGCAGCCCGGCAACGAGGAGTTCCGCTATCACTGGCAGCTCAAGAACTTCATGGGCGCCATCGCCGGCCTGTTCCTGCCGCGCCAGGGCGAGGGCTCGCTGACCTTCCACCGGACGAACGGGCATCTGAAAAGCGAGCTCACCATTACCTCGCAGCAGAGCACGGACGGCTACTTCCGCTACGGCTCCGAGATCGACGTCAACACCCTGCGGCCGATCCGGGCATGGAGCTCCTACTCGTGGCGCGGCGAGTCCAAGTCGAAGAATGAGCCCGTGGACAGGTCCGGGGTCCTCGACGTGGCGGCCGGCATCTTCGCCATCCGCAGCGACCCGCCCACGAAGGCCAGGCGCATGGAGATCTGGTCCGACGGCAAGATCTACCCGGTGGTGGTGATTCCGCTCGGGGCCGAGACCCGCCGCCTCCCCAGCGGCCGCATCCGGGCCAACCACTTCTCGATCCGCGGCGTCGAGGTGCCCGGCGAGCACCGCTGGAAGGGCAAGCTCGACCTCTGGCTGACCCCCGACCAGAACGCCACGCCGGTCGAGATCGTCATCTCCCGGAACCTGGCCGACGTCCGCATGGAGCTCATGTCGCGGCCCTGAGCGGATTCCGGTATTCTCCCCTGCGGATGCAGGTCAACCGCAAGGGAGGGTAACAGCATGAATCGCTTCAAGTCGGGTTGGATGGTGGCGTCCCTGATCCTGGTCCTCGCCCTGTCCCTGGGATGCGGCAAGAAGGACGAGGAGACCGGTTCGACCACCGAGACTCCCACGGTCGCGGACGAGCCGTCGAGCGCCGCGACTCCCATGGAAACTCCGGCCAGCACCATGGCGGCCAGCACCACGGTGACGATGCAGGGCGCGCCGGAGGACACCGATTTCGCCGGCACGCTGTCGATCACCCCCGAGGGCACCGGCGTGCACATCGTCGCCGACGTCGCCGGGGTGGACAAGGATGGGAAGCACGGCATCCACGTCCATGAGAACGGGATGTGCGAGCATCACCCCACCGGCGATTCCGCCAAGCCCTTCTCCACGGCCGGCGGCCACTTCAATCCGGCCAACGCCGAGCACGCCTGCCCCCCGACCGACCCGCGGCATGCGGGCGACCTCGGCAACATCGACATCTCGGGCGGCAAGGGCCACCTGGAGATCTCGCTCCCGAACGTGACGGCGGATCAGCTCAACGGCAAGGCGATCATCCTCCATGCCGGAGAGGACGACTGCAAGACGCAGCCGACCGGCAACTCGGGCGACCGCATCGCCTGCGGCGTGGTGGGCGGCGCCGCTCAGTAAGGACCCAAAGGACTGCAGGGACTTCAGGGACCAAAGACTTTGGTCCTTGCGGTCGTTGCAGTCCTTTTCGTCCTTTACACCACCTCAACCCACTCTAAAGGCAGCGTCGAGTCCCCCAGGATCGTCCCCGCCAGGCGGTGGAAGCTCTCGCCCGCGTCGGTGACGCAGAGGTGGTGTACCGGGGGCTTTTCGCCGGCTTCGATCCCCTGCTCGGCGAGACCCTGCGCCACCACTTCGGCCACGGCCTCGGCCGAATCCACCAGGGCCACGTCCGGTCCGGCCACCCGGCCGAGCACCGGCTTGAGGAGCGGGTAGTGGGTGCAGCCCAGGACCAGCGTGTCCACCCCGGCTTCCAGGATCGGCTCCAGGTAGCGCCTCGCCACCTCCTCGGTGACCGGATCGTCGTGCCACCCCTCCTCGACCAGGGGGACGAACAGCGGGCAGGCGCGGCTCAGGATCTCCAGGTCCGGCCGCAGGCGGCGCAGAGCCTTGGGATAGGCGTCCGAGCGCACCGTGGCTTCCGTGGCGATCACACCGACCCGGCCGCGGCTGACCTCGGCCGCCTTCCGCGCCCCGGGCTCGATCACTCCCCAGGTGGGAACCTGCGGGTCGAGGTTCGGCAGGGCCAGGGCCGAAGCGGTGTTGCAGGCCACCACCACCGCCTTGACCCCCCGGTCGGTGAGGAAATCGATGTTCTTCCGCGTGTAGCGGGTCACCGTGTCCGGCGACTTGCTGCCATACGGCAGGCGGGCCGTGTCCCCCAGGTAGAGGATCGACTCGCGCGGCAGCCGCCGGCGCAGGGCCGAGACCACGGTCAGCCCTCCGACCCCGGAATCGAAGACCCCGATGGCGTCGATCACCGGCGAATCACCAGGGACGGGTTGGGAGCGACCGGCCGGCTCAGGTCCACATGGCCCGCGAAGGTATCGCGCTGGAAGTGGTTCCAGAGCAGGACGGCGCGCCGGGCCTCGGGGATGTTGAGGCAGACCGAGTCCACGATGCTGAAGACCCTCTGGATCTCCTCGGTCGAGCCCGAGGCCGGCGGCTCCTCGTGCCCGTCCCAGACCAGGTCCAGGTAGATCACGCCGTCGGCCAGGAGCACGGATTCGATCCTCACGCCGTCCGGGAACGGGCGGTAGAGGCCCTTGGCCTTGGGACCGGCGAGCAGGGCCTGCACGATCTTGCGCGCCCGGTCGCGCGGCGACTCGGTGACCTGGAGCTCGCGGCGCTCGCCGCCCAGGGCGCCGCCGTCCGCCGGGAAGTAGAGGGTGAGCTGGACCGGCTCGCCGGGCCCGGCGGCCTCACCCTCCGGACTCGCCTTGGTCCCCACCGCATCCTCCTTCCCCGCCAGCAGCCACCAGGCGAGGCCGCCGACCAGGAGGAGGAGCGCGAGGCCGAGGACCACCCCCGCCGCGCGCCGGCTCATGGCGTCGGGGTCCCTCCGGGGGTCGCCTGCGGCGCCGGAGCTTCCGCCGGGGTCGGGGCCGGAGGGGGCGCGGTCGGATCGGGCTTGTTCTCGACCAGCGCCTTGTAGCGCTGGACCGAGCGCACCAGGGCCTGGATCAGGCCGTTCCGGTACTCCGGATCCTGGAGCTTCTTCTCCTCGTCCGGGTTGCTGATGAAGCCCAGCTCGACCAGCACGGCCGGCATGTTGGCGCCCATCAGCACCCGGAACGGTGCCTGCTTGACCCCGCGGTCGCGGAGCTGGAGCGCCTGGTTCAACTCGCCCTGGACCATGTTGGCGAAGCGCTGGCTCTCGGCCAGGTGGTGGGTCTGCGCGAGGTCCCAGAGGATGAGCTGGAGGTCCTCCATGGCCTGCGGATCGGCGTTGGCGTCCGGCGTGGGAGCTGGCGAAGCGCCCGCGTTCTCGTCGCTCGCCGAGCGGGCGGCGCGGGCGTCGGTCGCCTCGGAGCTGAGGATGTACGTCTCCGTGCCGTAGGCGCCGGAGCCGAGCGAGGAGTTCAGGTGGATGGAGATGAAGAGGTCACCCTTGTTCTGATTCGCGATCGGCGTCCGGGTGTCGAGGGGGACGTTCGTGTCCTCGGTGCGGGTGAGGACCACGCGCAGGCCGAGCCGCGACAGGCTGTCCGCGAGGTCGCGGGCCAGGGCGAGGGTCAGCTCCTTCTCCTGGACGCCGCTCGGTCCGATCGCGCCGGTCTCGGTGCCGCCATGGCCGGGGTCGATCACCACGGTCCGGATGCCCGGCGGCAGCGCGGGGGCCGGGCCGGTGGCCGTGGGGGCCTCGACGCTCGACGGCTGGTGGACGTCGAACACGATGCGGAACGGGTTTTCGAGCACGTAGCTCTGGACCTCGGCGCCCGGGGCGAGCTGCACGCGGATCTGCTGCGGCGACACCGCGAGGTCCTGGACCAGCGGGTCCACGACCTTCTCCTGCTGAAGGGGCACGGCCAGGCGGTCGGCGGTCATCTGCACCGCGACCGAGCCGGGCTGGCGGTCGATCCTGTAGCGCGGCGTCTCGGCGAACTGGAGGACGACCGTGGTGATCCCCTGCTGGTGGACCACGTCGGTGAGCACCGACAGCTCGCGGGCGCCGCGGCGGGTGACCAGCAGCCGGGAGGCCTCGGGCCGCCACTCGAAGGCGTAGCCCTGGAGGTCGCCCCAGGTCTTGCGCAGGAAGTCGGCGGGCACCAGGACCCCTCCCTCGCCGCGCACCGGCGGCTGGGAGAGCGAGACGATGGCCTCGCCGACCGTGATGATGGCGCTGCCCACCCCGAGCACCACGTCGGTCTGGTCGATGGTCAGGGTGAGCCCCTCACCGGAATCGTCCTGGGTGACCTCGCCGCCGAGGCTGCGGGCCAGGGCCTCGAGGCCGAAGAGGGGGCCGGACGAGCCGATCGTGACCGGGACCTGGAGCGGCTGGCCGTCCAGGCTGACGGACGGGGTGCGCTCCACGCCCGGGACGGGCGTCGGCAGAGGGGGTGCCTGGAAGGCGGTGACCAGGACGGCGGCGAGGAGGAGGCCGGCCAGCGCCGGGGCTCCTCGGAAACGGCGGTCTTTCACGCGGGAGAGGATACCACCCCGCCGGGCTTTGAAAGAGGCTCTCCGAGTGTGGTAATCCTTTGCCTGCGCCGGAGGAGGCTGGCCCGCCTCTGGATTCAAGAGGGAGACCGAGATGGAGATCCGGCAGTTCCGCGTCGTGATCCGTGCGAAGAGCTTCGACCGCACGTGCCGCTTCTATGGCGAGTCGCTGGCCCTGCCGCGGCTCCAGAACTGGGACCGGGAGGACGGCCGCGGCGCGCTGTTCCAGGCCGGCTCCGGCATCGTCGAGGTCCAGGGCCGCCCGGCCGGCCAGGACCGCGGCTTCGACGAGACCTTCGAGTACCAGGGCCCGCAGCACAAGATGTCCCTGGTGATGACCGTGCTGTCGGCCGAGCAGGCCTATGCCGAGTGCCACTTCCGCGACAAGAACATCCCCGGCGGCCTGCGCAAGGACGAGGAGGGCAACCTCCTGTTCGAGACCCACGACCCGGACGGCGTCAGAATCCTGTTCCTCCAGAAGGAAGGTTGACCCCTGGGAGGACCTGGAAGCAGGTGGGCGCGCTGGAGAGCATCCTACCGTCCAGGTCGGCGAAGGTGGTGTCCAGGCACAGCTTGCCCGCTTCCTTGGCGACCGCGGTGACCCGGATGTCGACCTTTCCGCAGGGCGGGATCGAGCCGTTCCAGTGGAGATCCTGCAAGGGGAACCCGGAGGGCGACCCGAAATAGACCCTCCCGCCTCCGGCCACGACCTTCGCGTCGACAAAGAGGAGCCCCGCCGTCTGGATGAGCTCGCTGCGCGGCTCGTCCTCCAGCGTGCCCGGGCCGCCGTTCTCCAGCCGCAGGTGATAGACAAAGGGGACGCCGGCCACGACCTCGGCAGTCTCCAGCTCGATCGACGCATGAACCCCGAGCACCCGCTCGATCCGGGTCGCCGGCGGCACGACGCAGGCCGTCCTCGTGGTTCCGCTCCAGACAAAGGCCCGGGGTTGAATCGACGCCGGAGCCTTGCAGTCTGGCGGGAGGTCGAAGGTGACGCGGAACCTCCGGCTCTGGCCGTCGGGGATGGGGGTGGAGCAACCCTTCAGATCGCACCGGCCGGCGTCCACCCCGTCGGGTTTCCCGACCTCGACCCGGGCCGGATCGGCCGGCGCCGTGCCCTCGTTGCGGACCAGGACCGTGAAGGTCACCGGCTTTCCCGCCGGGACCGAGGCGGGCGGGTTCTCGATCTCGCACGTCAGCAAGGGCTTCTTCACCGGGTTGTCCGGGATCTTGAAGCAACCCTTCACGCCGGCCGTATCTCCGAGGAAGACCTCGCGCTTCTCCCGGGTCCATAGAGCGACCGACCGGCCGAAGCGGCCTCCGCACACACACTCCCCCTCCAGATCTCCATTCTTCTTGAAGAGATAGGCCGCGCCCGGGCCGAGGGCACCGACCGCGATCCCGGCGTCGTCGATCGCCACCGAGATGCCGAGTTGCCGGCCCGCGGTCGGACCGGCATGCGTAAGCTCCGCCGTCTTCTCCCAGCCCCGCGGTCCCTGGGTGAAGAGATGGGCCGAGCCCGCGGACTCCATCTTGTCCGGATCGTCTCCGGGGGCGCCGACCACGATCGCGCCTCCGCGGACCGCCACCGCCGCGCCGAACTGGATGTCCCACTTGCGGAATGTACTGTCCGCCCGAAGCTTGGTGATCAGCGATCCGCTCCCGGCGTCGAACACATAGGCCGCGCCGAAGTTGTAGAACACTCGCAGGTCGTCCGCGTACGGCGCCCCGACCACGACCGTATCCCCGTCCACCGCCACCGAGGCCCCGAACCGGTCGTTGAGGCGGCCGTCTCCGGGCCGGAGGGGTCGCACCAGGGCCAGGGTATCCGCCCGGTACAGATAAACGGCCCCTTCATGGGAAGCCCCATCCTCGGGAGTCCCCACGACCAGCCAATCTTCTCCCAGCGCCACGGACCGGACACCCGACCGGGAAAACTCCCCGGCCGGCTCCCATCCCCCATCCTTCAGGTGATACATGCGCACCTTGCCGCTGCCTGCCACCGCCATTCGGCCGCCATGGATCGAAACGGCGTCTCCCCAGCCAAGGGAGAACGGTTCTTTCAAGGGGTCCTGGAAGGCACCGGCTCCGGACAGGCCCGCGGCCGCAAGCCAGCCGCCGTCCGCGCTCAGGGTGGACCCGGAGGTGGCGTAGGGCACCGGTATGCAGGGCTCCTGCGCGAACGCCGCGAGGGGGATCAGGAACAGGAGGATCGCGCTTCTCATCGTGGCGGCCTCGGCGGTTCGGTCGTGAAGTCCCTCAGCGGCACCGGGGGATCGCCGAGGATGTCCGCCGGCGATAGGGTCCCCGGCTCCGAGCCTTTGGAGACGTCGTGAGGAACGGAAATCGAGAGGATGTCCGACTCGGTCTGCAGACCCTGGTCCTCGTAGGCCTGGCCAAGCTGCTGGAGAGCCTGGGCGGCCGCGTCGGGCCGGCCCGCGGCAAGGTACAGCTCCGCGAGCCGGATGTAGATGCGGGCGTCGAACGGCGGATCACCGTCCGGAGGTCCCGCGACATCGGCCAGGTGGACGGCCCTCTCGAGCTGGTAGATGCCGGAGGTGGGGCACCGGCACTCCTGCCACTTGCCGAGCGCGGCATAGTGCAGGCCGAGGTCGTGCCGGTAGCGGTAGACCTCGGACCGCTCCGGCCGGCTCCTGCCCAGAACGCGCTCGTTCCACAGGGCCAGCCGGTCGAGGGCCCGCGGGTCGTCCGTGGCGGATGGCAGGTCGAGCATCCTCCGGAAGGACACGAGATCCGGCTCGTCCGGGGTGAGGAGGACGGCGAGCCGGTAGTAGTCCCCGGCGGAAGCCTTCCACCCCGCCTGGCGCCGGCTGTCGCCGAAGGCCCTGGCGAGGCTCCGGAACGCCTTCCGGGGGCCGGGCCGCTCCGCCCACCAGGAGAAGGCCGAGGGGTCCCGGGCGCCTTCGCCCAGCGCGAGAAGCTCCCTCGCGCCCTCGCCGTTCAGCTTGCCCAGCACCTCGACGACAGGCGGCGGGAAGAGCTGATCCGGCGGGATCGTCTGCCCGGCGCGTGCCTCGGCCAGGAGTGCGAGGTACTCCTCGGTCGGCTCTTCCTGAAGCCTCACAAGGGCGACCTCCCCGGCCCAGACCGCCTGCCCGCGGTTCAGGAGAAAGTGCAGATATTCGGGCAGGGCTTCAGGGCTGTGCTCGGACAGAAGGGCTGCAAGGCTCTCGTGGGTCTGGTAGTCGGCCGGCCGCTCATCCAGGGCGGCGCGGTACTGCCGGGCAGCATCCTCCCACCGGCCACGGGCGGAGAGGAAGTCGCCGTAGTTCCGCCGGTAGAACGGCCGGAGAGGATCCTTCAGGGAGACGACCTGCTTGAAGAAAGGCTCGGCCTCGGCGTCCCGCCCGAGGTCGGCCAGGACCTGCGCGAGGTCGTTGAGGGCCTCCCCCCGGTCGGGCTCCAGTTCGAACGCCTTCCGGAAGGCATGCTCGGCGTCCTCCAGTTTCTCCGCCGCCACGCTCTCCAACCCTCGGGAGAGCCAGCATTCGAATGCACCCTCTCCGGAGCACGGCGTCTGTACCAGGAGCGCCAGGAGGAGGGGCATGGCGTTCATGGCTGCGGCCCCAGGTAGCGGTCGCAGGTCGGCGGATTCCACAATTCGAAGGCGACGAGGTGCGCCCCGGTCTTGCCGGGTACCCGGATAGCCAGCTTCGAGGAGAGCTCGGACCAGCCCTGGCTCCGGTCCACACCGATTTCCCTGGCATCTTTGACAAGCGCAAGTTGAAGCCAGTGTTTCCGATCCCAGGAGCGGATCAAGCAAGGGTTCGCCCAGAGCCTTTCCCAGGCACCCTCCTCCGGCGATCTCAGGTCGAACTCGAGGTCCACCTGCGTCCCGGGCCCGGCCTGGAGCCGGCTCAGGCCCACCGGCAGGCCGATGACGTTCGACGACTGGGAGATCTGGAGATCCTCGGTCTGGACCAGCGGAATGAAGGAGAACGCGTGGGCCAGTTCCCGGGCGACCCCCTGGTCCTCCGCCAGCCTGCGGAAGCGCCACCGCAGGTCCCCCTTCCAGCGGCCCCCTTCCTTCCCGGGTACCTGCGATTCCTGGGCGCCGTAGAGCACGGCCCACTGTCCGAGGTTCAGCGGCTCCCCTCGCGGTCGCCCGCCCTCCAGCACCTGGGCGACGAGCAGGATCGGTCGGCCGGGGGGATCTCCATCCACGACCATGGACACCCGGAGGACGGCCTGGACCTTCGGGGCACCCTCCAGCCATTCCAGGAACTGAAGCCTTGAGGCGCACCGGAAGGCCTCGGACAGCCAGCGGGACATCTCCCGCTCGAAGGCCGCAGCCTGGACCTTGCCTCTCAAAACCCCGCCAAGCTCGAACCTCGTCCCGATCACGGGCTGCTCTCCCCGGATCGGACAGGATTCCGCGGAAACCGGGCCGACCATGAGCAGAAGAACCGCGAGAGCGCTAGATCGGATCACAGGTCTCCATCCTCTTGCCGAAGTCTTTGCCATCCAGTGGAACCAGTGGAAAGGGCTCCTCGGAAACAGGGGCCCGGGCACGAAGGAGCTCCGCTCCCGTACGCCGGCACAGGACCTGGATCGTCACAAGGTCGTCCGCACGCAGGCGGGGTGTGCCCAGAAAAGCCAGCCGCTTCGGAGCATTCGGCTCGCGCGCCGCCCGCCAGCGGAGCACGCTCTCGCTCGCCCCGATGTCGATGGCCCTGTCGTCCTGCGGATAGAGACGCTGCTCCCCAGCCCTCTCCCTCACCTTCACCCGGATCTCAAAGGTCTTCCGGGGCGGCTTGGCTGCCTGGTCGGCGTCCATCAGGTAGTAGAGAAAGGCACCGTCCGGCCTGATCCGGAGAATCGGGGTGCGGGCGCTCGACGACCAATGCCACCAGGTCCCGAGGGACAGGACCACGGCCAGGGGCGCCAGGATCAGGGCCGAGCGCCGCTCGAACAACCGGGCGACCGCCTCCGCGAGCGCCGTGCGGACCGGGGTGAGAGCTGGGGTCTTGAGGAGCACCACCAACAGCCCGAGCACGACGGCAACGACCGCGGTTGCTCCTACGGGCACTTCCTTCGGAAGCTTACCCAGCGGAAGCTCCTCCAGAGAAGGCGCGTGGATCTTCAGGAGAAAGTACAGGGCGGTCAGGATCGCCATGACCGAAGCTGCGCTCAGGACGAGGACCCAGTACGGAACCTTCTCCTTCTCCCGAGACGGGCGGGCCATCGCTGCCTCCTGAAAGCTGAAGGTGAGGAGAACATTATATACTGTCCGTTCATCAGATCATGAGACACTCGATTCTGGGGTTCGCGCTCCTCTGCGTGGGAGCCATCGCCGCACAGGCTGCGGAGGTGACGCTCTACGACACCGCCCTCGCGGAAGGGGTGTGGTTCTTCAGCCAGGGCGACGCCCCGGAGGCCGCCGTCCAGTTCCGCAGGGCGCTGGAGCAGCGGCCCGGCGACGGCTACGCCCGGTATCTCCTCGGCCTCAGCCTCCTGGCCTCCGGCGAGGCCGAACAGGCCGCGAAGGAGATCGCCGCCAGCCTCGAAGCCGATCCGCCGCCGCCCGTGGACCGGAGCCGCATCCTCGCCGATCTCCAGGCCGCCCAGCACGGCGAGGCGAACCCGGCGATCAGCCTGCCCGAGGTCCGGAAGAAGCCGCGCCGATGGAGCGGCTTCCTTTCGCTTTCGGCCGAGCGCGATTCGAACCCCAACCTGCTGGCGGACGACCTCACGCTCCCGGTGCTCCCCGGCGGCGGCCTGGTCAGCGGGCGCAGCGCCGATACAGCCATGACCGCCGACCTCCAGGCGCGCCACCGGCCGGTCCGGCTGCCGGCGGGCTGGACCTTCGGTCTCGACCTCTCGGCCGGAGGTTCCTTCCACCAGGAGCTCGACTACCTGAACCTGGCCCGGGCCGGCGGCTCACTGCAATTCTCCCGGGGGCTCGGCCCGGCCTGGACCCTGATCCTCCGCACCGGCGCCGAGGAGATCTTCCTCGACGGCTCCGACTACCTGCGGACCGGGAACGCCGGGGTCTCCCTCGTCTTCTCACCTACGGTGTCGGACACCACCCGGCTCGACCTCCGCTATCAGGACCGGAGCTTCGCGGACCACCGGCTGGCCGACGCACGGCGGAGCGGGGGCGAGACCGGCTTCACCCTGCGGCAGACCCGGGCCTTCGGACGGCGCGACCGCTACGTCACCCTCGGGATCACCGCCCTGGACCGGCAGGCGGATCCCGAGTTCCAGCGCGGCCTGCTGGGCGGATCGTTCGAAGCGGCCCTGCCGATCTCCCGCGGCCTGGCACTCTCGCTCTCGGGCTGGCTCGACCAGGAGCGGTTCGACGACCAGGCTTCGAACCTGCTCGACCCCCAGGGACCGGCCCGGGACGATCGCACCCGGGGAGCCTCGGCGGCGCTCACCGTTGCGATCACCGACCGCCTCCAGGCCCGGCTCCGCGGCGCCTACACGCGCAGGACCTCCAACGTGGGGATCGGGAATCTCGACTTCGGCTACCGCAGGACCGTGGTTGGAACGAGTCTTTCCTGGAGTTTCTAGAGGCTCGTGGGGGGCGTCTGTTCCCGGGTGCTGTTGTCGGTATCCAGCCAGTCCACCCGGTAAACCGGCACGGCCTGGGCCTTGCCCTTGAGAGACAGAGGCTCCAGGGCGGCGAGGCCCGGCGGAGTCGCAAGCGCCTTCCGGAGCGACTCGGAGACCAGGATCTCCCCCGGCCCCGCCTCGGAGCAGAGCCGGGCCGCGATGTTCACGGTGTCGCCGATCACCGTGTACTCCAGCCGCCGGTCGCTCCCGATGTTGCCCGCAAACACATCCCCCGCGCTGATCCCGATCCCGGCCGAGAGCGTCGGCCGGCTGCGGCGCTTCCACTCCTCGTTCAGCCGCCGGAGTGCGCGCTGCATGGCGATGGCCGCCCGGATCGCCCGGTCGGCGTCGTCGTTGTGGGCGATCGGAGCGCCCCAGAGAGCCATCAGGGCGTCACCCATGAACTTGTCCAAAGTGCCGCCGTGCTCGAACACGATCTCCACCATGACCGTGAAGTAGTCGGTCAGGAGCCGGGCCACGTCGTCGGGGCTCATGGTTTCGGCGAGCGAGGTGAAGCCGCGGATGTCCGAGAACAGGACGGCCACCTGCCGCCGTGTGCCGCCGAGCCGGACCGAGCCCTCCTCGCCCGCGATCTGCTCGGCGAGGTCGGGGGCGAAGTAGCGCTGGAAGTTCGAGAGGACCACCGCCTCGCGGCGCGCCCGGTCGATCAGCCGGCTGTTTTCGAGGGCCACCGCGGCCATGCCGGAGAACGCGGCGAGGAACTCCAGGTCCTCCTCGCTGAAGGAGTGGGTAGCGCCGAGATTGTCCAGGTAGATCAGGCCGAGCAGGGTCCCCTGGCCTCCGAGGAGCGGTGCGCACAGGGCGCTCTGCACGCGGTGGTGGAGGATGGTGCCGTCGCCGGCCAGGTCCACCGGCACGTTCTCCAGGAGGACCGCGACCCGCTCCTGCACCGTCTTGCGGGCGATGGCGCTCGGCACCCGCCAGCCGTCCGGTGCGACCACGTCCTCCCGGTGCCGGGAGATCCGCGAGATCAGGTCACCCTCGTCGCCGGTCAGCAGGATGGCCACCCGGTCCACGCTCATTACCTGGAAGGTCAGGTCCACGATCCGTTCGAGCAGCCGGTCCACGTCGGTCTGGCCCGACAGCTCCTTGGCGATGTCGATGAGAAGGTCGAGCTTCTTCTCCTGCCGGTCCTCGGGCGACTGGCCGCCGATCCGCAGCCGCGAGGTGCCCTGGGGAGCCTCGGAGAGACGGGCCGCGATGTTCGCAGTCCCCTGGACCGGCATCTTGCGCAGGATCGTGGCGTCGAGAGGCGTATCCTCGCCTGTTCCTGCAGTGAGGATGGCCGTGGGCTCCTCTTCCCGAACCTCGAACGGGACCTTGCCGAACGCGATGCGCGAGCCGGAGGGCGCGACCGCATCCCAGATCCGCTCGCCGTTGAGGAAGGTGCCGTTCGTGGATGCCAGGTCGCGCACCCGCACTCCGGCGCCGCCGGTCGCGACCTCGACCTCGGCATGCTGGCGGGACACCGTGGGGTCCTGGATGGACAGGTCGCAGGCGACCGAGCGGCCGACGACCACCGGCCGCCCCCCTACAGGCACCGAACGCTGTCCATCGGCGGAGACCAGCTTCCAGGGCACGACCCGTACGGTACTACAAGCCGGGGTTGAAATAACCCGGGGTTGAACGGCGTTTTGGGACTGTGCTACCCTTCGCGCGTTCGTTGGGTGGCTAACGGTCACCTGCCGCACACGTGGCGCATTCGTCTAGGGGTCCAGGACGCCGGCCTCTCACGCCGGTAACACGGGTTCGAATCCCGTATGCGCTACCATACGTTCCCCAGGTCCAGTGAAGTGCTTTAACTCCTCGTAGAATGAGGCAGTTACGGGTGTTCGAATCGCCCCTTCCGCGACCTTCAATCCCTCCGGAAACAGAAACGACTGGAACCTCTGGCGCTGGTCGAGGTTGGCTTCCAGCCACAGTCGCGGTGCGTCCAGGGAGACCTTCTCAGCGAAGTCCAGGACAGCTTCGATGTCCAGCTCATCGCTCCTGTGGTCATGCTGGTCGATCTCGGCCAGGGCCATGGCTTCGTTCAGCTTGCCGAGCTGGTCCTTGTAGGTAGACTCGTCGATGACCTTCTGAAAAATGAAGGCCTCGACGAGCTGGTCCTTGCGCCGCTTGAGCTCCGCCATCTTTCGCTCGGCGGCGGTCCGCAGGGCAGTGACGTCTTCCTTCCGGGCCTTCCAGACATCCAGGACGATGGTGCGGAAGAGGCTCACAAGCTCAGGGCGCGGCCGGAGACGCTCAAGGAGGCTCACGAACTGGGCCTCCAGGTCATGCCGCCGAAGGTTCGTCTTGCGGCAGCGGGCCTTCGGCGGGCAGTGATAGTAGGCGTAGCGCTGGCGCTTGCCATGGGACCAGGAGCCGGTGAGAGGCTTGCCGCAGTGGCCGCAAGTGGCGAAAGCCCGAAGAGGGAAGTCCGGGTTGTTGCGCTCCTTCGGCACGATCTCGCCGTTCGTGGCGAGCAGGCTCTGGCATCGCCAGAAGGTGTCTTCGTCAACCAGGGGCGGCCAGTTGCCGGCGGTCTCAATGTCCCAGGTTCGCTGGACGATCCGGCTGATGTAGACGCGGTTGGTGAGCATCTCGCCCCACTTCTGCGGGGACAGCTCGCGGTTCTGCCGAGTGCGGAGACCCCGCTTGGTCATCTCGTCGAGCACCTGTGCCTTGGAGTACAGGCCGGTGGCATAGCGATCGAAGCCTAGCCGGACCAATGGGGCGCGCTCAGGATCGAGCTTCAAGGTCTTGCCGTCCGGCAGGTAGCCCAGAGGTGACTTCCAGACCCATTGGCCCCGGCGCACAGCCGCCTGCATGCCGGCCTTGGTCCGCCCGCCCCGGATGTCGTTGTCGAACTGGGAGAGGGCCGCGAAGATGCCCTCCATGAACTTGCCGGCCGGGGTCTCGTCGATCGGCTGGCTCACCGCCCGCAGGGTCATACCAAGCCCGGCCAGGTGCTTGCGGATGACGGCATGGTCGAAAGCATCGCGGGCGAAGCGGTCCACGTTGGTGACCACAAAGACGTGGATGTTCACGCGCCGCTTGTTCTGCTCACGCAGATAGGACAGAGCTGCCTGAAGCTCGGTGCGGTTGGCGGTCTTGGCGGACTCACCCCTCTCCAGGAAGACGCGGTCAACCTCCCAGCCGTTCAGCTTGCAGAAGGCTCGGCACTGCTCTTCTTGTACCGGGAGGGAGAGGTTGTGGGTCTGCTCTTTGCTGCTGACACGGCAGTAGATGATCGCCCGGAGTGAGGTCATCCCGAAGGCTCCTTGGCTGGTTGGGTGGTGGCCCTGTTCCTCTTGGCCAGAAAGCACGTCACGGTGATGTCGGCGAGGCCGTACAGCTCCTGGCGCAAGCGATCGAGCTCGGCATCGGAGAGCCCGCGCGCTGCGTCCCCCAGGATCTTGCGGCACTCAGCAAGAGAAATCATATCACGCTTCTACGCCCGATTTACGCCTGGAAGAAACCTTTCGCTCGGCGCACCGACACCGAGTGGAGGTTGCGGTAGCGTTCGAGAACCTTGCAGATGCCGATGGCGGTCAGGGGTCCCCGGCTCCCCCGGAAAATGGGCTCGGGCACGGCCCAGAGCCGGCACTCCGTGAGCCAAGCAACCAGGCGGCCTCCGAGGTCGGCGGGCAGGACGACGAACCAAGCGAGGCGGTGCCGACGGACCGAGACGAGGAGCTTACCGTTGGTCATGGTGATGGCCGAGGCACGAAGGGCGGCGATCTCGACGGCGCTCAGGCCCGCCGCGACGAGGGCAAGGAGGGCTCCATCGCGCAGCCCGATGGCTTGGCCGGAGCGCACGCGGCCAGGATCGATGCAGGCAAGAAGCTCGTGGGCGTGCTCGGGATCGAGCCGCATCAGATCGACTCCGGTCCGGCCGGTGCCGGTTGCTGCTGTGATGATTGAATTGGCATCTGATTTCCCCCTTTCCTCAGAGGACAGGTTCCTCCCAGGAGAGCAAGAGCTCCAATCGGGATGAGCGAGGCATCGTCGTAAATCGCACAGTACAAAGAAGATCTCTGGCCAGGTGATCGAGAAGATCGTAAAGTTGAGCTTTACGATTTCGGGCTTGCCGTTCTCGGCCCGATCAGCAGCCGGTACGTTGAAAGCCGGCCCCGGCCGTGGTGGGAGACGGCGGAAAGCTCGCCACAGGCGACCAGGTCCTTGAGGATCTGCTTGATGCGGGTTCGCCCCACGCGAGCTTCTTTCCGAAGCGTCGCCTGATCGGCGCTCCACTCGCCGCGTTGATCGCAGTTGAAGGCCACTGCGAGCAGAGTGACGAGACGAGGCCCTCGTTGGGTCGAGTGGTCCAGCACGGCATGCACATGTTCCAGGGACATAGGAAGCTCTCCAAGAATCGCGGCGCTCCATCCGTAGGGCCCAGCGGCTTCGGGAGCAGATTGGCCCCTCAGGCGCGAGATCCCCAAGCCGGGAGGCGACGCAAGCGGGCTGTAACTGCAAGAATCCACAGGAGATCGGGATTCTCGGCGACTCAGGCAATTGGCCGGATGATCCGGCCATATAGCAGGAAACACCTCCTGAATCTCTCCGCCTGGCGTGCTCGGAGGCCCTGCGCGGCAATGGCAGACTCATTTGGACTTGAAGGGTGGCGCCCTTCGGCCCCGCCAGGGGCCGAGGCCGAAGGCCTCCTGTTGTTTTTGGGGGGATAAGGGGGGATTGGGGGTTTGGGGGAAAGGGGGGAGAAGGGGGACAAAAAAAGGTGTACTCCGCTGCCAGAAAAGATGCAGCCTGCTTCACTCTTCCGAGGAGAAAAGGGGCACTCTCCTGCCAGAAAAGGTGCAACCTGCGCCGCCCAATGAAGCGAAAAGGTGCAATCCACGTCACCCTTGTTGAAGGGAAAAGGTGCATCCTCCTTCGCCTTTTCGCCTCGCCGATAGGCTGGCTGGCAGGCCGCGAGTTCTCTCGGCACGGGTTCCTCTCCTTGGGCGGGTGGGCCTGAGATCGTTCTCGAAGACACGAAGGGTGACGGGGCTTCGGGAGGTGCTGATTCCACTGCCGGTCGCATGGCCGCCTGGAAAAAACGTGCCGCGGCGGGCATTACCGCTCAGATCGGAGAGGACTGCGGGAGCACGTTCTCTTCCCTCTTACCCAGCAGGGCGGGTCGGGGGAAAGCAGGCAGGCCACGAGAGTCGAGTAGGTGGCGGGCTCAGCCGCGAACACCTCCTCCACCGACCTGTTTTCAGTTGACAGGCTTTGGCCTCGCGAGCCAGGGTTTTTCCATGGACACAAAATCTCAATCTACCAAGGCTCCCGCGGCAGAGGGAGACCGCAAACATTCCGATGAATTCGATGCACCTCGCGGCGCGGAAGAGTGGACGGATGATCTGGCCATTCTCGATGCCTGGATGTCATCTCTGGTCAGCGTTCGCGGACGATCACCAGCGACCGCCTTGAGATACCGGCGGCTTGTGGAGCGGCTGCTCAACGATGTGGCTCAGCCGATCGCTCAACTCGATCTACGGATGATCGAGAAGCATCTGCGGCGCCTGCATGTAGCGGGGCGCGGAGAGAGCGTTCGCCGCGGGTTGGTCGTGGCGATCCGCTCTCTGGGAGAGTGGTGCCTGATGCACGGGATTATCGAGAACAACCCGGGCGCTTCGCTGGCGGGACCGCGGCCCTACCGGACGGAGATCAAGGTGCTGACCGTTTCAGAGGTGGGCCGTCTGCTCTGGGGGGACTCGCCGGGGATGCTTCCGCAGGATTCTCTGGAGATGCGGAACAGGGTGCTGCTGGGAGTCTCGTATGTGGCAGGGCTGCGGGCGTCGGAGATCGGCCCTCTGGAGGCGGAGGGGGTGGTGTGGCACGAGATGGGCCAGATCTTCAGCATTCTGGTACGGCGCGGGAAGGGCTCGGGCAAGGATGTGCGCCTGCCTCTGGACCGGCCGGTCTCTCGCATGCTCGGGATGTGGCTGGCGGTCCGGCCGGCGGGGCGGTTTCTGTGGGGACGGCCGCTGACGCGGGGGGCGGTGCGCAACATTTTTCTCGATCGTTGCGCGGAAGTAGGGATCAAGGCAACGGGCCGGAGGCTCTCGCCGCACATCCTTCGTCATAGCCTGGCGACGCACCTGCTCCAGGCGGGCGTGGACATTCGGCAGGTTCAGCTCCTTCTCCGGCACCGGTCGATCGCGACGACGGAGCTGTATCTGCATGCGGACGTGGACCGGCTTGGGTCGGTGTTGATCCGCAAGAGTCCTCTGGAGCAGGGGCGGAAGAAGGTGGTCTCGGTGCGCCCGGCGCTGGAGCAACTTCTCGGGGAACTCCGAGGATTGGTGCGTTGACGGGCCCCTCTTCCCTTGGCCGGTAGACTGACCAAAACTCATGTTCTGATCAGTGATTTTCCCCACCGGACCGCGATGCGGAAGTGCCTGTCTGGCAACGGTTTGCATCTGGGTAACCGTCGTTTTCTCCCTCTCTCTGGCGTCACATGGGTCGAAAACGAAACTGGGTTTCGTTTTTTCGAGCGAGCAAAGGCCCGCCGGGATTGCGTTTGGTCGATTTCGGCGGGGCGCGTTGGCTGGCCTGAGCCTGCGTGGAAAAGCAACCACGGACAGGGGTTTGGACGGGGTCGGGCGGGGGGAGGCGCCGCGGCTGGCGCGGACGAGCACGAGACGCCGTCAGGCGGCTCGCGC
>DATANP010000476.1:0-7426 GCA_036266195.1 Thermoanaerobaculia bacterium | reverse complement strand
GCCGAAGGGGTCGGCGCCGTAGACGCAGATCGACAGCGGGCTGCGCTCGCCGTTGAAGGCTTCGGCCGGCCACTCCACGAACTTGACGAAGTTGAAGAGGAATGCCGCCTTGAGCTGGTACTCCAGCTCCTGCGCGCCGAGCGGCAGCGCGGCGAGCAGGACGAGGAGGGCGGCGCGCCTCAGAAGCGCCACGTCACCTTCCCGTAGACGCTCCGCTCCACCTCCTCGCGGAGCGGGCCCGGCGGCCCGAACTCCTCGTGGCTGGAGTGCAGCAGGTTGCGGCCGACCAGCGACAGCTCCAGCGCCTCCGAGTTGATCCAGCCTGGCTTCCAGCCCAGGCGCAGGTCCATCTCCGTGTAGGCGTCCACCCGCGGCTGCGGCAGCTCGCTCACGTACCGTGCCCAGGCGTCCAGCTCCAGGTTCGAAGGCAGGTCGAGAGAGGCACGGAACGAAACGCGGTCCTCGGGATCGTTCCCTTCGCCCAGGCCGCCGGTGGGATCGCGGCTGTCCGGATCGAGGCGCAGACGCTCTTCCAGGCGGGTGTAGGCCGCCTGGATGCGGAGGCCCTGGCGGGGCTGCGCGTTCATCCTCAGCTCGGCTCCCCAGGTCTCGCCTTCGAGCTTGTTGAGCAGCACGCGCGGGAACGGCGCACCGGAGGCCGGCGGCTCCTGGCTGCGCAGGTTGTCGTAGACGTTGTAGAACGCGGCCAGATCGAACAGCAGCTCCGGGTTGGTCTGGATCCGGTAGCCCAGCTCCCAGGCCAGCAGCTCCTCGGACTCGAAGTCGCGGCTCCCCTCGATCAGGGGGATGCCGCCCGGGCCGAAGAAGACCACGTCCTCGTCGAGCCGCGTCGGGGTGCGGACCGCGCGCGAGACCGCGCCCCACAGGGTGCGCCGGTCGTTCGGCTTCCACGCCGCATGGACGCTGGGCTGGACCTCGAAGCCGGTCGAGTCGTTGTGCTCGACCTTGGTGCCCACGGTCACGTCCAGCCGGTCGCCGAGGAGCGAGATCTCGTCCTGGGCGAAGAAGCTGGCCAGGCTGAAGCTCCGGTGCTCCGGAAAGAAGCCGACCAGCGCGCTGTTGCCCACGTCGTCCTGGTGCCAGCGGTAGCCGAAGCCCCAGACCAGATCGTTGCGCTTCGCGAGCGGCAGGCGGTGCTGGAAATCTAGATCGAGGATGTCCAGGTGCTCCTCGAACAGGCCCGGGATGCGGCGATGGGTGCGGTCCCAGTAGACCTGCAGCTCCAGGCCCGAGCGCTCCGAGGTGGTCCGGGTCCAGCGCCCGAGCAGGTTGCCGCCGTCCAGGTCCGTATCGGTCCGCGTGGTCTCGCCGACCGAGCCCTCGTAGGCATCCCCCTGGACCGTGAACGAGTCGGCCTCCGAGCTCTTCCAGTCGGCGCGGAAGCCGCCCTGGGCCATCTTCATGTCGTCGCGCGCGTTCGAGCCATCGGCCAGGACCAGGGGATCGCGGTCGAAGTACTTGCCGTAGACCCGGTAGTTCCCCTGGGAGAATTTGCCGCCCCAGCGCACGCCTCCGAACCCGCGCTCCTCGTCCCCGGCCCCGGCCGTCACCAGGCCGCCCTGGGTGTCGGCGGCCTTCTTCGTGATGATGTTGATCACCCCGTTGACCGCGTTGGCCCCCCACAGGGTGGCGCCGGGGCCGCGGATGACCTCGATGCGGTCCACGTCCTCCAGGAGGGTGTCCTGCACGTCCCAGAACACGCCCGAGAACAGCGGCGTGTAGACGCTGCGGCCGTCGATCAGCACCAGCATCTTGTTGGCGGTGGTGAGATTGAAGCCGCGCGCGCTGATCGCGTAGTCGCGCTGCGTCTGGCGGGCGACGTGGAGCGAGTTGACCAGGCGCAGGGCCTCGGGCAGGCTGGTCACTCCCGAGCGCCGGATCTCCTCCTGGGTGATCACGACGATCGCGGCCGCGGCCTGGTTGAGCCGCTCGGCACGCCGCGACACCGAGGTCACGTCGATCTCCATCAGCTCCTCGATGCTGAGCTTCTTCAGCTCGGTGGCGGCGGGCGCCACCTGCGCCACGGCTGTTCCGGACAGGGCGGGCAGCAGCGAGGCCGCGAGCAGGAGGCCGCAGAGGAGGGGCTTGAAGGTCACGGCATGTCCGCCAGCAGTCTCTCCAGCTTGACCGGATCGGCAGGCTTGGTCAAGTGGACGTCGAACCCCGCCTCCAGGGCGCGGCGCTGGTCCTCCTCCTGGCCGTAGCCGGTGAGCGCGATGAGCTTCATCCCGGCCAGGTCCGGGTCCTCGCGGATGCGGCGGGCGACCTCATACCCGTCGACCCCGTTGGGCAGACCGATGTCGCAGAGCACGACGTCGGGACGGAACCGCCGCGCCGCCTCCAGGCCTTTCATGCCGTCGTGGGCGATCTCAACCTGATGTCCGGACAGCTCCAGCAGGAGCCCCATGCTCTCGGCCGCGTCCAGATTGTCCTCGATCACCAGGCACCGGCGCGGACCGGCGGGAGCCGGTCTGGGGGCCGGAGCCGCCGCGCCCTCCCGCCGCTCCTCCAGAGGCAGGCGGATGTCGATTCTCGTTCCCATGTTCACTCCTTTGCTGTGTGCCTGCACCGTGCCGCCGTGCATCTCGACCAGTCTGCGGACCAGCGCGAGCCCGAGACCCAGGCCGCCGCGGCTGCGGTCGATGCCGGTGTCCACCTGCTTGAACGGCTCGAACAGCATCTCCAGCGCCTGCCCGTCCATGCCCACCCCGCTGTCGGAGATCGAGATGAGCGCGGACCGGCCTTCCTCCTCGAGCAGCGACACCTTGATCCGGCCTCCGCGTTCGGTGAACTTGACCGCGTTGTGAAGGATGTTCCCCACCACCTGCGACAGCCGGGTCGCATCCGCGGAGATCCAGAGGGGACCCTCCGTCAGCTCGAGCCCCAGGTCCAGCTCCGCCGCGGAGATCGAGAGGCGGTGATCCTCGACGGCCGTGCGGACCAGCGCCACCAGGTCCAGCCTCTCCTTCCGCAGCGAGATCTTGCCACGAGAGATGCGGGAGATGTCCAGCAGGTCGTCCACCAGCCGGGTCAGGTGGGTTACCTGGCGGTCGATCGTCGTGCGGGCCCGGGCGGCCTGCTCCCCGGTGGCCCCCGCGAGGGAGAGGATGTGCAGCGAATTGCGGATCGGCGCGAGCGGGTTGCGCAGCTCGTGGCCGAGCATGGCGAGGAACTCGTCCTTGCGCCGGGCTTCCTCCTGGAGCGCCGCCTCCGCCTTCTTCTGCTCCGTGATGTCGTGCGCGATCGCCGAGGCCTCCACGATCTGGCCGGTGCGGTCCAGGACCGGAGAGACCGTGAGCAGGATATTGAGCCTCCGGCCGTCCTTGCGCACGCGCACGGTCTCGAACGGCAGCACGACCTCGCCGCGGCGCAGGCTGTCGAAGATCGGCTTGAGCTCGCCCACCCGATCCTCCGGCGAGATCATCGAGATCGGCCGGCCGATCGCCTCCTGGGCCGTGTAGCCGTACAGGCGCTCGGCCCCCGAGTTCCAGCTCGTGATGGCGCCGTCGAGCGTCTTGCCGATGATCGCGTCGTGCGACGACTGGACGATCGCCGCGAGCCGCGCCTGCTGCCTCTGCGCCCGCTTCAGCTCGGTCACGTCCATGAGGTTGATCACCACGCCGTCGATCTCGTCCTCGACCGTGCGGTACGGCAGGATCCGGAGGACGTACCAGGCGTCCTCGTCGAGCAGCCGCACCTGGCGCTCCCGCGCCGTCAGCGTGCGCAGGACCTCGTGGATGTCGGCCACCAGGTCGCCCTCGCCCCGGAAGCGCGGCGCGATGTCGTCGATCAGACGGCCCACGTCCGAATCGATCAGGCGGAAGAGCTCGGTGGCCGCGGGGGTGAACCGCTGGATGCGCAGGTCGCGGCCAACGAAGATCGTCGCGATCTGGGTGCTCTGGAAGAGGTTGAGGAGGTCGCTGTTGGCGCGGTCCAGCTCCTCGATCTTCTTCTTGAGCTCGGCGTTGATCGTCTCCAGCTCCTCGTTGACCGACTGCAGCTCCTCCTTCGAGGTCTGCAGCTCCTCGTTCGTGGATTGCAGCTCCTCGTTGATCGAGAGCAGCTCCTCGTTCGAGGAGACCAGTTCCTCGTTCGAGCTCTCCAGCTCCTCCAGCGTGGCCTGGAGGTGGTCCTTGGTGCTGCGCAGCTCGGCTTCGAGGCGCTGGATGGTGACGGCTGCCGCGGGCGGGATCTCGGACCCGTCGATGCCCTCTTCGCGCTGGGGGTCCACCCCGTAGGGGGAGGCGTCCTGGAACACGACCATGTAGAACCCGCAGTCCTCCCCCATCTCGAACATCGGCCGCACGGAGATGTCGACCCTCTGCCGGACCCCCTCGACCTCCATGGCCACGTTCTCGTGCATCACCGGCCCGCGGGAGGCCGCCGACTTGTGCAGGGCGGTGCGCAGGTCGAGCCGCAGCCCCGGCCGGGCCATGTCGAGAACGTTCAGGCTCGGCGTGCCGGCCGGCGGCTCCAGGTAGCGCCCGGTGCGCTGCGAAAAGTACGAGATCTCGCCGCGCTCGTTGACCAGCACGCAGGCCGGCGAATAGTGGTCGAGCAGGATGCGCTCGAAGGTCTGCGCGAGATTCTGGACCGGCCGCAGGGATGGCCGGGCGTCCCCCGGATCGTCCGGCGGCCGCGGGGAGGCGAACCGGCCGCGCTCCGCCAGCGGGAAGCTCACCGGCGGCCGCAGAATGACGTCCTTGGCCTGGAAGATCCGCAGCCGCCGGTCCACGGCCCGGAACAGCTCCGGCCAGGAGGCCACGCTCTCCGAGGGCCCCAGGAAGAGATAGCCGCCGGAGCGCAGCGCATAGTGGCAGAGCGGGATCAGCTTCTTCTGGAGATCCGGCTCCAGATAGATGAGCAGGTTGCGGCACGAGACCAGGTCCAGCCGGGAGAACGGCGGGTCGGTGATGATGTTGTGGGTCGAGAACAGGCACATCTCCCGGATCTCCTTGGAGACCTGGTACAGATTGCCGTGGCGGATGAAGAACCTCTCCAGCCGGCCTGGGGTCATCTGGTCGGCGATGCGCTCGGGATACCAGGCTTGGCGGGCGGTCTCCAGGGAGCTCGCGTCGATGTCCGTGGCGAAGATCTGGACGTGCGGCGGCTCCTCCAGCTCCAGGGCCTTCTCGTGCAGGAGCATGGCGATCGAGTAGGCCTCCTCGCCGGTCGAGCAGCCCGGCACCCAGACCCGGACCTGCTCGTCGAACCCCTTCTTCTCGAACAGATGGGGGATCACCTTGCGCTCCAGCATGTCGAACGCCTCGGCGTCGCGGAAGAAGTTGGTGACGCCGATCAGGAGGTCGCGGAACAGGCGCTCGGTCTCCCTGGTGTCGCTCCGCAGGAGGTCCAGGTAGCTTTCCACCGAGTCCACCCGCAGATCGACCATGCGCCGCCGGATGCGACGGATGAGGGTGCTCTGCTTGTAGCGGCTGAAGTCGTGGCCGGTTCGCCGGCGCAGGAGCGAGCAGATCTGCGGGAGATGCACCTCCAGCTCCTGCCTCATCCCCTCGACCGCCTCGCCGCCGCGGATCTCGGCCAGGCTCCGGAGGTGCTCCAGGAGGCGGGCCGGCATCTCCTCCACCGGCAGCACGTGGTCCACCATGCCTGTCAGGATGGCGCTCCGCGGCATGCTGTCGAAGCGCGCCGAGGCGGGATTCTGGGCCATGGTCAGGCCGCCGTGCTCCCGGATCGCCCGCAGGCCGAGCGCGCCGTCGGCGCCTGTCCCGGACAGCACGATCCCGACCGCGTCGTCCCCCTGGTCCTCGGCCAGGGAGCGGAAGAAGCTGTCGATGGGCGTCCGCCGGCCGCGCGTCCTCTCGGACCGGCTTACCTTGAGCATGCAGTCGTCGATCGTGACCGTGGCGTTGGGCGGGACCACGTAGATGTGGTCCGTCTCGATCCGGGTGTCCTCGGACACGAGCTGCACCCGCATGGAGGTGTGCCGGGCCAGCAGCTCGGGTATGAGCGTCTCGTGCCGTGGATCGAGGTGCTGGATCAGAACGAACGTCATGCCGCTGTCCGCGGGCATGCGGGAGAACAAGGCCTGGAATGCCTGCAGGCCGCCGGCCGAGGCGCCGACTCCGACGACCGGGCAGGGGGTGCGCGGGGCGCAGGGCTCCTCCGAGCCGGCTCTCTTAGTGGTGTCTTGCTCCCTGCTCAGACCTTCCATGAATGTCTGTCTCCCCCGGCCTGCTTCACCTGCGTGCGGCTTTGCACGATAGTACGCATCCAAGATGGATGCCAATACGATCCGCGTCGTCGCGGCCGTGGTCGAACGCGAGGGACGCCTCCTCCTCTGCCGCCGGCCGGCGGGCAAGCGCCACGCCGGTCTCTGGGAGTTTCCGGGCGGCAAGATCCACCCGGGCGAGTCCGTGTCGGAAGCCGCCCGCCGCGAGCTGGCCGAAGAGCTGGCCGTCGAAGTCCTCGCCGTGGGAGACCACCTCCTGGCCCTGCCCGACCCTGGCTCCGCCTTCGTGGTCGAGTTCTACCCGGTAAAAATTGCCGGGGAGCCCCGAGCCCTGGAGCACGACGCGCTCGGCTGGTTCACCCCCGGGGAGCTGGCCGGCCTGGACCTGGCGCCCAGCGACCGGGCGTTCGTGGAACGGTCGGGATATGCTCCGCCGTAACGGAGGAAACCGATGACGATCACCTCGCAGGAAGAGCTGGAGGGCATGGAGCGGGTCGGGCGGCTGGTGGGCCTGGCCCTGCGCGAGATGAAGACCGCGGCGCAGCCCGGGATGACGACCGAGGAGCTGGACCAGATCGGTGCTGCCTTCCTGCGCCGCCGCGGCGCCCGGTCAGCGCCCCAGATGACCTACAACTTCCCCGGCTTCACCTGCCTGAGCGTCAACGAGGAGGTCGTCCACGGCATCCCCGGCCCCCGGAGGCTTCAGCCGGGCGACGTGCTCAAGATCGACGTCACCGCCGAGCTCGACGGCTACGTGGCCGATGCCACGGTCATGAAGCTGCTCCCGCCGGTCTCCCCCCAGGCCCGGCAGCTCGAGACCTGCGCCGTCTCCGCGTTCGGCCGGGCCATGAGCGTGGCCCGGGCGGGCAACCGGGTGTCGGACATCGGCAAGGAGGTTGAAGCCGAGGTGCGCCGCCACGGCTTCCGCATCCTGCGCGACCTCTCGGGCCACGGCGTGGGCCGGAGCCTGCACGAGGACCCGCCGGTGCCCAACTACTTCGACCCGCGGCGGTCCAGCACCAAGCTGCGCGAGGGCATGGTGCTCGCCGTCGAGCCCATCTTCGCCGCCGGGCCGGCCCGCCTTGTCGAAGAGAAGGACGGCTGGACCATCCGCACCCACAACCGCTGCCTCGCCGCCCACTATGAGCACACGGTGGTCATCACCCGCGGCGAGCCGAAGGTCCTGACGGCGGTCTGAAGGCGCTTTCCGGT
>DATANP010000475.1:0-8589 GCA_036266195.1 Thermoanaerobaculia bacterium | reverse complement strand
CTCCCTGACTGTGAAGCCGTCCCTTCCTTATTATATAGGGACCGCAGAATCCCGCGAAGCGTTTGCGACCCCTGATTTCTGTAACTACTTACGAATTTGGCAGTGACCGGCTCAATCCGGCCGGATCGCGTTTATCCTCGTCGGCCTGGAAGGCGACGGTTTTGCGGATACGTCCGTATACGTCGTCGGTGGCCGGTCCGTCCGGCCGCCAGTCGGCCCGGGAGGTGGAAGCCTCCGCGGGGCCGGCCCGCTCTTTGAAAACTTGCAGGGACGGCGGCCGCCGTGTCCAAGGCTGCCGCCGTTCCGACCGGGGAGGGCCGCCTGCCGGGGAGGGGGCGGTTCGGTGCCCGAGGTGTGCGAAGGCCGGGGCACTTCGCACGGGCTCGGCGCCGAGATCCCTCAAGGTGGAGTACCTCCCTTCGCCCCTGCTTCCAAGGCCTGAGATGCCGCCTTTCCGTATCAAGGCTCTTGCAGGGCCATGCCAGCCGCTTGACACATGTCGGATCTGGCATATATCCTGCTGGCAATGGGCCCGGCTCGTTGACTATGACCGAATTGCCTAGGGAGTAGCAGTCATGGACAAGAACAAGAGAGTTCGGCTTGAGGCTCAAGGATGGAAAGTCGGTTCTTCCGAGGAGTTTCTCGGCCTCAATCCTGAGGAGACAGCGTACGTCGAGCTTCGGCTGAAGCTCGGTGATGCAGTTCGAGAGTTTCGAAAGAAGAAGCACCTGACTCAAGTTCAGCTCGCCGAGTTGCTCGCCTCTAGTCAGAGCCGAGTAGCCAAGGTTGAAGCTGCCGATGAGTCTGTGTCGATAGACCTCCTCATCCGCTCCCTTCTCGCGTTAGGAGCCACTCATCAAGACCTCGCGAAAGTGATTACGGGCAGGGTCGCACGGGTCTCTTGAATATCCACAGCTTCTCGTGACGTGCAGCGTCAAGCCGCGCGAGGTAAACCGATGAACGTCGGAGTCAAAGGTGCCGAGCTTCATTACACAGTCCGGGGCCGCGGCCCCGTCTGTCTCGTGCCGAGCAGCATGGGCACGAAGCCGTTCGAGCTTCAGTTGTCTTCGCCACTGACGGATCAGTTCCAGTTCGTATTCATGGACTTGCGCGGCAGTGGACAGTCCACCGGCAACTTCACCGATCTCACGTTCGGCCTGCTGGCCGAGGATCTGGAGGCCGTCCGCCTGGATGTGGGCGCGGAGCGGGTCGCGATCCTCGGGCATTCGATCCTCGGCGTGCTCGCGATCGAGTATGGCCGGCGCCGGCCGGAGAGCGTCTCTCACGTGATCACGGCCGGAACGCCGCCCAAGGGCGACATGCAATGGGGCGCGGCAAAATCGCAGGAGTTCTTCGCGGCGGATGCGTCGGAGGAGAGAAAGGAGATCCTTCGCGAGAATCTCGCCCGCGTGCCGCAGGGGCAGACCAACATCCTGGCCTACACGCCGATGCGCTTCTTCGACGCCCGGTTCAACATGGCTCCGCTGCTCGCGGAGGCCGCATTCAACCCGGCCGTGTTCGCGCATCTTCTCGGGCCGCTCACGCACGCCTGGGATGTCACGGCCGGATCGGATTCGCTGCGGGTGCCGATCTTCCTCGCCCATGGACGGTATGACTACGTGGTCCCGTATACCCTGTGGGACGGCATCCCGGAGACGCTGCCCGATGCCACGTTCCGGCTCTTCGAGCGCAGCGGACATCAGCCATTTTTCGAGGAGCCGGAGGCGTTCGGGGCGGCGGTGACGGAGTGGATGGCGAGCCGGCCCTGATCAGATCAGGCCGATCTCTTTCATCTTCTGTTGCAGGCCCTTCCTGGAGACCTCCAGGCGGCTGGCCATGGCTTCGAGGTCGTCGCCGCAGATCTCGCGGCACTCCAGGATCTCGGCGCGGCTCAGGTCGCGGGCGGTGCGGATGCCGGGGTGCTTCTCCAGGAGGAGGTAGATCGCCGGCCGGGAGATGCCCAGGGTCTCGGCCGCGCCTTTCAGCTCCCAGCGGTTGGCGCGCAGGGCCTCGATCAGCTCTTCGCGGTTGATCTCGGAGGGCGACCGGTAGGTGACCGGGGGCGCCTTGGGCTGGGGCGGCACGGCCTGGGGAGACGGGGCGGCGGGCGAGATCGCGGGCTTCGAGGAGACTTCGCGCAGCAGGCGCTCGACCTGGGGGCCCACTTGTGCGGTGTCGAAGGCGCGGCTGCCGATCGCCAGCTCGCGCGCGGCGTTGCGGAGCTGGCGCACGTTGCCCGGCCAGGGGTGGCGCGCCAGGCGGGCGACGATCGAGGCCGGCAACCAGAGCGGGCCGCCGCTCTCGTCTCCGACCAGCCGGTCCTCCTGGCCGAGCGCGCGCAGTTCTTCGCGCAGGAAGTGGAAGAAGAGGCGGCCGAAGTCGTCTTTCCGCCTGCGCAGGGGGGCGACAGGGACCTCGTATCCGGACAGGCGGTGGAGGAGCGGCTCGCGGAAGCGCTCTTCGCGGACGGCCTCTTCGAGGTCGGCGTCGGTGGCGGCGATCAGGCGGACGTTGACCTTCTGCGCCTCCTGGCCGCCGACGCGCTGGAGCTCGCCGGTCTCCAGCACGCGCAGGAGCATGACCTGGACCTCGGCCGGGGCGTCGCCGATCTCGTCGAGGAACAGGGTGCCGCCGTCCGCCCTCTGGAAGAAGCCGGGCTGCTCGCGGACCGAGCCGGTGAAGGCTCCGCGCGCGGCTCCGAACAGCTCGGAGGCGGCCAGGGTCGGCGGGATGGCTCCGACGTTGACGCTCAGGAAGGGGCCGTTCCGCCTCCGGCTGGCGCGGTGGATGGCCTGCGCCACCAGCTCCTTGCCGGTGCCGGTCTCGCCGCGCAGGAGCACGGGCACGTCGAGGTCGGCCACGCTGCGGATCGCCGCCCGCAGGCGCACCATCTCCTCGCTGGCGCCGACCAGGCCGAACGGATCGGGCGGCAGGGGGAGGGTCAGGATGGTGAGGTGGAGGAGCAGGACCACCCGGTTCGACAGCTCGAGGACCACACCCTGCTCCAGATCCGCGGCGGTGAGGTCGCGCGGCTCGGTGAGCGGCAGGCCGTCCAGGTTCATGGGGGTGCGGCCTTCGCCGGGGTCGATCCGCACGGCGCCGGGCTCGCCGGTGATGGAGAGCCGGAAGGGGCTGCGGCTGACATAGCGATCGGCCAGGGGGCGCGGCTCGCGGGCGCCGGTCGGCTCGCTGAACCGGGGGTCGAGCCGGGAGATGGCGACCGGCCGGCCCTCGGCGACGTCGGTCAGCGCGAAGGTATCGCCCACCCGGTCCGGATCGGGGTGGTAGAGCACGGTCAGCGCCGGCCTCGGAGTGCGGGACCGGCGCCGGCGCTCCCGCCCCGCCCAACTGTGCGGCACCTCCAGGAAGGCTGTCACTTCCGAGCTTAAGCGAGGATTGCCCTTCATTCAGGGGCAGGGTAGCACAGCGCGTCGGGGGTAGCTCAAGGGTAGACGTCCACGAGCACGCCTTCGTAGTAGCCCGTGGTTTTCGCCGATACGTCGGCGCAGGTGCTGCGGCCGGTGACCCTCACCGGGACGCTCTGCGGGTTCGACAGGGCCACGTCGTCGGCGGTGCATTCCATGGATTCGCCGGCTTCCAGCTCCTGGCGCGGGCAGGCCGCGTCGAGCCCCTCGATCTGGATCCCGTTCACCGCCAGCTCGCCGGTGTTGCTCACGACCAGGGTCCAGGTCAGCGCGGAGCCGCTGTCGACCAGGGGACCGCGGGGCTCGTCGGCGATCCGGCCGTCGAGCAGGATGTTGACGTCGAGCGCGGTGCGCTCGCTCTCGCAGGCGTCCGCCACGCACCAGGCCCCGGCGATGTAGACGTCCTCCGTGGTGTCGATGCGCAGCGTGCCGGCGGTCTCGCTCAGCCCGAGGTCCGCGACCGCGAGCGTCTCTTCGATCCGGGGCAGCCCGATCCGCTGGGTCCCGTCCTGCTCGGAGAGCGAGGCCTCCAGGAGGCCGGCGTTCTCGCGCCAGACGAGGATCTCGGTGCCCTCGTCGTAGCGCAGGAGGTGCCGGCGGCAGAGGTCGCTGTGGCTGCCGGAGCGGTCGATGTCGACCAGGGTGCCGCCGCGCAGCACGGTACCGCCGGCGTCGGTCACCGACCAGTCGCCCCACAGGGCGTCGCGCCGGCCGCTCCGCGTGCGCAGGGTCAGGGAGCCCACCACCGAGTCACCCGAGTCGCCGGTAAGCCACTCGCGCAGGTCCACGGTCCGGACCTCGCCGGCCTGGAGGGTGAACGGCAACTCGCGCGCCGGGAGCCCCTGGCTGGTGGTCACGGTGGCGAGCACCTCGATCGGCTTGTCCGAGGCGTTGCCCACGGAGAAGACGGTGGTGACGACGGAATCGATTTCGAAGCGGGGCAGCAGCAGGTCGGAGGTCGGCTTGAGCCGCGCCGCGGAGAGAGGCAGGGCGATCGTCAGGACGAACAGGAGGAGGATCTTGGTCGCGCGCATCATGGAGACCTGGAGAGCAATCGCGGTGCCATCGGCCGTTCTGCTCGAAGATCCTTCTGGCTCAGTGGTTTACATGATTTCGGGGGGAACGGCGCCCGGGTCTGTCAGAGGCTCTGACAGTGGGCCTCTGACTGTCAGAGCACTGTCAGACAAAAAAAGAGCTCCCCGGTTTCCCGGGGAGCCGACGAGGGACTTTCGTTGGTATTTAGTTGAGCGGGCAGCCCAGGTTGTTGTCCTGGTCGATGGCCGCGGCGAGGCTGATGATCACGTCACGGTTCATCGAGGCCAGGGCGGCGTTGACGTCGGAGACGAGCTGCGCCGTGGTCCGCGGGTAGTCGACGCCGGGGTGCGCGGTGTTGAGCAGGCCGGCGGTGGCGGCGCGGAGCAGAATCTCGGCCGAGCCCTTGAGGTCGTCGCCGCCCTGGAAGGAGAGGGCCTGGAGCAGGGTGGCGTTGGCGAGCGTCGGGTAGAGGGAGGCCTTGTTGAACACGCTCTGGACCGACTGGCCGGTCGAGAAGCCGGTGGGCGGCCAGGAGTCGGTGTGGTTCTTCCAGTAGCCCGGGGTGCAGCCTTCGTCCGGGATGGTGCCGAAGTAGTTGACCGGGTCGGAGTCGGAGACCTTGGCGTCGCAGGCGCCGTTGGCGGAGGCGGTGCCAACGCTGCTGTACTGGCCGGCCTGGGCGGTGCTGTTCGCCGTGCAGGTCATGGACTCACCGACCGCGAGGGAGGTCTTCGGGCAGGACACCGAGAGGCCCTTGCTGTCGGTCACCTTGATGCCGGAGAGGGCCACGTCGCCGGTGTTCTTGACGATGTAGGTGAAGCTCACCGGGGAGCCGACCGGGATCTCGGGGCCCTTGGGGGAGTCGGCGTCGTCGCCGTTGACCTTGACCTCGACGTCGATGGCCGGGTTGGTCTTGCCGTAGTAGTGGCTCGGGTCGCTGGCGGTCAGGGTCTGGCCGCTCGGGGTCTTGCCGGTGACGGTGCCGAGGTTCTCGTACTGGCAGGCCTGGGCCTTGCCGGAGCCGGTGCAGGTCATCGATTCACCCGCCGCGAGAGTGGTCTTCGGGCAGCTCACGGCCACGCCCTTGTCGTCCGAGACGGAGAGGTTGCTCAAGGCGACTTCGCCGGTGTTGGTGACCTGGTAGGTCCAGGTGACCGTGCTGCCGACCGGGATCTCGGGGCCGGGGGCGACGTTGGCGTCCTGGCCGTTGGTGAGCTTGACGATCTTGAGGCCCGGGGTCACGCCGTAGTAGTGGACCGGGTCGGAGTCGGAGGCGTTCGTGTTGCAGGGGCCGGTACCGCTAGCCGTGCCGGTGGCGCTGTACTGGCCGGCCTGGGCAGTGCCGCTGCCGGTGCAGGTCATGGATTCGCCGGCCGCGAGGGAGGTCTTCGGGCAGGACACCGAGACGCCCTGGCTGTCGGAGACCTGGATGCCGGAGAGGGCGGCGTCGCCGGTGTTCTTGACGATGTAGGTGAAGCTCAGCGCGGAGCCGACCTGGACCTCGGGGCCCTTGGGGGTGTCGGCGTCGTCGCCGTTGACCTTGACTTCGACGTCGAGGGCGGGGCTGACCTTGCCGAAGTAGTGGCTGGGGTCGCTGGCGGTCAGGGTCTGGCCGCTCGGGGTCTTGCCGGTGACGGTGCCGAGGTTCTCGTACTGGCAGGCCTGGGCGGTGCCGGAGCCGGTGCAGTTCATGGATTCACCCGCCGCGAGGGTCGTCTTGGGGCAGCTCACGGCCACGCCCTTGTCGTCCGTGACGGAGAGGTTGCTCAGGGTGACGTCGCCGGTGTTCTTGACCTGGTAGGTCCAGGTGACCGCGCCGCCGAAAGCGATTTCGGGTCCGGGGGCGGCGTTGGCGTCCTGGCCGTTGGTGAGCTTGATGATCTGGAGGCCCGGGGTCACGCCGTAGTAGTTGACGGAGTCGTCATCGGTGACGCACCCGGCGTTGGCCGTGGCCGTGCCCACACTGGTGAACTGGCCGACCTGGGCGTTGCCGCTGGCCGTGCAGGTCATGGATTCGCCGACCTGCAGGACGTCCTTCGGGCAGCTCAGGGCCAGGCCCTTGCTGTCGGAGACCTCGACGGCGGTCAGGACGCCTTTCCCGGTGTTCTTGACGACATAGGCGAAGCTCACCGGGGAGCCGACCGTGACCTCGGGGCCCTTGGGCGAATCCGCATCCTGGCCGTTGACCGCGGTCTGAATTTCGATGGCGTCGTCCTCGCGGCACTCGTGGATGTCCGGGACCTTGTAGTAGCCGATGCCGTCGGCGGAGGGCTGGGAGCAGGCGGCCTGGCCCTTGCCCTGGGCCTGAACGGGCAGACTGTGCGAGCCCGCTCCGGGAGCCGCCTGGCTGGAGGCGGTGCACACGGTGGACTCGTTGGGCTCGAGGACGCTTTTCGCGCAGGTCGCGTTGATGCCGGTGAGCTGGACTCCGGTCAGCTTGACCTTGCCGGTGTTCTTGACCGTGAACTTCCAGGAGAGGGCCGGGCCGGGTTCGACGTCGGGGCCCGGGCCCTTCGTGGCATCCTTGTCGTTCACGAGGATGGAGGTGATGGCGAGCGCCGCGCCTTCGTCGCCGAAGTAGTGGCTGGGGTCGGAGGCGTTGACCGTGCCCTTGGAGGACAGCGCCGAGACGCCGCCGAGGTTCTTGTACTGGCAGGCCTTGGCCTTGCCGGAGGCCTTGCAGGTCATGGACTCGCCCGGAGCGAGCGTGTCCTTCGGGCAGGTCACCTTGATCGACGGGTCGTCGTCCTCGACCACGACGTCGGTCAGCGGGACGTCGCCGGTGTTGGTCACCAGGTACTCCCAGGTGACCGTGGCGCCGACCGGGATGGAGGGTCCAGGCGCCGCGTTGGCGTCCTGGCCGTTGGTGACCTTGAGGATCTCGATGCCCGGGCCCGGCTTGGAAATGAGCGGCAGGCAGTAGGTGTAGAGGCCGACGCTGTAGCGGTTCTCGGCCGTGTGCTGCACGGCGATGAGGACGTCGTCCTCGCTCACGATGTCGAGCGAGCCGAACGGCTTGCGCAGCCCGAGCTCGTTGACCACGACCTTCTCGACCGGCAGCAGGGAGAGCTCGCGGTTGTCGATCGCCTGGCCGGGCTCGTCGAACGCGGTGGCGTCGGCCTGCATCTTGGGACCGGCGGCGGCGTTGGCCGAGGGCTTGCCCACGGTCTCGCGCCAGATGATGACCTCGGTGCCGCCGTCGAAGCCGCCGCCGCTCAGGTAGCGCAGCAGGTGGCGCCGGCAGACCCCGGGGCAGCCGGTGGAGCGGTCGATGTTGGCGAGCACGTCGCCGCGCGCCAGGTTGCCCGCCACGTCGACGTTGAACCAGTCGCCCCAGAGCGCGTCAGGCCGGCTGCCCTGGGTGCGGATGATGACGTAGCCGGCCAGCAGGTCGGGCTGGATCTCGGTCGAATAATAGAGGTTGTCCTTGGGCGAGCGCTGGCCGCTGGCCGCCGCCACCAGGTGCTTCTGATCCGCGGCGGCCAACGTCTTCTGGGGGTTGCCGCCGTTCTTGAACCAGTCGCGGAGGTTGACGGTGCGGACCTCGTGCGGCTGGAGTGTGAAGGGGACCTCGAGGATCTGGATGCCCCAGTTGGTGTGGACCGTGGCGATCACGTCCACCGGCTTCTCGGTGGCGTTGCCCACCGCGAAGAGTGTGGTCACGCCGCCCTGGTTGGCATTGTCCACCTCGAAGTAGGGCAGGAGCACGTCGGAGCTCGGCACGTGCTGCGCCGCCGCCGCGCCGCACAGGACGATCAGCATCATCAGGCCGACCGTCAGGCTGTTCATCATCTTGGCTTTCATGACTCATCCCTCCTGGGGAGTGGGTTTCGATTTCCAGCTCGGCTCCCTGGAAGGGCAAGGCCCATGCCTGCGTGCAAAAACACGCAAGTGGCGGATACGTAAGGGTTTAGGTGAAAATGAAGGGAGGGGGCGGAGGCTGCGTCAGGGGGAGCTGACAGTGTCAGGACACTGTCAGGGCACTGTCAGCTCCCTCCGGATGCGGTCACTTCAGGTGGGTTTCGAACAGCTTGAAGATGCGCCGGTACTCGTCGAGCCAGCTCGTGGGCTCGGTGAAGGTGTGGTTCTCGACCGGGTAGATCGCGGTCTCGAAGTTTTCCTTCTTGAG
>DATANP010000474.1:0-18119 GCA_036266195.1 Thermoanaerobaculia bacterium | reverse complement strand
ATCCAGGCTCTCCGCCAGGGACCCGAGGACGACGAGCGGCCTCGGCCCAACCTCAGTCGGCTCCGCGACGTGATGCAGGGGCCGTTCGGCATCCGGTCGATCGCGCTGACCGGCCTGTTCATCCTGGCCTCGTTCTATACGCTCTACCTCGGCCGCGACTTCTTCCTGCCGATCGTGCTGGCGCTGCTGCTCAACTTCCTGTTCAGCCCGGTGGTGCGCGCGCTCAAGAAGCTGCGCATCCCGGAGGGTCTCGGGGCGGGGATCGTGGTCTTCGGCCTGCTCGGCAGCCTGGCCCTGGGCGTCTACGAGCTCGCCACGCCGGCCTACGATTGGGCCCAGAAGGCGCCGCAGACCATGCGCCGGCTCGAAGCCAAGCTGCGGGACTTCAAGAAGCCGGTCCAGACCATGAGCAAGGCCACCGAGCAGGTGGAGAAGATCACCCAGGTCGGCGGCAGCAAGCCGCCGCCGACGGTCGAGGTCCGGACGGAGAGCCTCGGCGAGCGGATGTTCAGCCAGGCGACCGACTTCGTGGCGAACGGCATGGTGATGTTCGTCCTGCTCTTCTTCCTGCTCGCCTCGGGCGACCTCTTCCTGCGCAAGCTGATCCGGGTCCTGCCGAGCCTCGCCGACAAGAAGAAGGCGGTGGAGATCGCGCGCCAGATCGAGACCGACATCTCGGCCTACCTGGTGACGATCACGATCATCAACATCGGTCTCGGCATCGCGGTCTGGGGCATCACCACCCTGCTCGGCGTGCCGAACCCCATGCTCTGGGGTGTGCTGGCGATGGTGACGAACTACATCCCCTACCTGGGGGCGATCATCATGATCGTGGTTCTCGCCATGGTCGGTTTCCTCACCTTCAAGGACCCGACCCACGCCATGATGGTGCCGCTGTCGTTCGTCGGCCTCAACCTCCTGGAGAGCTACATCGTGACGCCGATGGTCCTGGGCCGGCGGCTGACCCTGAACCCGGTGGTGATCTTCCTGGCCCTCACGTTCTGGGGCTGGCTCTGGGGGATCACCGGCGCACTCCTCGCCGTGCCGATCATGGTGGTCTTCAAGATCTTCTGCGACCACAGCGAGCCGCTGCGGCCCCTGGGCGAGTTTCTAGGAGACTGAGCGCCGTAGGCGCTCCAGTTCCCGACGGAGGGCCGGCAGGTCGGCCGCGCGCACCGAGCCGATCTCGTCCAGCACCTCGCCGTAGGCCGGGGCGGCCCGGCCGCCGGCGATCATCGCGGTGGTGGAGGGGAGGAGGCGGCGCAGCCGGCGCAGGTCGTCGCCGAGCAGCGGGTCGTCGGGCGGGTAGACCAGGCTGAGGGCGACCACCCGCGCGCCCTTCTCGCGCGCGGCCGCGGCGATCTCCTCGGGCGGCAGGTCGGGGCCGAGGTAGGTCGCCCGCCACCCCTCGCCGGCCGCCACCGCGGCCACGATCAGGGCTCCGAGCTCGTGCCGCTGCCGGGCCGGGGTGGTGGCGAGCAGGTGCGGCGCCGTGGCCGGGGTGTCGCAGGCGCGGTACATCCCGCCCAGGAAGGACCGCACCACCGCCGAGGCCAGGTGCTCGTGGGTGGGCCTCAGCTCGCCCTTCTGCCAGAGCTCTCCGAGGCGGTGGAGCAGCGGCACCATCAACCGTTCCAGCAGGCTGTTCCGGCTGAGCGCCACGGAAGCGCGCTCCAGGTGCAGCTCCAGCTCCGCCACGTCCAGCCGCCGGGCGGCCGCCAGGCAGGGCTCCAGGAACGTCCCGGCTACGTCGCCGTTCGCGTCCGGAGTCGGCGAAGGCTCGGCCGCGGCCAGCGCCTCCAGCTCCTCGTTGGACAGGATGGCGACCTGGCCGATCGAGCGGCCGGTCTCGACCACCCGCCGCAGCAGACGGAGACGCTCGACATCCGCGTCCGAGTAGAAGCGTCGCCGCGTGTCCGAGCGGCCCGGCGCGACCGCGCCGTAGCGCCTCTCCCACGCCCGGATGAGGTCCGGTTTCAACCCCGTACGCCGGGCCACGACTCCGATGGGATGGCGCAGAGCGGTGGTGAGAGCCGTGCTTGACACGGACGGAGCTTAGCAGCGCTGTCAAGAAGCAGTCAAGAATAAAGCCGCGGATATTCCTAGACATGATCTTGACAAGCCGCGGGACCGCAGCTATGGTGGAACCTTCCACCTCCCTCAGGGGCGGGACGGAGGAGACGTTTCCCTCCCGCCCCACTTTTTGGTCAGGCTCGTTGAGAAGGAGCGTCCGGATAGGACGGAGGCGGGGGAACTTCCATCCGGACCTTCTCCAGGTGCTGGCGCAGCTCGGAGAGGTCGTCGAGGTGGACGGCGCCGATCTCCCGGAAAATGTCGGCATAGGCGGAGGAGGCCCGGCCGCCGGCGATCAGCTCGACGTGGGGACCGAGCAGCCGCCGCAGGCGCCGCAGCTCGTCGCGCAGGAGGGCGTCGTCCGGAGGGTAGACGAGGCTCAGCGCCACCACCCGCGCTCCCTGGTGGACGGCAGCGGCGGCGATCTCCTCGGGGGGGAGATCGGGGCCGAGGTAGAGCACGCGCCAGCCCACCGCGGCCGCCGAGGCGGTGGCGAGCAGGGCGCCGAGCTCGTGCCGCTGCCGGGCGGGCGTGGCGGCGAGAAACACCGGGGCGAGCGGCGAGACCTCGCCGCGGGTGGTGCCCAGGAACGAGCGGATCACCGCCGAGGCCATGTGCTCGTGGTAGGGCCGCAGGGTGCCCAGCCGCCACTGCTCGCCGATCGCTTCGAGCAGCGGGGAGAGCAGGTTCTCCAGCAGCTCGGGGGCGCTCAGCTCCAGGGAGGCGCGCTGGAAGCTGGCCTCCAGGTCGCAAGGGTCGAGGCGCTGTACGGCCGCGAGGCAGGAGACGAGCCAGGAGCCGGTGCGGTCCGTGGGCTCCGCGGCCGGGGAGTGGACCGACGCGTCGCGCGCGATCAGCTCCTCCAGCTCGGTGTTCGGGAGCTGGGCCACCTGGCTGATCGTGTGCCCGGCCCGCACCACCCGGCTGAGCAGGGTGAGCCGGTCGATCTCCGCGTCGGAGTAGAAGCGCCGCCGCGTGGCGGACCGGCCGGGCGCGACCGCGCCATAGCGGCGCTCCCAGGCCCGGATCAGGTCCGGCTTGAGCCCGGTGCGCCGCGACACCACCCGGATCGGGTGGCGCGGATCGTCCCGTGATAAAGGGGGGCGGTCGTCAGACACGGTCCAAGTTTACTCCCGATCAGTCCAGGTCGTCGTCCAGGTCATCCCAATCTGGGATGGGAGTCTCGGCGTCCAGCCAGCGGTCCAGCTCGCGGCGCTCCTTCTTGGTGGGGCGCCCCGCGCCGGCGTCGCGGGGAGCGGGCGGCCGGTTCATGAGCCGCTTCAAGGGATCCGGAGACGGCCGCGGCGGGCTCTGGTCGTCGTACAGGCCCGGCGCCTCGGCCTTGGGCACGGGCCGGTCGCGCAGCTCCTTGACGATGAGGATGCGCCCCCAGTCGCCCTGCTGCAGCTCGATCCGGTCGCCCGGGCTGAGCTGGCGGTGGGGCTTGGCCGGCTGGCCGTTGACCTGGACACGGCCCAGGTCGCAGGCGTGGGTGGCCTGCGTCCGGGTCTTGTACATGCGGGCCACCTGGAGCCACTTGTCGAGCCTGACTGGCATGGCGCGGAGTCTACGACAAAGGACCAAAAGGACCTCAAGGACTGCAGGGACCAAAGTCTTGTGTCCCTGCGGTCCCTGCAGTCCCTTGTGTCCTTTACAATCTCCTCCATGCGCGTCCCCCCAGAGGAGTTCGAGGCGCTCGTGGAGCAGGCGCTGGAGGGCCTGCCCGAGGAATTCGCCGAGCTGCTGGACAACGTGGCCGTCATGGTCGAGGAGGAGCCCGACCCCGAGGACCTGGAGGCCATGGGCATGGAGCTTGGCGAGGAGCTCTTCGGCCTCTACCTGGGAGTGCCGCTCTCCGAGCGCGACAGCTACTACATGGGCGCGATGCCCGACCGGGTCATCCTCTACCGCGGCCCCATCCTCCGGGCGTGCGAGAACCGGCGGCAGGTGATCCGGGAGGTCCGGGACACCCTGGTCCACGAGCTCGGCCACCACTTCGGCATGGAGGAAGAGGACATGCCGTACTGATGCGGCGATCCCGTCGCCGGCTGCTCCTGCTGATCGGCTTCCTGCCCGTCCTGGTCTTCTCCGCCGCCCTGCTCTATATGGCGGGAATGGCCTGGCTGGAGGGCTCGCCGCGCTCCTTCTGGCAGAGCGTCGAGTGGGCCGCCGAGACCATCACCACCACCGGCTATGGCTCCGACAGCCATTGGAGCCATCCGGCGATGGTCCTGTTCGTGATGTCCGTCCAGTTCATCGGCGTCTTCCTGGTCATCCTGATCTTCCCGGTCTACCTGATCCCCTTCCTGGAGGAGCGCTTCGAGACCCGCCTGCCCCAGGAGGCCCCCGCCGGCCTCGAAGGCCACGCCGTGATCTACCGCTACGGTCCGGCCGTGGAGACCCTCCTCGGCGAGCTGGCCACGGCGAAGATGCCGGTCCTGGTCCTGGAGCCGGACGAGGCCGTCGCCCGCCGGCTGTTCGAAGAGGGCCAGCCGGTCGTCAACCGCGCGCTCGGGGAGGGCGCGCTGCGGGGATCGCGGCTCGAACGCGCCCGGGCGGTGATCGCCAACGGCACGGACGACGAGAACGCCTCCCTGATCCTGACCGCCCGCCAGCGCGGCTTCACGGGGCCGATCCTGGCGCTCGTCGAGGAGCCCTACCACCGCAAGCCCATGATGCTCGCCGGCGCGACCGCGACCTTCACCCCGCGTCACATCTTAGGCGCGGCCCTGGCGGCGCGGGCCTCGCAGCGCATCAGCCCGAGAGTGGCGGGCATCCAACAGCTCGGCCGGAACCTCCAGGTCGCCGAGGTGCGCGTGGGCCGGGACAGCCCGCTCGCCGGCCGCACGCTGGATGTGGCCGCGGTCGGCACCCGCACCGGCGCCACGGTCATCGGCCAGTGGGTCGGCGGCGAGCTGGAGGTCCTCTCGGACTCCGGCGCCCGCATCGAGCCCGGCGGCACGCTCGTGGTCGTGGGCAGCAACCACAGCATCGAGAAGCTCTCCGACCTCGCCGCCGGCAACGTGGCCCTGCGCCGCGACGGCCACTTCGTGGTGGGAGGAGGGGGCGAGGTCGGCCGCAAGGTGGCCGAGCTGCTCGAGGCGGTCGGCGAAGGCGTGAAGCTGATCGACCGCCACCCCGGGCCCGAGGTGGACGTCGTGGGCGACGTCCTGGACATGCGGGTCCTGAACGATGCCGGCGTCTGCGAGGCCCAGGCCGTGATTCTGGCTCTGGATACCGACAGCGCCACCCTCTTCGCGACCGTGATCCTCAAGGACCTGGCGCCGGACGTGCCGGTGATCGCCCGGGTCAACCGGGCCGACAACGTCGAGCGCATCCACCGGGCCGGCGCCTACTTCGCGCTCTCGATCAGCCAGGTCTCGGGCCAGATGCTCGCCAAGAAGCTCCTCGGCGAGGAGGCCTTCCTGATCGACCCGCAGCTCAAGGTGCTCAAGGTTTCGCCGGACGGCCTCGCGGGCAAGCGGCCGGTCGACCTCGACGTCCGCCAGCGGACCGGCTGCTCGGTCGTGGCCGTGGAGAGAGGGGAGGAGGTCCTGGTGGAATTCGGCCCGGACTTCCTCTTCCGGCCCGACGATACCCTCTACGTCTGCGGCAGCCACGCCGCGATCCGGCGCTTCACCGAAGTGTTTCAAGGAGCTGCGTGACCCCCTCCGCGAACCGCTCCGGCTCGGGCAGGAGAGAGAGCACCAGGAAGTCGTCCGTGGCGAAATCGAAGAAATAGCCGGGATGGACCAGCACGCCGGCCCGGTCGAGGATCTCCAGCGCCAGCTCCTCGTCCGGCCGCGGATCGCAGGCACGGACCACCGCCGACCAGCCGCCCTGGGGCTCCAGCAGCTCGACGCCCGAGCTCCGGAGCACGGCAAGGTTGGTCCGGATCCGGTCGAGGATCGCGCACCGGATGCGGGGCGCCACCTCCAGGATCTCCGGCAGCGCCCGCTGCACCGGGGTCGCCACCGACAGATAGCTGTCCGCCACCATCTCCAAAGCCTCGATCGCCCGGCGCCGCTCCCCGGCCGGGCCGCCCACGCGGATCCACCCCAGCTTCCAGCCCGGCAGGCCGGCGCTCTTGGAAAGTCCACCGAGCGAGAACACCAGGGCGTCGCCGTCCAGCCCCGCCGCCGGCCGGAAGCAAGCCTCTTCCAGCGGGTAATCCAGGAACACCTCGTCCGAGACCAGCGGCATCCCCCGCGAGGCGCACAGCCCGGCCATCGCCTCCTGCTCCGAAGGCGAGAGAAACGCGCCGGTCGGGTTCCCGGGATGGATGAGAGCGAGGAGCCGCGTATCCGGCGTCAGGGCCAGCTCCACCTTCTCCGTCTCGATCGCGAAGCCCCGGCCCGGCGCGAGGTGGACGTGCGAGAGCGCCAGCCCCTCCAGCGCCGCCAGACTGTCGAGCAGCGGATAGGACGGCGCCGTGGTCAGCACCTCTTCCCCGGGCTCGCAGAAGATCTTGAACAGCCAGGAATACGACTCGCTGGTGGACGCCGTGAGCACCAGATCGTCCGGCGACACCGGGTCTCCGGGAGAGGAGAGGGCCGCCGCGAGCGCCTCGCGGGCCTCGGGCAGTCCGCGCGGATGGGGCTCGTAGACCGGCCCGGCGGCGCGGCCGAGGATCTCCCGGAGCTCGCCGTCCGGATACGGGATGCCGACCCGGGTCGGATTCGACTCCGTGAGGTCGATCGTGGGCAGACTCTGGGAGGCCCGCTCCTCGCGAGCCCGGGTCAGGCTGTTGATCGGCTCCTCCCAGGGGAGGCGGCCCGACCAGCGGAGAGGGGAGGCGGCGGCCACGGTCAGAGTCTACCGGGCCGCCGCCCCGTCCGGACCGGCTAGGGCTCGATGAAGAAGCCCGTCACGTCCACGACCAGATGCGTTGAGCCGCCGTTGTTGACGACCGGCCGGAGCTTGATCCGGCCGTCGGGGGACAGCATCATCAGAACGTTGTTGGCGCGCGTGACGTCGGCCGGGAAGTTCAGCGTGCTGGTGGCCGGTATCGAGAGGTTCGCCGGATACACCGTCACCCGCCCCGAACCGCCCGGCTGGATCACGGTCACGTTGAGCGCCACGGCCTTCGCCAGCGGCGATACGCCGCAGCGCGTGACCGCGACCACGTCGAGCACCCGGTCCGTGCCGGATGCCACCGGCGCGGCGCCGTCCTCCGGCGTCCGGGTGTCGAGCAGCCGGCACGGCGTCACCGAATAGAAGTCGCCGTCCGGCATCACCTGGATCACCGCGGTCGCCGTGTTCGTGCTCGCCTTGCCCCGCGAATCCTTCACCGACAGCGAGGCGTTGTAGTTGCCCGGCGCGGTGTACGTGTGGCTCACCGTGGGCGAGCCCTGCGTCACCGGGTCCGAGCCGTCGCCGAAGTCGAACGTGTACTCCGCGATCGTATCCCCGGCGTCTGGGTCAGACGAGTCCGAGCCGTCGAAATCGACCTCCAGCGGAGCGTGGCCGGACTGCGGCGCGGCCGCGAGCCGGGCCGTCGGCGCGCCGTTCGGAGCGCAGGCGGCATTCGTATGGACCGTGTAGTCGCTGGGCGTCGAATCGTCGATCACCGTGATCAGGCCCGTGCCGCCGCCGCCGATCAGCAGGCGCGTCTCGCCCTTGGCGCTGCTCAGCACGTCGCCCGCCACCGGGGCTGGCTGCGGCGGATCTCCGATCACAACCGGCTGGGTCAGCAGGCTCCGCGAGAGCCGCATCGTGATCGTGTCGCCGCCGACGCTCCCCTCGATCGTCCCGAGGGAGGTCTGGTCGTTGATCCCGGTCGTGGGGTTCAGGTCGATGCGGCCGTACTCGTAGGCCGGGGTCGCCGGCACGTCGCCCGTGGTCATGGCCGCGTAGTACTTGACCCCGCGGTAGGTGAAATACACGTACCAGTAGCCGTTGGGAGGCGGCAGCGGGTCCAGGCTCTGGTGGGTGCGGATGCGGATCTCCAGGTTGTCGCCGTCCGGGTCCGCCTGGCTCCAGGGCTCGGCCACGAACGCGGCCTTGAGGTCCAGGCCGCCGTTGCCCGGCGCGCCCGTCTGGTCCCCCGCCGGGTCGTCCGTCACCTGCACGCCGGGAACCTGGCAGGGATCGGCCGGCGTCACCGTCGGCGGAGCCTCGACCGGCACGGCCGGACAGGACGCGCCGGACCCGGCGCCGCTCACCGCGTGGACCCGGTAGACGTACTGGGAGGCCGGCGGCGCGGGCGAGTCGAGATAGCGGAACGTGGAGGCGGACACCGTGTCCACCGGAGTGAAGGTGGTGCCGTTCGCCGAGCGCTCGATCACGTAGCCCGTGACCGCCGTGCCGAAGTCGTCGGCCGGGAACCATTCGACCAGGACCGAGCCGTCGATCTCCGTGGCCGTGACTCCGACCTTGCCGGGGGCATGGTTGTCGAACGCGGCCAGGAGCCGCTTGCCCCCGACCTGGCCGGAGACGCGGGCCAGCGCCGTGCCGCTCTGCGCGCCGCCGGCGGCGCAGGCACCCACGCAGCCGTCCGCGTAGGCGACCAGGACGCGGCCCTCGTCGTCGAGTGCGATGTCGTTGAAATCGAGCAGGTTGCGGCCGGACGAGCAGGTGGTGCCCTGGGTGCAGACCGCGCCGCGCTGCACCGGGTCGGTGGGCGTGGCGTCGCTGGTCGTCCAGGTCGCGCCGCCGTCGTACGTGACGGCCACGTAGAGATGCCACTCGACGTTCAGCGTCGTGTCCGTACCGTAGACCGAGCCGGTGCCGGGGGTGCCGAGGAAGGCCACCGCGGCTCTTCCGTTGTCACCCGTCACCACCTCGGGAAACACGCTGTTGGCGATGCCGAAGGTCGTACCGAGGTCGATGGGCGCGCTCCAGGTCTGCCCATGATCCGTGGACGTAGCCACGAACGTGGAGCCCGCGGAGAAGGCGAAATAGACCTTGTTGTCCGGCCCGATGTCCAGATGCGGGTCCGTGTTGCCCGAGGCGCTGCCGGGCACCGTGCGCACCGTCCAGGAGAGGCCCGAATTCGTCGACACGGCCACACCCTGAAGCCCCTGGCAGTTCTTGTTCGGGACGTAGACCGTGCCGTCGGGCGCCACCTTCACATGGCCGTGCAGCCCGCCGCATTGCGTGACGTTGTAGATCGGGACCGCCGGTCCGAACGTCAGTCCGCCGTCGCGGCTGAGCGCGCACTGGGCGATGGCGGCGTCCTGGGAGCAGTAGTAGGTCGCGTTGGGATAACCGATGCCGCCGATCGGATCGCTCGCCGGGAACGGTCCGCCGCCCACGGTCTGGTGGTCGACGCCCGCGTTGATGCCGCAGCCCTGGCTGGGCAGCCAGGACTCGCCGTCGTCGTCCGAGAGCGACATCAGGCTGCACTTGGGGCCGAGCTGGGAGGCGAACGTGCGGCCGGTGCGGAAGTCCGTGAACAGGATCGGGTCGAGCGTGGCGAGGCCGTTGTTCGGAGCCGTCTTGTCGACCCAGGCGTCGGTCTCCTGGCGGTTGCCGGACAGGCACTCGTCGCGGGTGATCCGCAGCACCTCGAGCCCGGCGATGTACATGGCCGCGTTGGGCACGTGCTCAACGCCGAGCCGGCCGACGCCGATCGAGGGCTCGCCCGCGCTCGTGCCGATCCCCGCCGGAGGATCGTATTGGAACATTTTCACAGCCTGGGTCCCCGGGGGCGGCGGAGGAGGCGGCGCCGCGCCGGATTCGAGCACGGCGGTGGCGCTGTAGGGAGCGCCCACGGCGAACGGAGCGCCGCTCACCGTGTGGACGCCGGCCACCGGATTGCTGAGCACCACGATCTCGGCGATGCCGGGCGGGTTCCCGGACGTCCCTTCGCCGGAGCCGGCGGGATCATAGACGGAGAGGTCCCAGTCGTCGAGCGGGGTGAGCGTGATGCGGACCGTGAACCCGCCGGGGCCCGGAGGGGGCACGATCTCCAGCGCGAAGTGGTCGCAGGCCGGGTCCTCGGGACCGGTACACGCGGCCGCGCTGGGAACGAGCGGACCGCCGGTCCAGGTGACCACCGGGTTGGACTGGGACAGGGTGCCCGAAGCGGGAGAGGCGGCCTGGGCGAGAGCGGGGACGAGGAGCGCGCCGAGGAGCGCACAGGGCCAGGAGAGCCTGGACATGGTGTGGAGACCTCCCATCCGTCAGAAAAGATTGTTCGCCAATTCAGAATGCGCTTTCTTTTCAGTGGCTTGGCGGCCGATGAGTCTGGCGTCGGGAGGGTGGCAGTTGCACGCTACGTGCCAAAAAGGAAGGAGGGACGGGCCTGGCCGAGGCCCGTCCCCATGAATGGAAGGTGATGTACATCGCTTGTCAACAGTGAAACAGCTTGTGTCCTGCCGGTTCTGTCTACTCGCCGGCCGTAGCCGAACTACTCGATCGGCAGCGGAGGATCGACCAGCGGGATGGAGCGGCGCCGGCGGATGGGGCGGAGCCCGAACTCGACCAGCTTCTCGTTGTGGCCGCCGAGGGCGCCCTTGAGAGCGGCCCGGAGGCGGGAGGCCGCGGCGCGGCCCTCGAAGAGGATCTCGCGGCGGCGCTTGGAGTCCATCGCGAGCTGGGACCGGGACGCATCCTGCCGGGTGCTCACTGCCTTGGCCTCCTGGAGGATGTCCTGCAGGGAGATCCTCTGAAGGCCGAGGTCGGGCAGGTTGGCCTCGTTGTTGGTCACCGCGGTCAGCAAACGCTCCCAGTCGATGATGAAATCGGCAAACGACGTGATCTCAGACATGGTGCTTCTCCTTTCAAAGAAGTCCGGAGCCGTCATGGCGTCCGGGGTGCCGCATTCCCGTGCGGCGATGAGGATGATGCCGCGGGACTGAGCCGGAGTCAATACATTTGGGCGTGTAAACTTTGACCAAAAAGTCCAGATTCTGGACTTTTTGCCCTCTTGACTTTCCGGATCAACTATTTACCCTGGTTCGGGTAGGCTGTTTCAGGCGGCGTGCGGCTGCCGCTCCCGGGTTGCCGGCCGGCGCTCGGGGTCGTGCCGCTGCGGCACGGAGTCGTGCCGGGGCGCATGGGCTCCGAGCCGCGCTGGCTCGATGTCGTGCAGCGGCGGATGGAGGTCTGGCTGCTGCGGCACGGGGGCGTGCGGCAGCGGATGGAGGCCGAGCGGCAGCGGCACGGAGTCGTGCCGGCCGCGCCAGGGTGTTTGCCGCGGCGGCAAGGCTGTAAGGCGCGGCGGCACACCCGGGAGCGGCAGCCGCTCAACCGTCGCCGGGAGGCGCCGGAGTGTTCATTGACAACTGAATCACCTCATTGCCGGGGGCCCGGTCGTGGTCGGCGTGCCCCCGGCCTGTCTTCTCGAGCCGGCGGGGCTGGGTGTGTGTTCCTCAGCCCCGTTCCGTGCTCCGCTGCGCCTGCTCCAAGGAAGAAACCACTTCCTGGAGCAGGGCCAGCGTGACCTGCTCGGCCTCGGCGGCCCTCTGGAAGAGGAGGAACGCGGCCATGGCGCGCTGATGGTCCTCGCGCGACTCGAACACGGCGATCATCTCCGCGGCCAGCCGCTTGATCTCGCCGGCTTCCCCCTGTTCCAGGAAGACCATGGCGAGGTCGAGCGAAGCAAGAGCGGCATCCAGGCCGAGTCGGAGCTCGACCAACTCGGTCTTCACCTCCCGGAGGGCCGCCTCCGCCTCGTCCAGTCGTCCAAGGTCCCGGAGGATCTTGCCCTCCAGCCAGCGGAGCCGCACGAGAGGCGAGCGCTCCCCGAGTTGGAGATAAAGGCCGCGAGTCTCCGAGAGCGCCTTCAGCGCTTCCTTGTGTTGGCCGCTCCCCCGCAGGCTCGCGATCAGGTTGTGCCGACCGGCAATGAGGAGTCGAGGCTCTTCGAAGATGTCGATCTTCGCCAAGCCCCGGCGTGCCAGCCGGATGGCCTCGGCGTGCCGCCCGGCATAGCTCACGGCGGCGGCCTTCTGAATAAGTGTCCGGCCCTCTCGGTGCGCGTCCCGGGCCTCGCGGTACATGTGAGCTACCGGATCAAGTAACGCGGCGGCCTCGTCGTAGCGGCCCTGGGCATTCAGGAGAGAGGCCTTGAAGCTCAGGATCTCGGCGCCGGTGTAGGCATCCTCGCCGGCCTGCCGATGGTGCTCCTCGGCGGTGCCGAGAGCCTCTTCGGCGCGGCGCAGGTCGGAGGCGATCCGGAAGGCGTTGGCGAGATGGCCCCATGCCCTCGCCCGTGCGTCCTCCACGAGACGCTCTCCATAGTGGCCGGTATCGAGGCGATCGGAGATCAGGACTCCCAATTCGGCCAGATCCAGCGCCGTGGCCGGATCGGTGAACCCGGCCGCGCGGCTCTTCTCGAAGATCAGGTCACAGAGCATGAGGGCGCGGAACCGGGGTTGCTCCTCCACCAGCCATCTCCGGTCCGGCGCGCTCTCGGCCAGGATTTCTTCCAGGAGGGCCGTAGAGCGGTCGATCTCGTCGAGGATCTCGGACGCCCGTTGCAGGACGAAATCGCCTTCCGGCTCCGGCGGTGGAGGGGGTTGCGGGTGTCGGCGGCGGTCACTCATGCTCGGGCTCCTTTGGCGTGGTTGACAGTCCGGGAGGCGTCCCGTCGATGGCTTCGAGCAGCCAGCGCTCGCGGTCGCCGACCCGGTCCCAGCGGGCCGCAAGCTCCAGCATCAGCTCGGCGAGGCGCGTGGCCGCCTCGGCTTGGGAGAGCCCTTGCTCCTTGAAGCGCCGGGCGATCTCAGGACCGAGCCTCTCCAGGATCTGGTCGATTGCGTCGCGGGTCGGGGGATTCCGGTAGCTCATGGTTTTTTTTTGTCCCAGGGGGCAGGCTGTCGTTGTTGCCGAAGTATAGTTGCAGCCGCCCGTCACGGGAAGAGGGGCTGCCCGGAAAACGGGGCAGCCCCCGTCCGCGCATCCGCAGTTACCCGTTGGGGTCGATCAGCCAGCCGTTGTCGGCGCCCGGCCCGGCCGGTTTTTCCGGAACGCTGTCGCCATCGGGGTCGATCTGCCAGCCGTTGTCGTCATTCGCAGCGGGCGTCGTCCGCTCGCCCGGGAGCCACCGGGCGAGGAAATCCCAGAGTCGTGTCAGGACCAGGGTCGTTCCAACCGGGACAGCCGTTACGCGGTCCGCCTGGAGCGGAATCGCCGCCGAGCCGGCCGGCAGGAAGAAGAGGACTGCCGCGAGGAGGACCCCCGCCATCCAACGAAGGGAGTTGCCGCGAGTCATGAGTACCTACCTTTTCCGGAAGGTCAGCGGAGGCCGACGCGGCCAGCCGTGCCCACCTGGGGATAGGGTAGGGGAGGAGGCCAGGATGACGATCACCCGCATCTGGCGATATTCTCCACGGGAGCTTTTCCTGAGGATCCTGCTGAAGCCCGTGAACCCTGGGGCCACCCTCGTCCGCATAGCCATCATCCTGGCCATCACCACGGCCGGCGCGCTCTGGCTGATCCACAAGGGGCCGGTGCCGGTGGTCCGGATCACCACGCCGCTGCCCGAGATGGCCCCCTTCTGGTACATGCTGCTCGCGTTTCCCGTGCTGGGCATGCTGGTGGCGGATTGGGTGGACCTCGTACGCTTTCGAGGCCAGGATCTCGCGACGGTGGAACTTGGCTGTCAGATCGCGCTGATCGTCGGTCTTTCCGCGGTCCGACTGGACAGCAGGATTCCCCTGAGTGGTCACGCTCTGTTGATCGCCTATTTCCTGTTCCGGCGGCTCTGGCTCCGAAACATACCGCCGCCGAAATCGAGGCTTGAAGTCTGGCTTGCAGCCGGAGCGCTCGGCGGAGTGGCCTATCCGAAGCTGATGTGGTGGGACGATCCGGTTACGTTGCTGGCCGGGATCGGGGTGGCAGGGGGGCTGGCGGCGGTCAGCGGATGGGTAGGGCGGAGGCGCGGCGGCCTTCATCCCTCTACAACCTGCTAGTCATCGAGGAGTCCTGTACGGGCGGCCGTTGTGGCCGCTCGTACAGGACTCCCAAAGGGAGGGGACCAGGGCCGATCAGCCAGGAGGGCACTGGGTCTCAATGGTAAAGGTTTTTGCTTTCGCCGGCCGGCAGCCCCGGAGCGTCGAAGTTGCCATGTTCCTGGGCCCAGATCAGCCGCTCGCGCAGGCCGCCCCTCCATATCGTCTGAAGCCGGGTGCCCGAGGCGCCGGCCGAGCGCTCTTCCAGGACGTCCGCGCCGGGGTCGGCGAGCCAGTAGACTTCGGCACCCTGTCTCTTGAAGTGGAGCGCGACCTCGCCGGAGCCGGAGCGGAGAACCTGGGCCTCGAGCTCGGCTGCAGCGTCCTTGAAAGAGAGCTCGCCGCGCTCGATCACCTCGTAGTTCGGAGGCGCGCTCAGAAGCACGCCAGCCGGCTCGGAGCTGCGCTCTGCCGAGCCCAACTGCGAAACGAAGAACCAGCCAAAGCCGATGAGGGCTGCGAGAAGCAGGGCGGCGGAGAGGACGATTTTGAGGGGCTTCATGGAGGCGAGGATACGCGAACCCGAGCCGTGGCCGGGACCGTTTTTGGGATTGGATTGGGACTGGACCGAAGCTGGAAAGCGCCTGCCCCATGGCCGAGCGAGCCTGGTAAGTACTGCAAAGAAGAGAGTTATTGATTGGCTTCTTCCTCTTTGGTCTGAGATTGGAACCGGGATTGGGACTGATCGGATCTCAGGATCAAGGTGAAGAGGCTTCGCGGCCGGGATACCAGCGTGCTGCCTTGGTTGTGCCGCGCAGGTGGATATACCCGTCTCTCCGCAGCTCCCGCAACAGGACCCGGAGGTCGGCTGAGAAACCAGGCGAGAGCCTGATTGCGCCACTTGGGTGCCACACGGCCCGCGCGAAAGTCCTCCGGATTGACGCCGGTCGGCAAGGGCCCGGGCGAGATCATCTCGATCCGATCGAGAAACACGGTGATCCGCGTCGGATCGACCAGGGAATAGTCGCGGTGGGCCAGGGCATTGATCATGGCCTCGTGCAACGCGCGGGCTGGATACTTCCGAAGGTTCGGAGTCGCCGTACCGGTCGGAAACGGCTCGACTTAAGGCCAGCCAGATCGATGGCAGGAAATCCATGACCGTCCCTGGTCTCGTGGGCTCCGCACACGACATAGCCGCCTCCCAGGTTGGCCAGGTCGTTCGCGAAGGCGCACAGCGTCTCGACGACATCGTCGATGTCCGCGACGTTGCTCTTCCATTCCACCTGCTCGCTTTCGCGTTCGGCGAGATGACGGAGGTCGATGCGCTGAATCATGCGGAGACGGATCATATCCGCTTCTGCCATATCAGGAAACCGTCCTGGCAGAACAGCCTGGGGCAGAGATCCGCGATTGGGACTGGTTTGGAACTGGACGGGAGCCGGCCGCCACGGCTGCCCAGGTCATAAACCTATGGAAAGAATAGACTTGTAGACTCAGGCGCCGACCCGACGAGAGCGGATTGGTACCAGCTCTACGCCGGCACGATCCGGTCGACCTCCGCGAGGTCCTCGGCCGTGAGCTGCCAGCCGGCGGCTCTGGCGTTCGATCGGGCCTGCTCGGCGGAGGTGGCGCCCGCGATGACCGAGGCTACGACTGGATGGGCGAGCAGCCATCCGAAGGCCAGCTCCAGGAGGGTGTGGCCCTGGGACTCCGCGAAGGCGATGAGCTTCTCGACGCGGTCGAGGCTCTCGTCCGAAAGGAGCTCCGCGAACCGGCCCTGGCCGGGCTTGATGCGGGTGCCTTGCAGCAACGGCTTGCCTTTGCGGTACTTGCCGGTCAGGAGGCCGCTCGCGAGCGGAAAATAGGGGATGAAGGCGAGGCCCTGGCGCTCGCACTCGGCGAGGACCCCTTGCTCCGGCTCGCGGTGGAAGAGGCTGTATTCGTTCTGCACGCTCACGAAGCGCGCGGCTCCGGAGCGGACGGCGGACTCGGCTTCGCGGAGCTGGTCGGGCGAGAAGTTCGAGCAGCCGATCTCGCGCACCTTGCCGGCCTTCACCGCTTCGTCGAGGACCGCCAGGGTGTCCGCGATCGGGACGTCCGGGTCCGGCTGGTGAAGCTGGTAGAGGTCGATGACGTCGGTCCCGAGACGGCTGAGGCTGTCGTCCAGCGCCCGGCGCGCGTAGTCCGGCTTGGCGCCCTTGCGCTGCTCGTCCATCTTCATGCCGAACTTGGTGGCGAGCACGATCTGCGACCGCTTCCGGCCGAGGGCGCGGCCGAGGTACTCCTCGCTCTGGCCGGTGCCGTAGATGTCCGCCGTGTCGAAGAAGTTGATGCCGGCGTCGAGCGCGCCGTGTACGACCCGCTCGGTGGCTGCAGCGTTCAGGCGCCAGCCGAAGTTGTTGCAGCCCAGGCCCACCACTGAGACGTCCAGCGATCCGATCTTTCGTCTTTCCACGGCAAGCTCCTTCCAGATGGATGAGCTGCAATCCCCGTTCCGCTATCGCAGGCCGGAGTCCAGGGCGGCCAGCGCGGCGGCGGGGTCCACGTTCACGCCCAGGTCCCGCAGCGCGCTTCCGAGGGCATCCACGGCGCGCCGCAGGAAGTCCGGCTGGGTGACGGTATAGCCCATGTGGCCGGCGCGGAACGAGGTGGTCCTGACGGCCGGGTGAAGGCCGCCGGCCATGATCGCTCCATGCTCGAGGATCTTCGGCAGGAGGGCGGCGCTGTTGATGCCTTCCGGGAGGTAGAGGACGGAGAGGGTGTTGCCGGTCACGGCTTCGGTGCGCGGCACCAGGCGCAGGCCCAGGGCGCTCCAGGCGGCGCGCAGGGCGGCGGCAGCGCGGGCGTGCGCTTCGCAGCGCGCCTCGACGCCCATGGCCAGGATCTCGCCGAGGCCGGCCTCCAGGGCCAGCACCAGGGAGGTGGCCGGAGTCGCGAAGTAGCTCGGACGGCCTTCCTGGTAGGCTTGATGGATCGGCAGCCAGGATTGCCAGTCGAGGTACAGGGGCGGAGGGGTGGCCTTGCGGCTCGCGCGAGCGGCCAGGGCGCGCTCGCTCGCGACCAGGAGAGCAAGACCGGGCGGCAGGCCGACCGCCTTCTGGGAGGCGGTGAAGTAGACGTCGGCGCCCCAGGCGGCCATGTCGAAGCGCTCGCCGGCCGTGGCGCAGACGCCGTCGAACACGGCGAGGACTCCGGCTTCCCGGGCCAGGCGGCAGAGCGGCTCGGGATCGACCCGGACGCCGGTCGAGGTGTCCACATGCGTGGCGAACAGGGCCTTGAACCGGCCGCCGGCCCGATCGCCGATAAGGATCTCCCGCACGGCTTCGGGGGAGGGAGCGTCTCCGACCGGAGCCGTCGCCTCGACCACATCGGCACCGTACCGCCGCAGGATCTCCACCATGCGGTCGGAGAAGTAGCCGGAGACCATGACCAGGACGCGGTCCCCGGGCTCAATCAGGTTGGCCGCCGCTGCTTCCATGGCGAGCGTCCCGCTGCCGGCCAGGATGAACGGCTGGCTCGACTCGTCGGCCTGCCAGACCCGGCGCATCCTTTCGAGGCATGAGCCGAAGGCCCTGATCAGGCCCGGGGACGTATGGGATGGCGGAGGGCTCGCCAGGGCAGCGAGAACGGCCGGCGAGACTTCCACCGGGCCAGGGATCATCAGGAGGGGGCGTGGATTCGGCACGGCCCGGATGGTATCTCAGGCGGCAGGATCAAGGCAGCGGCGGAGGGTGGCAGGTCTTGCAGGGCGTGAGCCCCATCTCCTTGGCTTCCTTGAGCGTGATCTGAATGGCCTTGCCCTTGATGTGGGAGCACGTGGCCCGGTGGTACCTCTCGCCATGCGGGGTGCGATAGACGATGTCCGCCGGATCCGGTGCAGGCTCGGGAGATGGTGTGGTCGTGGGCTCCGGTGGGGGAGTTGTGATCGGAATGGGGCAGGTTCCGACGAACTGCACGACGACGATCAGGTTGGCCAGGATCGCCAGCAGGGCTCCGATCCCGAACGAGATCCGTTTCTCGTTGCTCGACTTCATGGCGCTGCCGCGGGACTTCCCGAGTCTCATCTCTTCGATTAGACACGGCGACGCTGGATTTCGGGGAGTGGGTGGAGAAAGAATGTCTCCGGGTGCTCAGGAGCCGGACGCTTCTCTCTTTTTCGCCTCCAGCTCTTCCAGCGTCCGCGGCCAGTCCTTCTTGAGGAGCTGG
>DATANP010000473.1:0-18716 GCA_036266195.1 Thermoanaerobaculia bacterium | reverse complement strand
CCCAGTCACGAACATCCACCGCGGGGAGATCCTGGACGAGGCGAAGCTGCCGGTGCGGTACACGGCCTACACCCCGTGCTTCCGCAGCGAGGCGGGCTCCTACGGCAAGGACGTGCGCGGCCTGATCCGCCAGCACCAGTTCAACAAGGTCGAGCTGGTCCACCTCACGAGCGCGGAGACGAGCTACGACGCCCTGGAGGAGCTGACCTCGAACGCCGAGAAAGTGCTGGAGCTGCTCGGGCTGCCCTACCGGCGGATGACCCTCTGCACCGGGGACATGGGTTTCGGCGCGGCCAAGACCTACGACCTGGAGGTCTGGCTGCCGGGCCAGGGTCTCTACCGGGAGATCTCCTCCTGCAGCAACTGCGAGGACTTCCAGGCGCGGCGGGCGGATCTGCGCTACCGTCCGGCGGGAGGTGGCAAGGCAAGGCTGCTGCACACCCTGAACGGCTCGGGTCTCGCGGTGGGCCGCACCCTGATCGCGATCCTGGAGAACTACCAGCAGGCCGACGGCTCGGTGGTGATCCCGGAGCCGCTCCGTCCCTACATGGGAGGACTGGAGCGGATCACCGCGCCGGGATAAGCTGTTCCTGAACCGGAGGGGTGGCTGAGCGGTCGATAGCAACGGTCTTGAAAACCGTCGGCCCGCAAGGGCCCGTGGGTTCGAATCCCACCCCCTCCGCCAAACTTTTCAGGCCTTCCCCAGCATCTCCTCCGCGTGCTCCGCGATCTTCTCCGGCGTGAAGCCGAACTCGCGGGCCAGATCCTTGGCCGGGGCCGAGGCTCCGAAGCGCTTGATGCCGTGGACTTCGCCGTCGAGGCCCACGTACCGTTCCCAGCCCATCGGGGAGCCGGCTTCGACGGCCAGGCGCTTGCGGACCGTGGGCGGCAGCACGCTGTCCCGGTACTCCTTGGGCTGCTCGTCAAACAGCTCCCAGCAGGGCATGCTCACCACCCGCACCCGCCGCCCCTTGCCCTGGAGCGACTTGCCGGCTTCGAGCGTGGCGGAGACTTCAGAGCCCGTGGCGATCAGGATGATCTCGGGGTTGTCGGAGTCCAGAAGAATGTAGGCGCCCTTCGCCACGCCTTCGCGGGCCTTGTCCGCGGCCTCGGCCAGGATGGGGAGGTTCTGGCGGGTCAGGGCCAGGGCGGTCGGGCCGTGGCGGTGCTCGATCGCGAGGCGCCAGGCTTCGGCAGTTTCGTTCGCATCGGCCGGCCGGATCACGCGCAGGGCCGGGATGGCGCGGAGGGCGGCGAGCTGCTCGATGGGCTGGTGGGTCGGACCGTCCTCGCCCAGGAAGATGGAGTCGTGGGTAAAGACATAGATCGTCTGGAGCTTCATCAGGCAGGCGAGGCGGATCGGCGGGCGCATGTAGTCCGAGAAGATCAGGAAGGTGCCGCCGTACGGGATCCAGAGGCGCGACAGGGCGATGCCGTTCATCACCGAGCCCATGCCGTGCTCGCGCACCCCGAAGCGGAGGTTCCGGCCGTCCGGGCTGCCGGACTCGAAGTTGGGCATCCCCTTGAGGAAGGTGTTGTTCGACGGCGTCAGGTCCGCCGAGCCGCCGGTCAGGAGCGGGATCTTCGCGGCCAGCGCGTTGAGCACCTGGCCCGAGGCGGCGCGGGTCGCGACCGGCTTGTCCTCGGGCTTGAACTTCGGCAGGGCGTCCTGCCAGCCGTCCGGCAGGCGGTTCGCGAGCCGGCTGTCCAGATCGGCCGCGGCTTCGGGGTGGGCTTCGCGGTAGCGCCGCATCAGGTCGTTCCACTCCTGCTCCAGCTTGTGACCGCGCTCGCGGGCGCGCTCGAACGGCTCCCGCGCGCCGTCCGGCACCAGGAAGGTCGGCTCCGTGGGCCAGCCCAGGGCCTTCTTCGTGGCCACCACCTCGTCGGCTCCGAGCGGCGCGCCGTGCGCCTCCGCCGTGCCGCCCTTGTGCGGACTGCCGTAGCCGATCACCGTCCGGACGACCACCAGGGTCGGCCGCTCCGTCTCGGCCTCGGCCTTGGAGATCGCCGCCTCCAGGGCGTCCAGGTCGTTGCCGTCACCCACCCGGAGGACGTTCCAGCCGTAGGCCTCGAAACGCTTGCCCACGTCCTCGGTGAAGGCGAGAGAGGTGGGGCCGTCGATCGAGATCTCGTTGTCGTCGTAGAAGACCTTGAGCCGACCGAGCTTGAGATGGCCGGCGAGCGAGCAGGCCTCGGAGGAGACGCCTTCCATCATGTCGCCGTCGCTCGCGATCACCCAGACGTTGTGGTCGAAGAGCGGGAAGCCGTCGCGGTTGAAGTGGGCGGCGCCGAGCTTCTCGGCGATCGCCATGCCCACGGCGTTGCTGATCCCCTGGCCGAGCGGACCGGTCGTGGTCTCGACGCCGCGGGTCAGCTCGTGCTCGGGGTGGCCCGGCGTCTTCGAGCCGAACTGGCGGAAGCGCTGCAGCTCCTCCATGGGCAACCCGTAGCCGCCGAGGTGGAGCAGGGCATAGAGGAGGGCCGAGGCGTGGCCGCAGGAGAGCACGAAGCGGTCGCGGTTCGGCCAGTCCGGGTTGTCCGGGTTGTGGCGCATGTGCCGCGTCCAGAGCAGGTACGCGAGCGGCGCCTGGCCCAGGGGCGCTCCCGGATGCCCGGACTGCGCCTTCTCCACCATGTCTACGGCAAGGAACCGGATGGTGTCGATCGCCAGCCGGTCCGGGTTCTTCGCTTCGTTCTCGCCCATCTCTCGACCTCCTCCAGAGGAATACCCGACAGGGGCGCCTAGTTTATCCTTCCTGAACCGGTGGAGTCCTTTTTGACTCCGGGGCCTTGCGCCTCTACAATGAGGGCCCCTGCCGGACCCGCAGGAGAGGTGCTGGAGTGGCCGAACAGGGCTGCCTGCTAAGCAGTTGTCCGGGGTAAACCCGGACCGAGGGTTCGAATCCCTCCCTCTCCGCCATGCCTTCCTTTGAAAGACTTCGATGAAAGCCATCAATCCCGCCACGGGTGAGCTGATCCGGGAGTACCCCGATCACGACGAGTCCGAGGCCGCCGCGCGCCTGGAGCGCGCTGAGCGGGCTTTCGCTTCCTGGCGCAAGGTGCCGTTCGCCGAGCGAGCCAGGCTCATGACTCAGGCCGGCGACCTCCTGCGCGACCGCGCCGGCGACTACGGCCGCCTCATCACCGAGGAGATGGGCAAGCCCCTCGCAGCGGCCGAGGGCGAGGTCGACAAGTGCGCCTGGGTGTGCGAGTTCTACGCCGAGAACGCCGAGCGCTTCCTCTCGGCCGAGCCGGTGGGGACCGACGCCAGCCGCAGCCTGGTGCGCTACGACCCGATCGGTCCGGTGCTGGCGATCATGCCCTGGAACTTCCCGTTCTGGCAGGTCTTCCGCTTCGCGGCACCGGCCCTGATGGCGGGCAACGTCGGCCTGCTCAAGCACGCCGGCAACGTCCCGGGCACGGCGCTCGCCATCGAGGAGGTCTTCCGCGACGCCGGCTTTCCGGAGGGGGTCTTCACCACCCTGCTCGTGCCGTCCTCCCGCGTGGCCGACCTGATCGGGCATCCGGCGATCAAGGCGGTGACCCTCACCGGCAGCGAGAAGGCGGGCATGGAAGTGGCCGCCGAGTCCGGCCGGCACCTCAAGAAGACCGTGCTCGAGCTGGGCGGCTCGGACCCGTTCATCGTCCTGGCCGACGCCGACCCGGTCGAAGCGGCCAAACAGGCGGCCAAGGCGCGGACGATCAACTCGGGCCAGAGCTGCATCGCGGCCAAGCGCTTCATCGTCGAGGAGCCGATCGCCGACCGGTTCGAGGAGGAGATGGTCAAGGCCATGGAGGCACTCAAGGTCGGCGACCCGCTCGACCGCGGCACCGACGTGGGGCCCATGGCCCGCGAGGACCTGCTGGGTGACCTCGACGACCAGGTCCGCCGCTCCGTCGAGGCCGGCGCCGAGCTGCGGACCGGCGGCCATCGGGTCGACGGCAAGGGCTGGTTCTACGAGCCGACCCTGCTCTCGGGCGTGAAGCCGGGCATGCCGGCCTTCGACGAGGAGACCTTCGGCCCGGTCGCGGCGGTGATCCGGGCGCGGGACACGGCCGAGGCGGTCGAGCTGGCGAACCGGTCGCGCTACGGTCTCGGGGCGAGCCTCTGGACCTCGGACCCGGCGCGCGCCGAGGCCCTGGCCGCGGAGATCGAGGCCGGCTCGGTGTTCGTGAACGGGATCGTCAAGTCCGATCCGCGGCTCCCCTTCGGCGGCATCAAGAGCTCGGGCTATGGCCGCGAGCTGTCCGACGTGGGGATCCGCGAGTTCGTGAACATCAAGACAGTCTGGGTCAAGTAGGACCAAAAGGGACTGCAAGGGCCACAAGGACTGGAAAGATCCTGTCCTTGATATCTTTGCAGTCCCTTTGGTCCTTTCCTCTATTCTTCCGACCGCCGGACTGTCATCACCGGGCAGTTGGCGTGCTGGAGCACCCGCTCGGCCGTGCTGCCGATCAGCAGGTGGCGGAGCGCCGAGCCGCCATGGGTCCCCATGGCGATCAGATCCACGCCTCGGGCCTCGGCTTCGGAGGCGATCACCTCGGCAGGGTCGCCTTCCCGTGCCACGGTCTCGACGACCAGGCCCTCTCTCAGAAGCCGCTCCCTCGTCTCCTCCAGCAGCCGCTCGGACTCCAGGCCCCTGTCCTTCAGATAGTCGACCGAGGTCGGGATCGGGCCGTAGGCCGTGTACTCGATCGGGAGATTGAAGGCGTGGAGGAGGACCAGCCGCGCTTCCTGCTCCAGCGGTGCGAGGAGCTGATGGGCGGCCTCGATGGCCACTTCGGCGTCGCGCGAGAAATCGGTCGGCACCAGGATCGAGCGGATCGGCCGGTGCTTTCCGCGATCGCCCGGATGGACCGAGAGGACCGGGCAGGGCGCGCGGTGCATCACCCGTTCCGTGGTGCTCCCGAGGAGGAGATGCCGGAGACCGGTCAGGCCGCGGGTGCCCATGACGATGGCAGCCGCCGAGAGCTCCCCAGCTCGCTGGAGGATGACCTGGGAGGGCGTGCCGATCGCCAGATGCGTTGCTACCTCGGCGCCCGTCTGGCGGAAGCGGACGGCGGTCTCGCCCAGGCGGGCCAGGGCGGCGGTGCGGAGCTCCTCGTCGAAGAGGGGGCCGGGTGCCACGAAGCCGGACAGCGACGGAGGCAGGGTCACGGCGTGGACCAGCTCCAGCCGGGCGTGTTGAAGGCGCGCCAGCTCCGAGGCCCATTCCAGCGCGGCCTCGGCGGTCTCCGAGAAATCCGTGGCCGCGAGGATGACGGGGTGGGAGGTTCCGGGTTCCATGGCCCGCATGATACCTTGCCCCGTCCCCAACACTCCCTCTCCCCCGGTACGGGGGAGAGGGCAGGGGAGAGGGGGAATGGGATCAATATGACTGAGATAAATGGTCCGGTCCGGGTCCGCTTCGCGCCTTCCCCGACCGGCTTTCTGCACCTGGGCGGCGTCCGCACCGCCATCTACAACGACCTGCTGCGCCAGAAGATGGGCGGCGCCTTCATCCTGCGCATCGAGGATACGGACAAGGAGCGCTCGGATGAGGCCATGACCCTCCAGATCCAGTCCGCCCTGGCCTGGATCGGCGTGGTCTGGGACGAAGGGCCGTTCCTTCAGAGCGAGCGCCTGCCGCGCCACCACGAGCGCGCCGAGGAGCTGCTCGCGGCGGGCAAGGCCTACCGCTGCTTCTGCACCCAGGAGGAGTTGGAGGCCCAGCGCGCCGAGGCGCAGGCCGGAGGAGCCGCGTTCCGCTACCCGCGCACCTGCCTCAAGCTTTCCAAGGAGGAGGTGGACGCGCGCCTCGCCGAGGGCCGGCCGTTCGTGGTCCGTTTCCGGATGCCGGACGACCACATCCGCTTTCACGACATGGTGCGCGGCGACATGGACTTCCCGCCGGATGCCCTGGATGACTTCGTGCTCCTGCGCTCCGATGGCAGCCCGACCTACCACATGTCGGTGGTGGTGGACGACATCGACATGAAGATCACCCACGTGATCCGGGGCGAGGACCACCTCTCGAACACGCCGAAGCACATCCCGCTGTTCCAGGCCCTGGGCGGCGAGGTGCCGACCTTCGGCCACCTGCCGCTGATCCTCGGGCCGGACAAGAAGCGGCTCTCGAAGCGCTACGGCGCCACCTCGGTCGAGGAGTTCCGCAACGAGGGGATGCTCCCGCAGGCGCTCTACAACTTCATGGCGCTCCTCGGCTGGAGCCCGGGCGACGACCGCGAGATCCTCTCGCGCGAGGAGATGATCCAGCTCTTCACCGTCGATCGCCTGAACGCCTCGGCCGCGGTGTTCGACCGCGAGAAGCTCCTGTGGATGAATTCCCAGTACATGCTCAAGACGCCGACCGCGGAGCTGAGACCCTGGCTGGAGCCGTTCCTGGAACAGTACGGGCTCACGGATGCCGACCCGGCGCGTCTGGCCCAGGCGCTGGAGCTGCACCGGCCGCGCGCCCGCACCCTGAAGGAGCTGGCCGAGCAGGTGGTGCCCTACTTCCAGGAGCTGCCGGCCTACGACCCGGCGGCCTGCGCCAAGTTCCTCAAGGACCCGGCGCTGCCCGAGCTGCTGGAGACCCTGCGGGACCGCTTCAATGCCCTGCCCGACTTCACGAAAGAGGCTCTGGAGGCCGAGCTGCGCAAGTTGGCCGAAGAGCGCGGCGTGAAGGCGGGCGTGCCGATCCACCCGACCCGCATGGCTCTCTCGGGAGCCACGGGCGGCCCGCCGCTCTTCGACCTGATCGAGGTCATGGGCCGGGAGACCACCGAGCGGCGCCTGACCCGTTTCGTGGAATTCCTCCGCTCGGCCCAGGGTTGACCAGACAGGCCCGTTGGTCTATCCTACCGGGCCTGTCCTGCTGGGAGGTCGTTCAACGGTAGGACATGCGGCTCTGACCCGCAGAATCGGGGTTCGAATCCCTGCCTCCCAGCCAACTCCCCCCCGTCCGCCTGAAGAATTCCCGGCCTTTCCTGAATGTCTCGCTGAAGCTCCTGAATGGATCGTTGCGCTTCCTGTCGGAGCAGGCGGCCTTCCTGAAGCGTTCCCTGTGCTTCCTGACCGGGTCCGTGAGGCTCCTGCCGGAGTCTTTGTGCTTCCTGCATGAATCTTGGAAGCTCCTGATCGGATCGGCAGATTTCCTGAACCGAAGCGGGAGGCTCCTGAACGGGCAGGCGTAATTCCTGAACCGACTGGCGTGGCCCCTGAAGGGATTCTTGTGACTCCTGACCGGATCGGCGGGACTCCTGAAGGAATTCAGGCGGCTCCTGAACGAGTCCGCGAGGCTCCTGATCCTTCAGGAAACAGCAGGGGCGTGCTCTCGCACGCCCCTGCACGGACTACTCACTGTCGGGGCGGGAATCTTCCGGCTGCGCGGAACGGCGGCCCCGGAACGGCTGAAGATGGAACTCCACCAGCTTTTCACTCCGCGTACCGTAGTGCTGCTTGACCCCGACGCGCAGGAAGGTGGCCAGCTTCAGTCCCCGGTCGATCAGCTCCTGAAGCCGCTTCGTGGTCTCCTGCTTGGCCGCAGCCTGAGCCGCCTGCTGTGCCAGGAGGTTCTGCGCTTCCGCCATGAGGTCCGTCAGCTCCTGACGCGGGGAGTCCAGGTGCGGCAGGTCTGCCTCGTTGGCCTCCAGGCCGGCCGCCAACCCGATCCAATTCCCATAGATCTGCGCGTACGACTTCCTCGGCTTGTTCATGGTCTTTCTCCTTTCCTCGACACCGGCGCCTTCATGGCGTCCGGGACCCAGGCCGGAGATCCCACTTCCGGCCAGGGCGTGCATATTATTCGCCGTATGCGGGTGAGTCAAGGGGGTCCAAAAGAAAAAAGGGGGCGTTTCCGCCCCCCTTCGTCTTTCCGGTTCGGAGGTCCGATCAGAAGTCGTAACGGACCGCGAGCTGGAAGGTGCGCGGCGTGCCGACGCCCGTCTCCAGACCGAAGGTGGCGTTGGGCGTCTGACCCGTGCCCCAGACGGTGTTGGTCACGAAGCGGTTGGACGCGTTCGAGCAGTTGAAGCACTCGGCGAACAGCGAGATGTCGCCGGGGCCGACGCCGAAGCTCTTCGAGAGCCGCATGTCGAGGCTGTAGAAGTCCGGCTGGCGGAATCTGTTGCGCTCGAAGTGGACGCCGTTGACGGTCGGGCGGTCCGTGGTGGATTCGCCGTCGTTGTTCAGGTCGGCGCCGACGGTGGCGTTGTAGGGCGAGCCGGTGGAGTAGCGGAAGGTGCCCGAGAGGCCGATGCCCCACCAGGGAGTATCCCAGACGCCGTTGAGGACGCCCTTCCAGCGCTGGTCGCGGTTCGAGTAGCCCCAGTTCAGGTCGAGGTTGTTGAAGTCCTCGGCCTGGATGCCGGCGAAGTTGCGCTCGTTGGAGTCGTTGTCCTTGTCGCGCGACCAGGTCACCGAGCCGAAGAGGCTGAAGTTATCGGCGTACCGGCGGCGCAGGGAGGCGGTGACGCCGGTGTACTTCGACTTGCCGTCCGAGACGCTGTCGGTGATGCGGCCGTAGAACTTGTTCGGCCGGGTCGAGCTGTAGTGCGGCAGGCCGTTGGACGCCGTGGTGCCGTCGTAGACGCGGTTGGCGTCGCGCAGGCGCTGAAGCTGGTGGCCTTCGGCGTAGGTGAAGTCGAGGGCGAAGGCGGTCTTGGCGAAGATCTCGCGCTCGGCGCCCAGGGTCACGCGGTCGGTGTAGGGGTTCTCGAAGTTCGAATCGATCGTGAAGACGCCGAGGCCCGTGGGGGTCGGAATCTTGGTGAAGTCGATGCGCTCGACGCCCGAGGGGTTGAAGTTCGCGCCCCAGCCCGGCGACAGCGGGTCGGTCGGAGCCAGGATGTTGCCGGCGGCGTCGCGCGGCGAGTTGATGAGGTACTGCGTGCCGCGCAGGCCGTTCGAGGTGTAGAGCTGGGCGAGCAGGATGGCCGGGGTGCGGCTCCAGAAGCGGCCGACCGACATGCGGACGGCGGTCTTTTCATCCGGCGCCCAGGACACGCCCACGCGGGGCGAGATCTGGTCGGTCAGGTCCATGTCCGGAACCGAGCCGTTCAGGTTGAAGGAGCCGTTGGCGTTGACGCTGTCCGGGTTGAGGACCGGCTCGTCCGGGTTGTCCAGCGACTCGAAGCGGACGCCGGCCGAGACCGTGAGGTTCGAGCGCACGAACCACTGGTCCTGGAAGAACAGGGCCTGCTCCTTCTGGCCGAAGTTGGCGCGGCCGGCCTCGGTGGAGGTCAGGCCGCCGAGACCGCCGAACTGCCGGTACTGGCTCCACTTGCCGGCCAGGAAGTCGGCCTTGTTGTTGAAGATGAAGACGCCGCGCCAGTTGCCGCGGAAGACCTGGTCGATCGTGGTGTCGTTGTAGTCGAAGCCGCCCTTGATCACGTGGTCGCCGGCCAGGAAGGTCAGCGTGTCGCCGGCCGCCTTGCGCTCGGTCGTGGTCGGGTTGACGGGGAGGAAGGGGACCTCGCCGTAGCGGAAGCTGCCGAGCTGGATCTCGGGCAGGTTGAGGCCCTTGTCCTGGCGCGGGGTGTCTTCCTTGACGTAGTTCAGGTTGAGGTCGTTCAGGATGCTGCTGCCGAACTGGCCGGACCAGGAGCCGACGTAGGAGTCGGAGCTGAGACCCTCGATGCCGTTGTAGCTCTCGGTGCGGGTCTGCGCGTCGGAGGTGCCGTTGATGCCTTCGTAGTCGGTGAAGTTGCCGCGCACCATGAAACGGTTGGAGTCGTTGGCCTGGTAGTCGACGCGGCCGAAGGCGACGTTGCCGTCGCGGGTCTGGACGTAGTTGTTGGGCGAGGCGAGGACCGGGTACTTGGCGAAGATCGCCGGGTCGAGCACCTGCGAGTCGATCGGCACCGTCAGGCTCTGGTCCTGGTTGTCGTACGACGCGAAGTAGAAGAGCTTGTCCTTGATGAGGGCGCCGCCCAGGGAGCCGCCGTACTGCTCCTTGTCCTGGTCGGCCGGCTTGCGGCCGTTGGCGAAGTCGGAGATCAGGCTCTGCGGCTGGTTGTAGTAGAAGAGCGAGCCGTGCAGGTTGTTCGTGCCGCTCTTCGTGATGACGTTCACGAAGCCGCCGCCCGAGCGGCCGAACTCGACCGAGGCGCCGTTCGTGATGACGGTGAACTCCTTGATCGACTCCTGCGAGATCGACAGCGGAGCGCGGCCCTCGGCGCCGCCCACCGTGCCGCCGAAGAAGGCGTTGTTGTAGTCCACGCCGTCGATGGTCACGTTGGTGTTGATGCCGCGCTGGCCGGAGATCGACAGGTTGCCGCGCTCGGAGTCGAGGCGGGTCTGCGGCGTCAGGAGCACCAGGCCCTTGAAGTCGCGGCCGTTGACCGGCAGCGCCTCGATCTGCTCTTCCTGCATGGTGGTGCCGGTCGCGGTGTTGGTCACCTCGACCACCGGCACCTCGCTGGTGACCGTGATGGTCTCGGACACCGACGCGCTCTGCAGGGTGAAGTTGACCGTGGGCGTCGAGCCGAGCAGCAGGCGGACGTTCTCGGCCGTGGTGGTGGCGAAGCCGTCCAGGACCGCTTCGAGGTTGTAGCTGCCGGTCGGCAGGTTGAGCAGGCGGTAGAAGCCGCGCTCGTCGGTGACGCCGGTGACCTGGAGCCCGGTCTCGGTGTTGGTCGCCGTGACGGTCACGCCCGGCAACGCCGAGCCGTCATTGTCCTCCACCGTGCCCGAGATGCGGCTGGTGGTCACGTCGGTCTGCGCCGAGGCGAAGGGCGCCAGCCCAACGAACAGGGCCAGGAAGGCCAGGACGCACGCCCAGCCGCGATGCCCCCGGGAGACAGTACAGACACGCACCATAGAAAAGTCCTCCTTTGAAGTGCGTCGGTTTCGGATCGAATGCTATGCGAGGAGGGCGGACGGTCACAGAACCTGCCTTGCGAATTCTCTGTGACAGACCCATGGCAACTGCAGCCGGACGGGTCCAGCACGCCCTGTGCTAAGCTCCGCCCCCGATACGGTTCCTGAGACGGCGGGATTATACCCCGGGACCGGTTCTCTTTCACTCCTTCATTTTCCTGAATCATGGCCATCGACGCCTTCGCCGATCCCCTGGTCAGTGTGATCATGGGGAGCCGCTCCGACTGGGAGACGATGCGCCACGCGGACGAGATGCTCGCCCGCTTCGGCGTCCCCCACGAGTGCCTGGTGGTCTCCGCCCATCGCACCCCCGGCTGGATGGCCGAATTCGCCCAGGGTGCGGAGGCCCGCGGGATCCAGGTGATCATCGCCGGAGCCGGCGGCGCCGCCCACCTGCCGGGCATGGTCGCCGCGCAGACGCTCCTGCCCGTGCTCGGCGTGCCGGTCCAGAGCCAGGCCCTCAACGGTCTCGACTCGCTCCTGTCCATCGTCCAGATGCCGTCCGGCGTGCCCGTGGGGACGCTCGCGATCGGCAAGGCGGGCGCGGCCAACGCGGCGCTCCTCGCGATCCGCTTCCTGGCCCGCACCCGGCCCGAGCTGCGCGAGAAGCTGCGCGAGTTCGTGGAGGAGCAGACCCGAAAAGTACGGGAAGAGATCCTGTGATCCTGCCCGGCGCCACTGTCGGAGTCCTGGGCAGCGGCCAGCTCGGGCGGATGTTCGCCATCGCGGCGCGCCGCATGGGCTACCGGGTCCACACCTTCTCGCCGGACTACGACACCCCCACCGGCCAGGTGGCCGACCGCGAGGTGACCGCGTCCTATGACGACCTCGACGCGGTGCGCGACTTCGCGCGCGGGGTGGCCGTGGTGACGTTCGAGTTCGAGAACGTGCCCGCCGCCACCGCCGAGGCCGCCGCGCAGCACGCCGAGGTGCGGCCGGCCGGAAAGGTCCTCCACACCACCCAGAACCGGCTGCGGGAGAAGGGGTTCCTGTCCCGCGCCGGGTTCCCGGTGCCGCGCTTCGCCGCGGTGCGCTCGGCCGGGGATCTGAAGACGGCGCTCGTGGAGATCGGCTGCCCGGCCGTGCTCAAGACCGCGGACTGGGGCTATGACGGCAAGGGCCAGGCGAAGATCGGCCGGCCGGAGGAGGCCGACGCCGCGTGGTCCTCGCTGGGGACGGACGAGGCCATCCTGGAGGCGTTCGTCGATTTCGAGCGCGAGGTCTCGGTGGTGGCGGCGCGCGGGCTCGACGGCTCGTTCGCGAGCTTCGGGCTGTTCGCGAACGACCACCGCAACCACATCCTGGATGTCACCGTGTCGCCCGCCCCGGTCTCTCCCCAGGTGGAGCGCGAGGCCGTGGAGATCGCCCGCGGCATCCTCGAAGGGCTGGAGGTGGTCGGCGTCCTCTGCGTGGAGATGTTCCTGGCGCGGGACGGCCGGCTGCTCGTGAACGAATTGGCGCCGCGGCCGCACAACTCCGGCCACCTGACGTTCGACGCCTGCGTGACGAGCCAGTTCGAGCAGCAGCTCCGGGCCATCTGCGGTCTGCCCTTGGGTTCGACCGGGCTGCTCCGGCCGGCTGCCATGGCGAACCTCCTCGGCGATCTCTGGTCCGACGGAGAACCGGACTGGGCCGCGGCATGCCGGTTCCCCGAGGTCAAGCTTCACCTCTACGGCAAGGCCGCGGCGAGGCCGGGCCGCAAGATGGGTCATCTCACCGCGCTCGCCTCGACGCCCGAGGAGGCAAGGCGGATCGTGATCGCCGCACGGGAGGCGCTATGACGTGGATGATTTATGGAGCCAACGGATACACCGGCGAGCTGGCCGCCCGCGAGGCGGCGCGCCGCGGGCTGAAGCCGATCCTCGCCGGCCGCAATGCCGAGGTCATCGGCGCACTCGCCTCGGAGCTGGGTCTTCCCCACCGGGTCTTCCCCCTGGAGACGCCGCAACTGGAGGGGGTCTCGGCGGTCCTGCACTGCGCGGGTCCGTTCGTCCGCACCAGCCGGCCCATGGTCGAGGCCTGCCTCACGGCCGGGGCCCACTACCTGGACATCACGGGCGAGATCGCGGTGTTCGAGAAGGTGCTCGCCCTAGGGGAGAAAGCCAGGAAGGCGGGCGTCGCGCTGCTGCCGGGTGTGGGTTTCGACGTGGTGCCTTCGGACTGCCTGGCCGCCCGGCTCGCCGCCGAGCTGCCGGACGCCACCGAGCTGATCCTTGCCTTTGCCTCCACCAAGGGGGCGATCAGCCGCGGCACCATGAAGACCATGATCGAAAGCTTCCCGGCTGCGGGCGCCGTGCGCCGCGACGGAAAGATCGTGCCGGTGCCGGTCGCCTTCGATGCGCGGGAGATCGACTTTCCAGGCGGAAAGCGCTGGGCCATGACGATTCCCTGGGGCGACGTCTCGACCGCGTGGTGGTCCACCGGCATCCCGAACATCCGCGTGTACACCGGCACTCCGCCGAAGGCCATCCGGAAGATGCGCCGGCTGAACCCGATCCTGCCGCTCCTTGGCTGGAAGCCGCTGAAGCGCTTCCTCCAGAAGCAGGTCGAGAAGCGGGTCACCGGCCCGTCCGAGGAGATCCGCAGGACGTCGCGGGTCGAGCTCTGGGGAGAGGTGCGCAATGCCGCCGGCCGGTCGGTCACCTCGACCCTGGTGACCCCCGAGGCCTACCACCTCACCGCCATGACCGCCGTGGAGAGCGCCGAGCGCGCGGCCCGCGGCGAGGTCCAGCCGGGGGCGTGGACCCCGTCGAAGGCCTTCGGCAAGGACTACGTGCTCCAGTTCCCCGGGGTGAGCGCAGGGACATAAAGGACTGCAAGGACCTCGAGGACCAAAGGTCCTTGCAGCCCCTGCAGTCCTTTTCGTCCTTTACTTCTTGTGGCCCGTGGCCCAGAGCGAGGGGCCCTTGAGCTGGCGGATCGCCACGCCCGCCGCGGCATCCGCCGGAGCCTGGCCGGTCACGCAGTCGCCGGTGCAGGTGTCCGTGGCCGTGGCCCAGAAGCGGCCGTCGGCCGGCGAGGCCACGATGTCCAGGAAGTCGAACATGCCCTCGCAACGCCCCGGCCCGCAGTCGCCGCGGTGAACCGGGTCGGCCGGATCGTTCGCGGTCGTCCAGACGAACAGCGGGTTGCTGCTCAGCATGTTGGTCGAGACCATCACGTAGCTGTTCCAGGGCCGGTTCGGATCGGCGCCGCCGCGTACGGCCGTGCCCGGGAAGGTGATGGCGATCCGGCCGGCGTCCCCCGCGGCGATCGCCGGGAAGTTCACCTCGTGCACGCCCGGCGGCGCGATCATGTACGGCGTGCCCCAGGTCTGCCCGTGGTTTGTCGAGATCGAGAGGTAGGGAAGGCGGTTCACGGCGTCGAACCACAGGTAGTAAAGATTACCCGCCGCGTCCGCGGCCACGGCCGTGTGGGTATCGGCCGCCGGGATGTAGTTATTGACCAGCACCTGCTGCCAGGTCAGGGCCGCGTCGTTCGAAACCGCGACCCAGGGCGAGCCGCAGTGGCCCTTGGGCAGGAAGACGCGGCCGTTGTTGTCCGCCATGAGCTGGCCGCTCAACCCGCCGCAGAAGCCGCCCGCGTTCGGATCGACTCCGAGGAACGCCGGCGCGCCGGCGGGCAGGAAGGTGTCGCCGCCGTCGAGGCTGCGTCCGCAGGCCGTGGACGCCACCTGGTTGAAGCAGTAGTAGAGGACCTCCGGGAAGCCCAGAGTCGACAGGCCCGCGGGCGGCGGCGCGGAGTAGAGCGTCTGATGATCGTTCACCGGGATGCCGCAGGCCGCGATGTTGCGGTGCCAGCTCAGACCCTCGTTGTCCGAGTAGAGCAGCCACGAGCAGCCGCCGTAGAGGTCGATCGAAAACAGCCGGCCGCTGTCCTCCTCCAGATAGATGTAGGGGTCGAGGCTCGCCGGCGGCTCCGTGGTGTCGCCGAGGATGAGCTGCGGCTGGATGGACTGCCAGGTCTTGCCGCCGTCCTTCGAGCGCAGCACCTCCGTGCGCGCCAGGCCGGCGACCTCCGAGTCGAAATCCCCGGCCGCGAAGAACGCGGTGCCGGTCTTGTTCACGCCGATCGTGGGCTCGGCCGCGTTGCGGCCCACCGGGGCGGTCTGGACGACGATCGGGGTGCCGAGGGTCTTCGCCGGGCTGTTCGCGGGCGTGCCCTGGAAGTCGGGCCCGACCTTCACCGGATGGAACGCGCGCGCCACCTGGTCCTCCGCCACCTGGCGCAGCGCGGCTTTGCCTTGGTAGCTCGAGCCGGGCACTACGAGGAAGACCTGCGCCACCACTTTGTAGGTTCCGGCCGGAGGATCGGAGAGCAGCACGCCCTCCTGGCCGCCCGAGCTGGCCGAGCTGTCGATCACGTTGCCGGCCGAATCGTAGACATAGAGGTCATAGTCGTCCGAGGAGCTCGCGGTCGAGAGCGAGACCTCCACGGTGTAGTGCCCGGTCGCGGGCGGGGAGATCGTGAGGCTGTACGTGTCACAACCCGGAAGCGCCGGGCTCGTGCCCGTACACGCCGCCGGGTTCGAGAGCACGAACGGTCCTCCCTGCCAGCTCGCGCCCGAGCTGGAAGAGACCGTACCCGCCATGGGCGTGGCAGCCCACCCGGCCATCGGAAGGCCAACCGCCAGCAGGACAACTCCTGAGAAAGCGGACCAGCGCGTCATAGAGAGACCTCCTTGTGCGGGGAAACAGCGGCATCCGACGGGATGCGCAGTAGTGTTACTACTGCTATATTCATGCCAACTTGGCGCGCGATTTGCCTCTGACTTCGGTCGTGCTCGACCTCTGGTACAAGGACGCGGTCATCTACTCCCTGGACGTGGAGACCTTCCAGGACGGGGACGGCGACGGCATCGGCGACTTCCGGGGGCTGAGCGCGAGGCTCGACTATCTGTCGAGCCTGGGTGTGACCTGCCTCTGGCTGCTGCCGATCCATCCCACTCCCAACCTCGACAACGGCTATGACGTCCAGGACTACTACGGGGTGGACCCGCGGCTGGGCACCCTGGGCGACTTCGTGGAATTCATGCACCGGGCGCGGGAGCGGGGCATGCGGGTGCTGCTCGACCTGGTGGTCAACCACACGTCGAGCCAGCACCCCTGGTTCCAGTCCGCGCGCGCCAGCCGGAAGTCACCGTACCGGGACTTCTATGTCTGGTCCGAGACCCTGCCGAAGAACGCGCATGAGGGCATGGTGTTCCCGGGCTACCAGGACGCGGTGTGGACCTGGGACGAGGCGGCGGGCGAGTACTATTTTCACCGCTTCTACGCCCACCAGCCGGACTTGAACATCTCGAACCCGCGGGTGCGGGAGGAGATCTGCCGGATCATGGGCTTCTGGCTCGAGCTGGGGGTCTCCGGCTTTCGGCTCGACGCGGCGCCATTCCTGATCGAGATGAAGGGGCAGGAGGAGCCGGGCACGGACCGCTACGAGTACCTGGCGGAGTTCCGCGACTTCCTCTCCTGGCGTCGCGGCGACGCCATCCTGCTCGCCGAGGCGAACATCACGCGGGACAAGATGGAGATGTACTTCGGCGAGGGCGCGCGTCTCCACATGCTGTTCAGCTTCCTGGTGAACCAGTACTACTTTCTGGCGCTCGCCCGCAAGGAGGCCGAGCCGCTGATCCGGGGCCTGAGCATGCTGCCGCCGCTGCCGCCCACGGGCCAGTGGGCGAACTTCGTGCGCAACCACGACGAGCTGGATCTGGGACGCCTGTCGGACGACGAGCGCCAGGAGGCGTTCCGGGACTTCGCGCCGGACCCCGGCATGCAGCTCTACGGCCGGGGTATCCGGAGACGGTTGCCGCCGATGCTGGGCAATGACCGGCGGCGCATCGAGCTGGCCTACAGCCTGATGTTCAGCCTGCCGGGCACGCCGGTGCTGCGCTACGGCGAGGAGATCGGCATGGGCGACGACCTGTCGCTGCCCGAGCGTGACAGCGTGCGGACCGTGATGCAGTGGTCGAAGGAGCGCAACGGCGGCTTCTCCACGGGGCCCGCGGAGAACCTGACCAAGCCGGCGATCGCGGACGGGGACTACGGCTACCAGGCCGGCGTGAACGTCGAGACCCAGCACCGTGATTCCGGGTCGCTTCTCCACTTCATGGAGAGCCTGATCCGGACCCGCAAGCAGTGCCGGGAGCTGGGCTGGGGCTCATGCCGGATCCTGGAGACCGGCGACCCGGCGGTCTTCGCGCACCGCTGCGACTGGCGGGAGGGCGCCGTGGTGGCGGTCCACAACCTGGGGGACCGGCCGGCCTGCGTCCGCCTCCAAATGAAAGAGGACCCCCAGCCCATGATCGAGCTGCTGGGGGACAAACCCTACGAAATGATCGATGCCAGCCGGGAGATCGGTCTGGAACCCTACGGGTACCGCTGGTTCCGCATCGGCTCTCAGGCCGCGAGGACGTGAAGCCCCGCCCAGGCGATGCTGCCGACCGCCAGGATCGGCAGCAGGAAGATCGCCGCCACGAACAGCAGGACCGGGCCGACCACCACCGCCAGCACCAGCCCCACCACGCAGGCCACGGCCACGAGAACCGTCTTGATCACCACCCCGATCAGCACCAGCGGGATCAGGGCGACGTGGAAGAGCACCTTGAGGAGCAGGCCGAGCAGGACGAAGCCCACCACGACCGCACCGATGATCAGCAACAGCGCCGCGAGCTCGAACATCGTCGTTCACCTCCCGCATGACCCTACGGGAGGTGGCGGTGGAGGGTTTCAGGCCCCGATCGAGAAGGCCAGCGTGAGCAGCGTCTGCTGCTCCATCGTGTGCGCCTTGGCCGAGCCGGTGGCCGGGCTGCCGCTCGCCGAGCGCTTGAGCGTCCGGATCGGCCGGCCGGCCAGGCGCTCGATGCGCGGCTGCACGAAGAACATCGCGCCCATGTTCGCCGGCTCCTCCTGCACCCAGAGGATGTCGCGCAGGTTGGGATAGCCCTCCAGCAGCTCGCGCAGCTCGGCCTCCGGGAACGGATAGAGCTGGTCGAGCGCGACGATCGCCGTGGCCGCGTCCTTGCGCTTCTCGCGCTCGCGCCGCAGCTCGTGCACGATCTTGCCCGTGCAGAGGATCAGGCGCTGCGCATCCTGGACTTGCGCGTCGGGGACCACATTCAGGAACCGGTCGCGCGCCAGCTCTTCCACCGGCGACGACGAGTCCTTGTGGCGCAGCATGCTCTTCGGCGTCATCACGACGAGCGGCTTGCGCCACTTCCGCAGCGCCTGCCGGCGGAGCAGGTGGAAGTACTGCGCCGCCGTCGTCGGCTGGCAGACCTGGATGTTGTCCTCGCCGCAGAGCTGGAGGTAGCGCTCCATGCGGGCGCTCGAATGCTCCGGGCCCTGGCCCTCATAGCCGTGCGGCAGGAGCATGACCACGCCGGAGAGGAGGCCCCACTTGTCCTCTCCCGCCGTCACGAATTGATCGATGATGATCTGCGCGCCGTTGGCGAAGTCGCCGAACTGGGCCTCCCAGATGGTGAGCCCGTCCGGCACGTCCAGGCTGTAGCCGTACTCGAAGCCCAGCACGCCCATCTCGGACAGGGCGCTGTTGTGGATGTGGAAGCTGCCCTTGCCGGAGACGAACTGGCGCAGGGGCACGTACTCCTCACCCGTCTGGATGTCGTGCAGCACCGCGTGGCGGTGGCTGAAGGTGCCGCGCTCGGTGTCCTGGCCGGTCAGGCGGATGGGCACGCCGTCCGCCAGGATGCTGGCATAGGCCAGCTCCTCGGCCGTGGCCCAGTCCACGCCCCGAGTGTCCGCCTCCTCCAGCGCCGCCCGCCGCGCCTTCAGGCCGGCCTCCAGGCGGAGGGAATAGAAGGTGAAGCCGTCCGGGAACCGGCCCAGGTCCT
>DATANP010000472.1:0-23280 GCA_036266195.1 Thermoanaerobaculia bacterium | reverse complement strand
GAGCATGTCCGAACGGAACCGTGGACCGAGCACTCGATGCGCTTCATAAGCCGCCAGCAGGTCCAACGCCTCATCATTGACCGGGAACACGCCTCCGGCGAGCGCGACCAACTCATTGTACACGGCGCGAACCGGCTCGGGAGCGCGATGTAGTTCTACCTCTAGCAGCGCGGAGAGGATGGGCACGAAGATGCCAGCATGGAAGTCGGCGATCAAGCCGTTCGACCAGGGAGCAAACTCACGCTCGAAGCAGCCGCCGAGCACCGAGGTATCGAGATAGATCTGTAACTTCTTCATGCGCCAGGGGTCTCCGTAGAACCCACATTCTACACTGAATTGAAGAATTCTCCCGGGTTGCGGGCAGGCCTCCTCCATCCGCTCTTTGGAGCCGTGGACATGGCGGCACAGCAGCCTGCTGGTCGTCCTGCGCCGCATTGCCCCTCTCTGGCACCGCCTCATGTCCCCTCAAGGACTGGCCAGCCTCGCTCCTTATCCAGGCATGGGCTTTCTCCCCTGCCCTCTCGTCTATGCCGGCCGCCGCCGCGAGCGGATCGGCCCAGGTAGGCGCGCCCTGATCCTGGCTGGTGTGGCTCTAGTCCTGCTGCGGGGACGCCCGACGTGCCTTGCGGTGTTCCCTATTTCTAAGGTATCCAAGATTAGCGAAGCCCATATAGTCCCTGACGCCGCAGGCGGCTCCTTGAAGACCTACATCTGCACCCGCCTGGAGTCCTCTGGCACCTGCTGCTAGATGTTGAGGCCTTGAATCCTGGCGGCGAGCCGGGGCTCCAGGCTCGGTAGGACATGCAGGATGCGATCAACTTCTCCAGGATCGGGAACTCTTCGCTGCGCCTCGCCAATCAGTTCCGTGGAACCGGGAGCGGTCGGTCGGAGGCCGTTCGCCGCATAATAGCCTTCCTTGAGCAGGGCCAGCAGGTAGTAATACTGCGCCCGTGAATCATCGATCTGCAGCGCCGTGTTGAGATAGCGCTCGATGGCTCGGGCGTCCTGCAGGGTCAGCGTTTTCAGCGAGCGGCCGCGCAATCCGGCCAAGGCCAAGAGGTAGTAGCCATCGGCGAGAGCCGGATCGAGATCGATCGTGCGCCGGAAATGCTGCACAGCGAGGTCATGAAGGCCGAGATGCAGGTAAATGCTTCCCAGCCCCAGGTGCGTCTCGGCCTCATCACAGCCCTCTGCCAGCATGCGCTTGTATTCCTGCGCCAACTGGCTGAGTTGCTCCCGGTTCATCTGCGCCAGCGTCCGCGCCTCCGTCTTCACATGGAGGCTGCTCGGTCGTGATTTTATCGTCGGAAGAGGCTCACCCGGAGCGTCGAGTTGCAACTGGCTGCTACCCCACTGAAAGGCCGTCTCGATAGGGCTACCATTACCCAGGGCGCGATAGAAGCCGATCGAGAACGCGACCGCCGCACGGTCGTCGAGCGCGGCGGCCGTGCCGATAACGTAGGGAATATGGTCTGCGATCGCCTTGGCCTGCCCCTCCGAGTAACAGGCATTCAACACAACACATTCGACGTGGTGCGCGCAGAGGCTGAACAGATTGGCGAGAGCGGCGGGAGCGATAGGCTGGGCTCTTCCCACTAGATCCTCCACCAGGAGTTCGCCGCTCCGGACACCATGGCCGGAGAAATGAACGATGTGCGGTGTCTCGCGTTGCAGAGCATCCTGCAGATCCCGGGTGCGGACTGCGAGTACCGGTGTGAAATCGAAGGCGCCCCGATGTTTGGATAGCCTGAGCCCTTCCTGAATCTCGCGTACTTCTTCCATCAGCCGCAGGTGAGCCGCGTCCGTCGGCTCCGCCGCAAAGAACACGATCTTCTTCCTGGCAAATCCCACTGGTAGACCTCCCGATGCGAGGAAACTCGTTCATGCATTTATGACTCGGCATTGAAGGTTGTCTTGCTCTCCCTTCCGCCTCCCGGTGGCGCCCGCTCCATTTCACGTCCTGGTCAGTTGTGATACCGGGCCGCCTTCCAATGGCGGGAAAAGTGGTAAATCCCTCCACCCAGAGTGCAAAACGGGATACCCACCAGGACAAGGACACAGATCGCCAGTCCCATCTGAAAGCCACAGCCGCCGAACACGACGAGGGGACCGAGATTGAGGAAGGTGCCGCGCCACCAGGCCAGGAAGGCTGGGCCTCCCCAGTAGAGCGACCAGAGGATGTACCCGTACAGCAGACCAGTTGTCAGGACACTGGCGGAATCTAGGTGGGATGCGCGGGCGACGGAAACTCCCCAGAGTCCGCCGAGGGTTAGGACCAGCCATGAGACATGCATACGCCATGAAGAACTCAACGTCTGCCTCCTTCTTCTGTTGTATTGTGGCTTCACCGGTCGGATCAGATGCCCGAAGCGCGCATCGGAAGGGCTCCCGACTTCTTTTCTCGCAGCATCTTCCGAACGGCCTGCACCGCATTCTCCGCCCACTCCAAGGGCAGGTCTCCGCCACCCAACTCGCGGATGATGACCGGGTCGTTGAGCTCGACGCGCACCGAGGCTTCTCCCGACGTAGAGAGGATGAACGTCTCGCCGTCATTGACCTGGATCTGTCCGTTGACAGCCGACTCAGTGAGTTTGGGGACCCTGGAAACCAGCCGCTGATCCAAATCGGAGATCGAGTAGGTGAAGGCCTCACTCTGTGTGGAAACGGCCACGATGTCGTTGTAGAAATATTCGCTGACGCATTCGTTCAGGGGCTTGCCGGTCATGCAGTCGAGGGCGCACTGGTAGGCGACGAGTTGGTGCTCCGTGAAGTTGATGATGGTCACATGGACTGGCGTGAAACGCGCCTTTTTATCCGCGTCTCTCCGGAAGCCGAAGGTAGCGCCCGCAAGGTTGCGGAATCGGGGGCCGATCACGACGACCTGTTCCCGGACGAGGTCTTCCTTCTCCAGCCCGGCTTTCGAAAGCGCCCTCGGCTCAAGGGCTTGGATGTCCTCCCTCAACCAAGTGTCCATCTGCGGCCCGGAGGGGCGCGTCGCTAGCCAGCGCAGGCCAAGGGCTCCGGCCAGCAGGATCGTACCAATTCCCACGATGTACCCCACTGGCCCGTCCGCCGCCATTGTGATGATCGCCCCCACGGCCGCGGCGGCCAGAGTCCACTGAGGGAAGCTGGTGAAATAGAGTTTGATCTGACTCCTTTTCTGGTTCTCCATGTCAGGCTCCTTTGCGCGCCAAGGTCCGCATCACTTTCCTCCAGTTCATCTGTGAGACACCACCGGACGACTCCTGGGTTAGGCGAGCCTTGGCCCTCCTCGCAGGACTCGGCCGAAGCTCATGGCCATCCTGCCCCCCGGAAACGGGACGGTGGAACGGACAAGTTAAAGAAGATCGAAGGAACTTGGAGATCGAGCCGATGAAATAGACCGAAGTCCGCATCCCCCACCAGAGCCAACAATCGCTAAACAACATTTCTCCAAGCGGGTCTCCTGGATGAGGAGAGCGGAATCCCTCCGCCTCCTCATCCAAGGAGACGATCATGTCCGAGCCCCGGGTTCTAAGACGCGTCAACACCACGGTCCTATTCGTGACCGGCGCTCTATGCCTGCTGTTCAGCCTGTTCGCCCTCAGCCAGCGGCTCGGCATTGCGGAGCTATTCCTGGGCGCCCATTTCCTATTCGGCGCGCCGATCACGGGTATGGATGCGCTGAAGGTCGAGAGCGTCACCGTGATTGGTGGCGTCCTTCTCCTTAAGGGGATCGTGATCCTGGGCTCGGGTTTCGTGTTCTATGGGCGAAATGCGACCCTGAACGCAGCCGCACCGGAAGGGACTGCCCCAACGCCTCAGGCCTGAGCCGGGCTCCTGGAAAGAGGGCATATGCTCAAGCTTTTATTGGCCTTACTTTCATTGCCCGTTCTTTACCTCTTGAGCTTCCCGGTGGGGGTGATCATCGCCGCTGTTATCGTTCGGAATAAGCTGCGTAAGTATCAGGAGATGGGGCCGTTTTGACCTTGAGGTTGCGGGTAGGATACTCCTGCGTTCGGTCGAACCATTAAACTATGGGGTCTATCTTCCAGGATCGGCCGCGCCGCATGGACGCCACAAGGGCAATAGGCTACTCTCGGCCGAGCGACCCGCCATGCACAACCCCCTATCCACCTTCGACACCGTCCGCGAGATCGCCTTCGCCTTGCCGGGGGTGGAGGAAGGCACGTGCTACGGCACGCCGGCCTTCCGGGTGCGGAAGAAGTTCCTCTGCCGGCTGAAGGAGGATGGCGAAACGCTCGTGGTGAAGGTGGACTTCGACACCCCCGAGGTCCTTCTCCAGGCCGATCCTGCGGTCTTCTTCACCACTCCCCACTACGACGGGTATCCGTCGGTTCTCGTCCGCCTCGCGGCGATTCAGCCGGAGGACCTCCGCGAGGTGCTCGAGACGGCGTGGCGGATTCAGGCCCCCAAGAAGCTTGCGGCTCTTAAGCCTTAAAGAGGGAACGTAACGTTCCCCGCGTCCGGCGGGCCGCCGGATGCTTTCGGCAAGCCGCCGGATGCTTCCGGCGCGCCGGGTGAAGCTTCCGGCAAGGCGCCGGATCGGGAAACCGGCTTCCCGAAGCTTCCGGCGAGGCGCCGGATCGTTCCGGCGGGCTGCCGGATGCTTCCGGCGGGCCGGGTGAAGCTTCCGGCAGGGCGCCGAATCGGGAAACCGGACTCCCGAAGCTTCCGGCGAGACGCTGGATCGTTCCGGCGAGCTGCCGGATGCTTCCGGCGAGCCGGGTGAAGCTTCCGGCGAGGCGCCGGATCGGGAAACCGGCTTCCCGAAGCTTCCGGCGAGACGCCGGATCGTTCCGGCAAGCCGCCAGATGCTTCCGGCGTGCCGGGTGAAGCTTCCGGCAAGGCGCCGGATCGGGAAACCGGCTTCCCGAAGCTTCCGGCGAGGCGCCGGATCGTTCCGGCGAGTCGCCGGATGCTTCCGGCGGGACGTCCGTCAGGGGAGGGGACTCTACTTCAAGTGCTTGTCGAGAAAGGCGTAAAGGTCCTTCCGCACGTTGTGGGCGTAGGTGGTGTCGATGCGCTCGAAGCTGTGGCCTCCGGGCGCGTCGTTGTAGATCTTGTGCTCGAAGGTCTTGCCCGCTGCTTTCAGATGGACGATCAGCTGCTCGACCTCGACCACGTCGACGTCCCGGTCGTTCGTGGTCGAGGTGACCATGAGCGGCAGCTTCAGCTTCTCGACGTTCCAGACCGGGCTGCGCTTCCGGTACTCGTCGACCGCCTCCGACGGCGGCTTGCCGATATGGTATTCGGCCGCGAAGAGGTCCTCGTATCCCTGCCCGTGGTAGCCGAGCCTCGTGATCAGGTCGGAGACCGGGACGCCGGCGTAGATGCAGGCGAACTTGTCCGGATGGTCGAAGCCGACCATGAGCGAGATCATCCCGCCGTGGCTCCAGCCCACGAGCCCGATCCGCTTCGGATCGACCGGGAGCTCCTCGACGGCCCAGTCGCGGGCGGCCACGATGTCGTCGTTCTCGCGCCCGCCGTAGTCGATCGCCTCGTACATCTCCCGGCCGTAGCCGGTCGAGCCGCGGTAGTCGGGGGCGAGCACGATGTAGCCGCGCTCCAGCATCTCGCGCACCAGGTGGACGTGGTAGGTGCCGAAGTCGCCGTGAACGCCGCCATGGGTGAGCATGATCGCCGGATGTTTCTTCGACCTGTCGAGGTTCTTCGGCAGGAAGGTATAGAGATAGATCCGGATCGGGTGCCGCTCGTTGGCGATGCCGTAGGTCGCCTCCTCCTTGGGGTTCGGCGGCCCGGTCAGAGCACCTTGTCCACCTCCGCGATATCGGACAGCCGCAGCCAGAACTGCGCGTCGTCCGACAGCTTGCGGACCTGGTCGAGGTCATACTGGAGGGACTCGACCTTCCCTGCAAGTTCCTTCACTTGCGCTTCGAGGGACTTCTCTTCCTGGGCCCCGAGCGGGCTGGAGATGACAGCAAGCAGGGCTAACACCAGAATCGATTTCCGCATGAGGCTATCGTATATCAGGGCAAACTGCGCTCAGGCCGCCTTGACGTACTCGCCCTTCCGGTCATCCCAGCGAACCTTCAGACGGAGGCGCTCGCCGAGGAGGGCCTGGAGGCCGGTCACGGCGGCCTTCATCTCTTCCATGTCTTCGAACTGGAAGCGCAGGTCCTTGCCGTCGCGCTTCCGGACGGTGAGCCGACCCACGTGGGGTCCGTGGCCGCCGAAGAGGGCTGCGGGCTCGACGACCGCCGACTCGATCTGGATGAAGGGGAGGCTGAAGTTGGCCTTGTCCCGGGAGAGCAGGATGCCGGGGTGCTCCCGATCGAGCTCCGCCGCGACCTCCGCCCGCTTCACGGCCTGCTTCCTCTCATAGCTCTCGGCCAGCATCCGGCCGATCACCCCGAACTGGCGGCCGAGGGCGCGGGCGACCCCGGAGGGGCTCCCGAGGTTGATGAAGTACGCCGCCGCGTTGTCCAGGTAGACCCGGTAGATCCGGTCCAGGCTCAGCGCCGAGCTCAGGCGGATCGTGAACTTCCCCTTCGGCTCGCTCATGCTCTCCTCCTTGGTATCCAGAATAGGACCTGCTTTCCCTCCAGTGTCCGGAGACGCGGTTCCATGTCGCGTCACTCCCCCGTTACGTCCCGGCCGTCCCATTCCGGCCCGATTCGCTGTAGACTTTCCGGCAAATCATCAGGGTCGTTCTGGCGGGAGCCTTCGCCAAAGCCTATGTCTGAGGGAGACCTACCCATGCTGAAGTCGCTGCGTGCCCTTCTGCCCGCCGGTTCCATCGGTCTGCTGGCCATGCTCGTGTTTGCCCCGAGCCTTTTCGGTGCCCCTCTCACCCCGGGGAACCTGGTGATCTACCGCATGGGCGATGGATCGGCGGCGCTCGGCGCTACGGGAACCGCGGTCTTTCTCGATGAATACACGACCGCCGGCGTCCTGGTCCAGTCGATTCCCGTTCCGACGACGACCGTGGGCGCACAGCGCCGGCTGGTGTGCAGCGGATCCGCGACGACCGAAGGCTTCCTGACGCGCTCCTCGGATGGCCAGTACATCGTGTTCAGCGGCTATGACGCGGCGCTCGGCACGGCGTCGATCGCCACCAGCTCCCCCGCGACGGTCCCTCGCGTCATCGGACGCCTCGCCCCGAACGGAACGCTGGACACGAGCACCGCCCTCACCGACGCGATGAATGGCGGCAACCCGCGCAGTGCGGCATCGACGAACGGCACCGATCTCTGGATCTCCGGCACCAGCCCCACTGCCGGCAGCAGCGGTCTCCGCTATGCGACGCTGGGCGCGACGACCTCGACGAACGTCGTGGCCTCGCCGACGAATCTGCGCGTCCTCGGTATCTTCGGCGGCCAGCTCTATGTCAGCTCCGGCGCCGGGACCATTCACCTTGCGACCGTCGGCACCGGAACGCCGACGACCGCCGGCCAGTCGCTGACGGCTTTGCCCGGTTTCCCCACCGCGGGCTCGCAGAACGCTTTCTTCTTCGCCGATCTGGATGCCGGGGTGCCGGGTGTCGACACGCTGTACATTGTGGACGACACCGGATCGACAGCCAACATCCTCAAGTACTCCCTGGTCAGCGGCAGTTGGACGGCGAACGGGGCGATCGGCCTGGCCAGCGCCCGGGGCCTCACCGCCTCGGTGAGCGGATCGACCGTCACTCTGTATGTCACCGCGCGCACGACTCTGCGCGCGCTCACCGACACGTCCGGGTACAACGCCACCATCACCGGCTCGCTGACGACGATCGCGACGGCGGCGGCCAACACCGCGATGCAGGGCGTCGCTTTCGCTCCCGTGGCCAGTGGCGTCCCCAATCTCTCCATCAACGACGTCTCGCTCAACGAGGGCAACGCCGGCACCACGTCCTTCACGTTCACGGTCAGCCTCTCGGCTCCGGCTGGCCCCGGCGGCGTGACGTTCGACATCGCCACCGCCGACGGCACCGGGGTCGCGCCCGGCGACTACACCGCCAAGTCGCTGACCTCGCAGACGATCCCGGCCGGCAGCTCGACCTACAACTTCACGGTCCTGGTCAACGGCGACACCACGCCGGAGACCAACGAGACCTTCTTCGTCAACGTCACGAACGTGACCGGCGCCACGGTCACGGACGGCCAGGGCCAGGGCACGATCGTCAACGACGACGCGGCCCCCAACCTGACGATCAACGACGTGTCGCTCAACGAGGGCAACGCCGGCACCACGACGTTCACGTTCACGGTCAGCCTCTCGGCTCCGGCCGGGGCCGGCGGCGTGACGTTCGACATCGCCACCGCGAACGGCACCGCGAGCGCACCCGGCGATTACACGGCCAAGTCGCTGACCAGCCAGACGATCCCCGCCGGCAGCTCGACCTATACGTTCGACGTTCTGGTCAACGGCGACGTCACGCCGGAGACGGACGAGACCTTCGTGGTCAACGTCACGAACGTCACGAACGCCGTGGCCACGGACAGCCAGGGCCAGGGCACGATCGTCAACGACGACCTGACCCGCATCCACGACGTGCAGGGCAACGGCTCGGCTACGCCCATTCCCGGCGCGACGGTCACGGTCGAGGGTGTGGTCACGGCCAACTTCCAGGGTTCGGACAAGCTGCAGGGTTTCTTCCTCCAGGAGGAGGATGCCGACGCGGACGCCGATCCGGCCACGTCGGAAGGCATCTTCATCTTCTGCATCACCTGCCCGACACCGGTCGCCGAGGGCCAGCGGGTGAAGGCCACGGGCTCGGTCTCCGAGTTCTTCAACATGACGGAGATCACGGCGAGCACCGCGGGCTCGGTGGTGATCACGGACGCCGCCAACCACCTCGGCGAGGTGACCCCGGCGCCGATCGACCTGCCGGTCGTGGGCGACGTCGATGCGTTCTACGAGCAGTTCGAAGGCATGCGGGTCACGTTCATCGACACGCTCACGGTGTCGGAGTACTTCGAGCTGTTCCGCTACGGCCAGGTGATCCTCTATGAAGGCGGCCGGCCGTCGCAGTTCGTCGAATTCTCGGCCCCGAGCGTGGCCGGCCAGACCGCCTGGCTCGACACGCTCTCTCGCCGCCGGGTGATCCTCGACGACGACGACAACACGCAGAACGTGCCGCTCACCCTGACCGACGGCCTGCAGTTCATGTTCCACCCGGCCGCCAACGGCGGCTTCTCGGTGGGCACGCAGGGGGTCGACTTCTTCCGCGGCGGCGACCTGGTCAACGGTCTCACGGGCGTGCTGCACTGGTCGTTCGCGGGCCTGACCGGCACGGACGCCTGGCGCCTCCGGCCGACCAGCGCGACGCCGGCGACGTTCACGGTCGCCAATCCGCGGCCCGCCACGCCTCCCGCGGTGGGCGGCGCCATCAAGGCCGTGGGCATGAACCTCCTCAACTACTTCACGACGATCGACACGACGTCCAGCTCGTCGTCGGGTCCGTGCGGCCCGTCGGGCACGCAGGACTGCCGCGGCGCTGACAGCGTGGCGGAGCTCAACCGCCAGCGCGAGCGCGCATCGATCGTGGTCTGCACTCTCAACGCCGACGTGTACGGCTTCGCCGAGCTGGAGAACACCACGCCCAGCGACACGATCACCGATCTCCTCGGCGCCATCAACGCCCGGTGCGGCGGCGCCCATCCGTACGCGTTCGCCAACACCGGGGGGACGCTCGGCACGGACGCCATCCGGGTGCAGATCATCTATCGCATGGGCATCGTGTCGCCGGTCGGCTCGCCGCTGGTCGATCTCGATCCCATCCACAACCGGCCGCCCACGGCCCAGACGTTCGACGTGGTCGACGCGGCCAATCCGGCGTTCGGCGAGCGCTTCACGGTGATCGTCAACCATTTCAAGTCGAAGGGGAGCTGCCCCGGCAGCGGCGCCGACACCGACTCCGGCGACGGCCAGGGCTGCTGGAACGCGACGCGCGTGGCGCAGGCCAACCGCCTGCTCACCTGGATCAACAGCACGGTGCTGCCGGCGGCGGGCGATCCGGACGTGCTGCTCCTCGGCGACTTCAACTCGTACGCCAAGGAGGACCCGGTCACGGCGATCACCGGCGGCGGTTTCACGGACCTCGCCTCGGCGCTCCTCGGACCGAGCTCGTACTCGTACCTGTTCGACGGCCAGCTCGGCCACCTCGACTACGCGTTCGCCAGCTCCAGTCTCGCCTCGCAGGTCACCGGGGTCGGCAACTGGCACATCAACGCCGACGAGGTGGCGGTGTTCGATTACAGCGACGAGGTCAAGGACACCGGCGAGTCGGCGTTCGAGGAGAAGCCGGACGGCTCCGCCCTGGTGCCGCCGCGCGTGGTGTTCCAGCCGGCGACGCCCTGGCGCGCCTCGGACCACGACCCGGTGCTCGTCGGCCTGTTCCAGGTCGCCGATCTGTCGATCACCAAGGTCGAGGGCGCGGACCCGGTGGCGGCCGGAACGAACCTGTCCTACACGGTCACGGTGACCAACGGCGGTCCGGACCCGGCGGCCAACGCCTCCTGGAGCGACACGCTGCCGGCCGGCACGACGTTCGTCTCCGTGTCGAACGTGGCGGGCTGGTCGTGCACCCCGACGGTCAGCTCGGTCTCGTGCTCGAATCCATTGTTCGCGGTGGGCAGCGCGGTGTTCACTCTGACCGTCGCGGTCGACCCCGCGGTGGCCGCGGGCACCGTCCTCTCCAACACCGCCAACGCGGCGTCCGACACGGGCGATCCCGACGGCGGCGATCTCTCGGTCACGGAGACGACGACCGTGGCGACGTCGGCGGATCTGGTGGTGACCAAGGTGGACACCCCGGACCCGGTGACGTCCGGAGCGAACCTCACCTATACGATCACGGTGGACAACAACGGGCCGAGCAACGCGGCGTCGGTCTCGCTGACCGACACGCTGCCGGCCGGCACGACGTTCGTCTCGCTCTCCAGCCCGGGCGGATGGTCCTGCACCCAGCCCTCGGTCGGGTCGGGCGGCACGGTCTCCTGCTCCATCGGCTCCCTGGGCCTGGGGAACGCGGTCTTCACGCTGACCGTGGCGGTCGACCCGTCGGTCGCGGACGGCACGGTCATCACCAACACCGCCAAGGTCACTTCTACGACCCCCGACCCGAGCTCGGGTGACGAGAGCGGCAGCGCCATGACCACGGTCACCGGCGGTACCGGCGACTACTTCTTCGGTTCCCCGTGCCGGGCCGTGGATACCCGGCCGGGCCCGCCGCTCCAGAACGGAGTGCCTCGGACGTTCGGTCTGCACGGCGTCTGCGGCATTCCGGTCACGGCGAAGTCGGTCGTGGTCAACATCACGGCGCTCTCGGCCACGGGCAACGGCGACCTGACGGTCTACCAGGGAGGCACCACGCCGCCGTCGATCGCCCTGATGCCGTTCCGGGTCGGCTTCACGAAGGCACAGTTCTTCATCGCGCCGCTGTCCACGGACGCCGCCGGCGAGTTGGAGATCCTGCCCTCGGTGGCCGGCAACGGAACGGTCCACGTGCTGATCGACATCATGGGCTGGTTCGAGTAGCCGTCGTCATCGGAAGGGGCGCAGCCCATGCTGCGCCCCTGTCTCTCCTCCCTCTTGACCTCCGCTCAGTCCGGTTGCACCTCCCGCCTTGCTTTGCCAACACCGTGAGCGCGCATCCATGAAATCAAGGAAAGTGCGGAGAAGTTGTCCTTTTGGACCCCCTCTGCGGACACTTATAAGAAGGAGCCACCGATCACCGGAGCCGAAGCGCCATGTCTTACCCGTCCATGCCGCTGCCTCACCTGATTGCCGAGCGGGCCGACCTGGTCTACCATGACCCTGATCCGCCCATGCCGAAGCCTCTGAGTGAAGCCGCTGCGGCGCTGCGACAGGCCCTGTCCGCCGCCACCCGGGGACTCGTCGAACGCGAGGCCCTGGCGGAGATGATCGCGCTCGCCGCGGTCGCGGGCGAGCACGTGCTGGTGATCGGTCCGCCCGGCACGGCCAAGAGCGAGGCGGTGCGCCGCATCGCCCGCTCGGTGGACTCGCGCATCTTCGAGTACCTGCTCGGCCGCTTCACCGAGCCCAGCGAGATCTTCGGCCCGATCGACCTCCGCCGGCTCAAGGAGGGGTTCGTCGAGACCGAGACCGCCGGCATGCTGCCGGAGGCCGATTTCGCGTTCCTCGACGAGGTGTTCAAGGGCTCGACGGCGATCCTCAACACGCTGCTGGGCATCTTGAACGAGCGCGTGTTCCGGCGCGGCCACAGCGTGGTGCGCTGTCCGCTCCGGGTGTGCGTCGGCGCCTCGAACACGCTGCCCGAGGACGAGTCGCTCGCCGCGTTCGCCGACCGCTTCCTGGTCCGCATCTTCGTGGAGCCGGTCCCGGACCCGCGCCTCGAAGAGCTGCTGGAGGCGGGCTGGACGCTCGACCATGAGGACGGTTCGAATGGCTTCACCCGCGCCACGCTCGCCGATCTGGACACTCTCGCCGAGGCGGCGCGGCGCTCGGACCTGTCCCGGGTCCGCCCCCACCTGGCGCACTCGATCCGGCTGCTGCGCGGCGCGGGCATCCTGCTGTCCGACCGCCGCGCCGTGCACGCGCAGGGTCTGGTGGCCGCGGCCGCGGCGCTCGCCGGCCGCACGCGGCCCACGGACGCGGACCTCTGGCCCCTGATTCTCGCCGTGCCCACCCGCGAGCAGCAGTCGCTGGCGCGCGAGTGCCTGAGCGAGATCCTGGCGCAGACGGAGAACGCCACGCTGCCCGCCGCGGCCGAGGAGGCCTCGCTCGGCCCTCTCGCCCGGGCGGCGCGCATCGCGTCGGCCGGCCGCGAGGCGCTCCGCGCCCGGCCGCACGGTCCGGAGGAGGCCGAGGAGTGGCTGCTGCGGCTCGAAGGGATCGCCCGCGAGATCGACGCCGGGTTCGCCCCCGAAACCATGCCGGCCGACCTCGTCGAGGTCCGGTCGCGGATCGTGGACGCGCTGCGCGGTGTCCCTGCGGCGCCTCTCGACACGGTGCCGGCCCAATCATGAGAGACGAGCTTCTCCCGGTGGCGTGGCGCCCGCGGCCGGTGCCTCTCGATCCGGTGGGGGTGGTGGCAAGGGGCGAAGCGGCGCGGGCGCTGGCGAGGCGCCTGCTCTCCCGGGGCGACGAGACGCTCTCGCGCCTGAGCGGCGTGGCCGGTCCGGGCCTGATCATCCTGCTGGGCGACGCGCCGGTCCTCCCCTGGGTCGAAGGCGCGACCTACCTCGGCCGGGACGCCCAGGCGCCGTCCCTCCTCCTGCCCACCAACCGGCAGCCGGCCGTGCCGGTCCCCCTGCTGGAGCGCGCGCTGCTGATCCGCGCGTCGCGCCTTCACGCCGAACCGCCCCTGGCCGTTCTGCTCGATCCGCCGCTCCTCGCCTCGACGCTCGAAGCCCGTCCTCTCATCCGCTCTCAGATCCAGACCTGGCTGGAGGACATCGCCTAGATGGATCTGCCGCGCGCGCTCGCCCCGTGGGCCCCGTTCCTCGGCATCTTCCCGCGCGACCTGGCGGTGTCGCTGAGCCCGGTGCTGCACCGGCTGTCGTTCGCGGTCGGTCCGCTCCAGGTGCGGCGGCACAACGGCGACGGCGAGGTGGACGGCTACGACGGCATCGCGCGGCGCGGCTCGTACGAGCGTCTGCTCGCTTCGGAGTGGATGCTGGCCGACGAGGCGCCGGACGAGTTCGTGCGCCGGGCGGCCGCGGGCGAGCACCTGTTCCTGCGCGTGTCCCGGCCGGTGCCCGCGGGCTCGCGGATCTCGGCCGCGGTGTTCGACGCGGGACCGGGCCAGCTCGGATCGCCGCGTATCGCCCAGCTCGCGGCGCTGATCGTGCTCGCCCGGCGGGCCGAGGCTGCGGGCGTGCGCTTCGCCTGGGGGATCCTCCAGGAGCCCGAGGCGCCGCTCCAGCACGAGGTCAACGAAGCGAGCGTGCTCCGCCTGCTCCAGGCCCGCACGCCGCACGAGGCCTCGGATGCGCAGATCTCCGCCTGGAACGTGCGCCTCCAGGGGTGGCGCGAGGTGGACGACCTGTGGCTCGTGGGCCCGCCGCGGCTGGCTTCGGTGCGCGGCACGCGCGGCGCCTCGTTCCTCCAGGTCTGGGACGTGCTCGACCCGGAGGCCCGGCGGGTGGCGATCCGCATCCGCCGCGGCAGCCCGTCGGGCAGCCTGGCGCCCGCGACTCTCCCGGCGATCACTCTGGAGCTGCCGGACCCGGCGGTCTGCGTGCGGCTCCTGCGCGATCCGTTCTCGGTGGCCTCGGCGGCTCCGGACCGGCTGGCGTCGCGGCTGGTGCCGGCCTCGGACCTTCTGTTCGCGCCGAACGGCTCGAAGCTGTTCGCGCGGGCGGCGGGCGGCGGCGTGGTGGCGTTCCCGGTGCCGAACTCGCCGCGCTCGCCGGCCGGCGCGCCCCGCCTGTACGACCCCTGGCCGGGGCAGGCCGCGACGAGCGTCGGGCTGACCGGCCAGCAGGTGCTGCTCGCGTCGGCCCTGCCGGACGGCGGGGTGGCGCTCTCGTACGCCAGCAAGAAGCGCGGCGGCGGCGGCAGCCCGGGCGTGCCCTGTCCGCCGGGCGACGTGCCGTTCCGCGGATCTGCCGCTGGCGGACCCCTCCAGCCGATCTTCCACGTGGCGCTTCACACCTGCCTGCTGGACGCCGAAGGCACCCTGTTCCGCATCCTGGACGGCGGACTGCTCCGCCTGGCGAGCCGGGTGTCGGCCGCGGCGTTCGTGAGCGGCCATCTCAGCTTCGTGGAGGCGGCCACGCCGGGCTGCCCGGCGCGGCTCACCTCGGTGATCGGCGGCGGCGCTCCCAGGACGGTGCGCATCCTCGACGAGGCCGAGGAGGGGGCTCCGGCCTTCTTCGGCTACGGTGGCCGGCTCACCCATCCCGAGCATGGGCTCGTGGCCGTGGCCCAGAAGGGCGGCGCCTGGGAGATCTTCAGCCGCGGCGGCGCCGGCTTCCTGGTGCCGTTCGACGGCACGCGGGTGCTCGGCGTGGCCCGCGACCGCGAGCGCGGCGAACCCGGTCTGCTCCTCCTGGAGGAGGACGGCCGGTCGCTTCTCCTCGCCGGCTTGAGCTGGACGCGCAAGCTGCCGGTCGGCGCCGCCCCGATCCGCCATGCCGTGGCCTGCCCCGGCGCGCCCTGGGTGGCCTGGGTCACGGTCCATGGCGAGGTGACGGTCTATTCGCTCGACCACGACGCGGTGCTCTTCCGCCGCGTGCCGCTCGCTGCGGAGGCGGACGCGTGAGGCGCCTGCGGCCATGAGAGGCCCGCTGCCGAAGACGCTGGTCCACCGCGGGGTCGTCGAGGCCTCGGGCTTCCTCGTGGACGCCACGCTCGCCGGTCCGCTGGAGGCGCGCCGCCGGGTGGTGGACCTCTGGGTGCCGGGCACGGCGGTCTACCAGGTGGCCCGCGGCTGGCTGGTGCGCCTGCCGGCGCCTCAGCGCGTCGCCTGCGATCTCGCCCCCGGCCTGCCGCTGGTCGCCGAGAAGGCCGGCACGCTCGTGGGCGCGCCGCTCGATCCGCTCGAGCTGCGCGCCCTGGACCCGCCGGCCGGCACGGTGGTCCGGCCGCGCTCCGGCTACACGGTGACGGAGCGCCACGCCGAGGCCGACCGCGAGGACCCCGCCGCCTGGCTGGACGTGGAGGGCTTCGGCGCCGTCGCGACCTCGTCGCTGGGCGCGCCGCCGGTCCAGCCGCGCCTGTCCGCGCCCGGGCCGGTCGCGTTCGACGCCCGCACGCGCCTCAAGGGGGTGCCTCCGGCCGCGCCCGAGCTGGCCGAGGTGCTCGCGGCCCTCTCCCGGCGCCAGCCGTCCGGCGAGCACCCGCAGCCGAAGAGGCGCCGGCTGTCGCCGGTGGGGATCATGCTGGACGGCATCCACACCCTGCGCTGGAGCCTGCGCGGCTGGCGGCGGCCGGCGCTTGCGGGCGCCGAGGTGCCGGGGGTTTCGTCAGGCACCTGGTCGTTCGGGATTGCGGGGGAACGGCCGGAGCGGCGTCCGGGCATCCCTCTCGGGAACCGGGTCGCCGCCGGCTTCCATCGCCTGGCCGCCCGGCTCAAGGTGGCTTCGAGCCTGTCGTCGTTCCTCGGCCGGCGGCACTCGGCGTACATCCAGCGCATGATCGAGATGTTCGAGGAGGGCGACCTGCGCGAGGCCCTGCGCTACGCCATCCCGCTCGGCAGCGAGGTGGCCGAGACCCTCAAGGGGCTGCCGCTCCGCATCCCCTCCCCGCGCCGCGACCTGGAGGTCAAGCCCGACTCGAAGCCCTCCTGGACAGTCGTCCACTTCGCGCCCGATCTCTACGGCGAGCTCCAGCGGATCTACCGCGCGGCGTTCGAGCGCCTGGAGGCCCAGGGCAGCGTGGAGGAGGCGGCGTTCGTGCTGGCCGAGGTGCTGAGCGCGCACGAGGAGGCCGTGGCCTTCCTGGAGCGCAACGGCCGGCTCTGGCTGGCCGCGGAGATGGCCGAGGCGCGCAACCTGCCGCCCGGCCTGGTGGTGCGCCAGTGGTTCCTGGCCGGAGACCGCGAGCGCGCCTTCTGGATCGCCCGCCGCACCGGCGCGTTCGCGGACGCCGTGACCCGCCTGGAGCGGACGCGCAACACCGAGGAGGCCGAGTCGCTGCGCCTGCTCTGGGCCGCGGGCCTGGCCGAGGCCGGCGACTTCGCGGCCGCGGTGGATGCGATCTGGCCGATCCCCGAGGCCCGGCACATGGCTGTGGAGTGGATGGACCGTGCGATCGAGCAGGGCGGCACCTCGGCCGGCCGGGTGCTGGCGCGCAAGGTGACGCTCGCTCCCGATCTCTTCGAGGAGGTGCGGGACCGCGTCCAGGGCCTGCTGGAGAGCTGGCGGGCCGAGGGCGCGTCCCAGCGCCTGGCCTTCGCGGAGGCGCTCTGCCAGGGTCCCCGGACGCCGGCCGCGCAGACCCTCGCCCGCGCCGCGGTGCGCGCCGTGGCCCGCGACTCGGGCCGCTTCGGAGCGCGCATGTCGCCCGCCCGCTTCCGCCAGCTCGTGGCATTTGCGGACGACGGCGCGCTCAAGGCCGATGCCCCGGCCCTGCCGCTGCCGGACCGCGAGCCCTGGATCGCCCGGGAGGGGGTATGGAAGATCGAGATCGCCGGCACGGACGCGGGCACGATGCCGGCCTGGGACGCCGCCTTCCTGCCGAGCGGCCTGACCGCGGTGGCTCTGGGAGAGGCCGGGGTCCGGCTCCTCTCCCGCGCCGGCCGGTCCGTGACGGACCTCGATCAGCCGGCCCACCGGCTGGTGGTGTCGGATCTGGCCGACCGCGCCATCGCGCTGGCCCGCCGGGGTACGGCGTCGCGCCTGGCGCGGATCGATCTCGCCAGCCGCAGGGCCGAGTTCTGGTGCGACGCGCGGTTCGAGGCCTTCGCCCCGGACTACGACGGCGCGCTCTGGTACGTGGTTTCGCCGGACGGTCTGATCGCGGTGGACGCCACGTCCCGGCGCTTCGACGGTCCCTGGGGCGTGCCGGTCCAGGGCAAGGTCCTGACGCTCGCCCGCTCGGCGAGCCGCTGTTCGGTGGTGACCGGCGGCGAGGACCCGGAGGTTCTGACCTACGAGGTACCGGCGCTCCAGCTCCGCAGCCGCCTGGAGGTGCCGATCACCGCCCGCGGCCGGGTCGGAGGCGCGCGCCAGCTCGCGGTGGCGCCGGACGGGTCGGTGGCTGAGCAGTGGGTTTCCGCGGCGATCCTCCAGTTGAAGCTGCACGGCGCGCCGCCGGTCCAGATCCCGCTCCCCGGCGAAGACTGGGAGCCGGGCGAGCTGGTGCTCTCCGGCGACTGGCTGGTGGGCTCGGCCTGCGGCCCGGGCTCGGCCCGGGTGTTCCTGGTCCACCGCGGCACGGGCAAGGTCAAGGGAGAGGTGATCCTCGGCCGCGCGAAGCGCGTGACCCTGCACCTCCAGGGCCAGACGCTCAACCTGGCCGACGACCGAGGAAGAATTCTGGTGCTGGACCTGGAGTACGGGCAGATCCGGCGGGACCTGCGGTTGTAAAGGACCAAAGGGACTGCAACGACTGCAAGGACAAAAGGTCTTTGGTCCTTGATGTCCCTGCGGTCCTTTGGGTCCTTTACAGTTCCAACAGCTTCCGCGCCAGCTCCTCCGGCGTAGCCGCCTTCACGTCGGCTTCCAGGCCGTCCACTCCGGGCGGCCGGGGGAAGCCCCACTCGACCAGCGCGAAGGCGCAGCCGGCGTTCTTCGCGGTCTCGGCGTCGATGCGGGTGTCGCCGACCAGCATCAGGGTCTCCACGGGCACGTCGAAGCGGTCGGCCAGGGCGCGCAGGCCGGCGGGGTTCGGCTTGCGGGTCGGGAGGCTGTCCCCTCCGAGGATCTCCTTGAAGCGCCAGGCGAGATCCAGCCCCTCCAGGATCTCGATCGAGAGCCTCTCCCCCTTGTTGCTCAGGAGCGCCAAGCGGTAGGCCGGCGCCAGCTCGGCGAGCATGGCCTCGATCCCCGGGTAGGCCTGGGTCGTATCCAGACAGACGTCCCAGTAGTAGGAAAGGTAGCGGTCCAGGATCTCCTTGAGCCGCTCGGGCGCCGGCTCCTCGTCCCAGTCGGCCAGGGCGCGGCGGACCAGGACCTTCGCGCCCTCTCCCACCATGGCCACCACCTGGTCGAGCGCGAGCGGCGCGAGGCCCAGGTCGCCCCGCATCCGGTTGATGGCCGTGGTGATGTCGCGGCGGGAGTCGATGAGGGTCCCGTCGAGGTCGAAGACCAGGGCGGAGGGCCTGGGCACGTTCAAGCTCCGATGAACTCGGCCTCGACCCGCTTCGGCAGGATGCCCGCCTTGTAGCCGCGGTCCAGGAGGAGCTGCACGGCCCGCATGCCGGCCTCGCCGTAGCCGCGGGTCCAGTCGTTCACGTACATCCCCACGAAGCGGTCGGACCGCTCCAGGTCGTCCTCCAGCCCGCGGGCGTAGCGAATGGCGTAGCCCAGCGCCTCCTGCCGGTGGTCGAGACCGTAGGCGATGCTCTCGGTGAGCAGCCGGCAGAGGCGCTTCTTGAGGTCCTCGGGGATGTCTCGCCGGATGCCGTTGCCACCCAGGGGCAGCGGCCCGCCGGTCTCCTCCTTCCACCAGACGCCCAGGTCCACCACCTGCCGTAGCCCGAGGTCCCCGTAGGTGAGCTGTCCTTCATGGATGACAACCCCGGCGTCCACCTTGCCGTCCTGAACCACGTCGAGGATCTGGTCGAAGGGCACGATCTCGGTCTTCACCTCCGGCTGCCAGAGATGGAGGGCAAGGTTCGCGGTGGTCAGCTTGCCGGGGATCGCCACCCTGCACCCAACGAGATCGGCGCGGCCGAGCGGGTTGCGCGACACCACCACCGGGCCGTAGTTGTCGCCGAAGCTCGCGCCCGAAGGCATGAGCTGGTAGCGGTCGGCCAGGTAGGCGTAAGCGTGGAACGACAGGGCCGTGATCTCGTACGTCCCCTGAAAAGCCGCCTGGTTCAGCGACTCGATGTCCTGCAGCACGTGCTGGATCTCCAGCCCTTCCGTGTCGAGCAGCCCCTGAGTCAGCGCATAGAACATGAACGCGTCGTCCGAGTCGGGGCTGTGGGCGATGCGTACGGTCGTCTTGGTCATGGCGCGGGAGGGTATCAGAGAAAGAGGACGGCTGTCCCGGGCCGTCCCCTGTTCAGGACGATTGCGGTGGGAATAAAGAATGAAACCACTGCAAGTCAATGACTTACGAGGTTGGCACACCTGTTGCTACCTAGAGTCTGGCAGATGCGTCCCACGGGGGCGCAGCCAACTCAGGAGGCACAGCGATGAACACCAGCAAATCCAGGCCGCTCGCGAAGGTCTTTTGGCCGGTGATGCTCCTCACGGCGGCTCTGTCGCTGCCGGTGGACACCCAGGCGGCTCCTTCGCCCAACGCGCGGCATCAGCATTCGGAAAAGGCCGACAGGGGCCAGGGCAGGAAGCAGGACAAGCAGGAGAACCGGAAGCAGGAGAACCGGGTTCAGCAGGACCGCGGCCGTCACCAGGGTGAGCAGCAGCGGGTCCAGGCCCAGCAGCGCGCCGATCTGAAGCGCGAGCAGGTGGCTGCCCAGCGGCGTCAGGCCGACCTTCAGAAGCGCCAGATCGAGCTGCAGAAGAAGGCCCAGCTTCAGCGCCAGGCCCAGCTTCAGCAGCAGCGCCAGCTCGAGCTCCAGCGCCAGGCCAACCTGCAGCGTCAGACGGAGCTGCAGCGGCGGGCCGAGCTCCAGAGAAAGGCCGAGCTGCAGCGGCGCTACGACTCCCAGCGCTCCGTGACCCGCTATTCTGTCCCGCGCAACCGGGTCGGCTACATCAACGGGAACGCCGGACGGTACCGCTACTACGACCGCAACAACGGGCGCTACTACGAGTCGCGGTACGGCCGGGGCGACACCCTCGTGGTGGACGGTTACCTGACCCGGGAAGGCTACTCGTGCCAGGCCCTGCGCGACGACAACGGCGAGCTCTACATGCTGGTCGGCAACACCTACGGCCTGCGCAACGGCGACCACGCCCGCGTGACCGGCCGCGTGGTGGACGGCGGCTACTGCAACTGGGAGGGCACGGCCTTCGAGATCACGGACGTGAAGGCGCTCTGGGCGGACCGCCGCCACCAGGCCGTCTACTACCACCACTCGTACGACGGCGAGAGCTTCGGCGACCGCGACAACTGGTTCGGACGGCGCCCGCGCGCCTTCTACAACCGGATCGAGCGCTGACCCTCAGCCTCTGAACGTCACGGGCGGAGCCAGGAGACCGGCTCCGCCTTTTCTTTTACTCGTAGACCACAAAACCCGGCGCCAGGATGCCGTCCGGGTCGAACCGCTTCTTGGCCTCGCGCACCCGCTCCCACTGATCGCCGTAATGGCCGGCCCACTTCTCGGCGGTGTCGAAGGTGATGTAGCCGGAGAGGTAGCGCTTGCCGCCATAGTGGATCGACAGCTCGCTCGCCATGTCGAGCTGGTACAGGGCGAGGTCGAGGAACTCGTGCGGCACGCCCGGCAGGATGCCCCAGCCCATCACGTACTCCCCTTCCGGATGCATGAAGAGCGGCACGTCCGAGCTGGCGGTGCGCGCCGGCCAGAGGAGAACGTGGCCGCCCGGTCCGAGCGCCTGAGGCGGCGTGATCGCGAGCACCGACTCGATGTACTCCCGGGCGTTGTCCCACGGCAGCGTGGTCTCCATCCAGGGGTGCGCCATGTCCCAGTAGCCGCTGCGGCGCCAGAGGGTGAACACCGGGTCCATGCGCTCGCAGAACTCGAGCTGGGTGAAGTCGCTGGTCTCCAGGTGCCGGTAGGGGGTCAGTCCCTGGAGCACGGCCTGGTCGTCCGGCTCCTGGCCGGCGTCGTACTCGACCGTCAGGTGGAGCGGGTACATCCAGTAGGCGAAGGTCTGCACACCCTCGCGCAGCTCCATGCCCTCGCCGATCTTCTTGATCCCCTGAAAGCAGGGCGTGCACCACGACTCCAGCGAGGAGAAGGTGGCGTTCCCCGGGTCCATGACCTTGCGGGATTCCTCCATGAGGGCGCCCAGGTCGTCGTAGAGCAGGTAGTACTTGCGGACCATCGGTTTGCAATGCCGCAGGCGGACCTTGGCGCGGGTGATGATCCCGAACTGGCCGAGGCTGCAGCGCACCATGTCGAACAGCTCGCGGTTCTGCTCGCGCGAGCAGACCACGACCTCGCCGGCGCCCGTGACCACCTGCAGCTCGTCCACGTTGTCGGCCTGGGTGCCGTAGCGGAAGCTCGCCACGCCGAGGCCGGCCATGGAGAGTGTGCCGCCGATCGACACGCCCAGGTTGTTGGTGAGCACCCGCGGCACCATCCCCTTCTCGCTCGCGGCGCGGACGAGTTGGCGCCAGACCACGCCCGAGTCGACCGTGGCCGTCTCGCCGGCCTCGTCGATCTCGTGGATGGTCTGCATCGAGGAGGTGTCCACCACCACGCCCACGGCCGTGGTCGCCTGGCCGCTCTGGGTATGGGCCTGGCCGCGTGGCACCACCGGGATGCGGCGCTCGCGGCAGAAGCGGATCACTTCGGCCACCTCCTCGGCGGACGTGCAGCGCGCCACGGCGCCCGGCAGGTGGTCCACCATCCGGCCGAAGTCGGACCGGTATTGGGATCGGACCTCCTCGTCGAGCAGGATGCGGTCGCCGAGGGCTCCCTTCAGGTCCCGGAGGGCTTCGGCGGTATCAGCAGCAGTCGGGGTATGAACGGTCATAAAGGTCTCCACGGAATGAATGGCAGACCTTTTTAGCCGATTATGGGGGCGGGGGCAAGCCGCTGCCGGCCGCGCCCGCCTCCGCCTGCCCCGCCGCATCCTCGGGCAGCACGGTGCGGAACCCGTCGTGGATCCAGCCGTCGATCCCGCCGTCGATCAGGATCGCGTTGTCGAAGCCGCTCGACAACAGGATCGCCATCCCCTCCTCGCCGCAGGTGTCATTGCTCCGGCAGTAGACCAGGAACGTGTCGTCCCGGAACGGCGCGATCTCCAGCAGCCGCTCCGAGAGGCGCTCCAGGGGGATGTTGCGCGCCCGGAAGATGTGGCCGGTGTCGCTCAGGTACTCCTTGCGGCTGCGCAGGTCGAGCACCAGCACGTCCGGGCTGTCGCGGAGGACCTCGAACGCCACGGGCGGGCTGATCCTGCGGAAAGGCGGACGCTCCCGGTGCCGGAACAGGCGGCAACCAGCCAGGACCATCAGGCCCAGCAGGAGCAGGGTGACGACCCGGCGTGCCTTCATGGCCGATGGGCGGTCAGCGCTCGCTGTCGATCGCCGCTTCCACCGAGTCGTAGGTGGGGAACAGCGCGTCGAGCCGGGCGACCTGGAGCAGCTTGCGGATGCGGTCGGACGGATTGACCAGGATCAGCTCGCGCTTCGAGTTGCGGAACCGGCCCAGGTACCCGACCAGCTCGCCGATGCCGGTGGAGTCGATGAAGTTGATCTTCGAGAAGTCGATGATCACGTGGCCGTGGTCGTCGGACAGGGTGCGCTCCAGCGTCTGGGCGAAGAACTGGGCGCTCTCCCCCAGCTTGATGACGCCCTCCACGTTCAGGAGGGTGAAGCCGTCGAGATGCTGTTTCTGGACGATCATCGGCTCTCCGGAGTCTAGCACAGGCCCGGTACCCGCCCGGCCCACCCGCCGGGACGGGCCGGAGACGGCGCGCAAGCCACCCGCGGGGGCGTGGCGGAAGGCCGGGTTCCGGCCCATTCTTGAGGGCATGCTCCAGGGACTGTCCAATCTCGCGGCCTGGGACCGCGCCCTCCGGATCGTCCTGGGGCTCGCGATGCTGTTCCTGGGATGGAGCGACATCGTGGACGGCCTCTGGG
>DATANP010000471.1:0-9086 GCA_036266195.1 Thermoanaerobaculia bacterium | reverse complement strand
GCATGTCCGCGAAGAACGCCGGCACCGGCCCGGCCTCGAAGGCGTTCTCCGCCAGGTCCAGCCAGGCGAGCCGCTCCAGCTCCGGCAGCCAGTCCGGGATTTCCCCGCTGCGGCCGGTGGCGCGCAGGCTCAGCTCCCGCAACCGGCGCAGGCCCTGCCAGTCCGGGACCGGACCGGGCGTGAACGGATTGCCGGAGAGGTCGAGCGCCTCGAGGGCCGTCAGCCTGGAGAGATCCGGCAGGTCGCCTTCGAGCCGGCTGCCGCCGAGCCGCAGCACCCTCAGAGCGGTCAGGTCCGCGATCCCGGCCGGTAGCGAGTCGAAGGCGTTGCCGCCGAGGTCCAGCTCCTGGAGCTGGCTCAGGCTTCCAAGACCGACCGGGAGCGGTCCGGTCAGGCCGCAGCCGGCGCAGGCCAGCCGGGTCAGACGGTCCAGGCCGCCGATCTCCTCGGAGAGCCCGGCGCCGGCCATGGGATTGCCCGACAGGTCGAGGGTCTCCAGGCTGCTCAGCGCGAACACGGCCGCCGGGATCTCCGGGAGCCGGCCGTCGCGCAGCCGCAGCAGGCGCAGGCGCGCGAGCAGCCCGAGGTCGTCCGGCAGCTCTTCGATCGGATTGAAGGAGAGGTCGAGCGCGACCAGGTTCGCCAGCCGCCCAAGCCCCGGGGGCACGCCGGTCAGCGCGTTGTGCTCCAGGGAGAGAGCGCGCAGGAGGCCGAGCCGCCCCAGCCCGCGCGGGATTTCGCCGGTGAGGCCGTTGTAGGCCAGGTCGAGGACCTCCAGCCGCCCAGCCCGCCCCAGCTCGGCCGGGATGGGCCCGGTCAGGGAGTTCGAGCGCAGGTCGAGCACCCGCAGGTGGGTCAGCTCCGCCAGCTCCGGAGGGACGCCGCCGGTAAGGCCGTTCGAGGACAGCCGCAGCTCCACCACCGACCCTCCGGCGTCGCAGACCACGCCCTGCCACTGGCACTCGGTGCCGGGCCGGCCAAGCCAGCCGGAGCGGTCGCGCCACTCGGCGCCGCCCGCGCTGCGGTAGAGCGCGGCCAGCGCGGCGCGCTCCGGGGCGGGCACCTGGGCAAGGCAGGGCACGGCCAGCAGGAGAGCCACGGCAAAGCGGAAACGCATCGGGCTACTGTAGCTGAAAGGACCCAAAGGACTGCAATGACTTCAGGGACCAAAGGTCTGCAGTCCTTGAGGTCCTTGCAGTCCTTGAGGTCCCTTCCCTACCCCGATGCACGGTGCCGCTCCGCCTGCCGGCTGCCATACTGCCAACTGTGAAGACGCGCGCCCTGGTGGGCCTCACCCTGACCGGCATCGTGGCGGGCGCGGCGGCGCGCCTGCTGGGCCAGCCCGGGGCAGCCGGGACGCTGTGGGCGCTCACCACCGCGGCCATGCTCGCGCCGCTGGCCTGGACCGTGGTCTCCGACCTGCGCCGCGGCGAGATGGGGGTGGACGTCATCGCCCTGCTCGCCATGGCGGGGTCCCTGCTGCTGGGCCAGTACCTGGCCGGCGCGGTCATCGCGCTCATGCTCTCCGGCGGCCAGGCCCTGGAGGCGTTCGCCGGGGCCCGGGCGCGGCGCGAGCTCTCCGCCCTCCTGGCGCGGGCGCCGCGGGTCGTCCACCGCTACGAGGACGGCCGCCTCACCTCCCCGCCGATCGAAGAGGTCCGGCCGGGCGACCTCCTGCTGGTCAAGCCGGGGGAGATCGTGCCGGTGGACGGCCGGGTCGAGGGGGACGACACCGCGGTCCTCGACGAGTCGGCCCTCACCGGCGAGCCGCGGCCGGCCGAGCACCCGCCGGGCGACCCGGTGCAGAGCGGCACGGTCAACGCGGCCGGGCCGTTCAACCTGCGCGCCTTGTCCACGGCCGCGGAGAGCACCTACGCCGGCATCCTGCGGATGGTGCGGGAAGCCGAGGCTTCCAAGGCCCCTTTCGTGCGGCTGGCCGACCGCTACGCCGTGATCTTCCTGCCCCTGACCCTGGCCGTGGCCGGCGGCGCCTGGGCGCTGTCGGGCGACCCGGTCCGCGCCCTGGCCGTGCTGGTCGTGGCCACTCCCTGCCCCCTGATCCTGGCCGCGCCCGTGGCCCTGATCGCGGGCGTCTCGCGGGCGGCGAAGCGCGGCATCCTGATCAAGGGAGGCCGGGCGCTGGAGGCGCTGGCCCGCGCCCGCATCCTCCTCCTGGACAAGACCGGCACCATCACCACCGGCATGCCCGAGGTCGCGGAGGTCGAGGTCCTGGGTCCGGTTCCAGAGGGCGAAATGCTGCGCCTGGCCGCGTCCCTGGACCAGGTCTCGCCGCACGTGATGGCCTCGGCCGTGGTGCGGGCCGCGCGGGGCCTCCCCTTGTCCTTCCCCACCGGCGTCGAAGAGAGGCTGGGCCAGGGCATCCGGGGCGAGGTGGACGGCCGCGCGGTCGCCCTGGGCAAGCTCGGGTGGGTGCTGCCGGCTGGAGACACCCCCTCCTCCGTCGAAGAGGTCCGGCGCCGCACCGCGCTCGAAGGCTCCTCCAGCGTCTTCGTCTCGGTGGACGGCGCCCTGGCCGGCGCCCTGATCCTGCGCGACCCGGTGCGGCCGGACAGCGCGGCAACCCTGAGCAGCCTGCGGGCCTCGGGCATCGGGCGGGTGGTGCTGGTCACCGGCGACCACCGCGAGGTGGCGGAGCGGGTGGGGGCGGTCATCGGGGCCGACCTGGTGCTGGCCGAGCGCTCGCCCGCGGAGAAGGTCGAGGCCGTGCTCGCCGAGCGCGCCGGGGGCCCCACCCTCATGGTCGGGGACGGCATCAACGACGCCCCGGCCCTGGCCGCGGCGGACGCCGGGGTGGCCCTGGGCGCCCGGGGAGCCAGCGCCTCCTCCCAGGCCGCGGACGTGGTGCTGACCGTGGACCGCCTGGACCGGCTGGGAGAGGCCCTGCGGATCGCCCGGCGCGCCCGGGGCATCGCGCTCCAGAGCGTGCTGGCCGGCATGGCCCTCTCCCTGGCCGGCATGCTCGCGGCCGCGGCCGGCTACCTGCCGCCGGTGGCCGGCGCGCTCCTCCAGGAGGCGATCGACGTGGCCGTGATCGTCAACGCCCTGCGCGCCCTCGGCGGGCCCGCCGGCGGATGCGACAATTCAGGGGGCAGGCCCTGCCCCCCGGATCGTTGCGACATCAGGGGCGGGCCACCTCGAGCCCGCGCCTCAGTTGCTGGCGCAGAAGAGGCAACGCAGCCCCAGCCTTCTTTTTTTCTCTGTCGCACTCCGCGGAGACAATGGAGATTCCCCAGTCTGGATCCTTATCGGGATCGTTCTTCTTCTGTTCCCCTTCACACGTACAGTCGAAGATCACGTGAGTGGAGAGATCTTTGAACTGAAACACAGGTCACCTCCTGAGGGGCGGCCCCTCGGTCAAGGTGCCCGATCCCGCGATCCGAGATCGAGCATCCAGATGTCGCCTTCGGACACCTTTTCGAGCAGATAGAGCGCTCGCCGGTCCGGACTGAGGGACAGACTGGCGGAGTTGGAACCCGGCTGGGCCGTCGCGACCAGCCAGGTCCTGCGGGTGGTCCGGTCCACAGCCCGGATCGAGTTGTCGTCCAGATACAACAGAGTCCGGTCTCCATCCAGGAAGATGATCCGCTCGCCATGCCCGGCCGGGATCAGCCTCTCAAGGCGGCGGGTCGCGAACGAATAAAGACCCAGACCCGCGCCGGCCATGGCCTTTCGATCTCCGATCTCTCCCGCCAGCCAGTCCCCGTCCGGAGACCAGGACCGCGCATTGAGGAAGAAACCCTCCCATCCCGGCATGGGGATCGGGACGAGCTTCCTGGCGGCAGGCGGCTGGGTCAGGTCCACCATGGCCGTGCCCTCATAGCCCACGCTGCAGATCAGGCTGCGGCCATCCGGAGAGGGGATGGGATTGAGAAGGTGGGTTCCGGTACTGGACACCACCTCGCGCAAGCCGCTGCCATCCGGCCGGACAGCCCAGATCCGGAACAGCCCGCTCCGATCGGACTGGAAGTAGATCCACTCCCCGTCCGGGGACCAGCGGGCCTGCCGGTCGCGGTGCGGATCGTCCGTGATCTGCCGCAGGTCGGTGCCGTCCGACCTGACCACGAAGAGATCCTCCTTGGGGACCTCGCTGTTGAGGACGAGCCATCGTCCGTCGGGAGACACGTCGACGGCCCCGAAGCTCCTGGCGCGGACCACGGGCACAGGCTCACCGGTCAACCGGGCGGTGACCGGGTCCACCGGCAGACGCCGGACGTCCGCTCTCGAATCGTCCGTGGCATAGAGAATCCGCGCTCCATCGTGGGACAGGCTGAAGGGTCCGACCGATTGCGCCGGCGTGGGCACCGGTTCCGCCTTCCCCTGGGTCTGTCCTGAATCCGGATCCACCGCGATCCGCCAGAGGTTCATGCTGCCGCCGCGGTCGCTCGCGAAGTAGAGGAAGCGCCCATCCGGCGACCAGGCCGGATTCCAGTTCATGAACCCGTCGTCCAGGACCGTTACCGGACCGCCACCGCCTCGCGGCACCGTGAACAACGCTCTTCGCGTCCCGCCCGAGCTCAGCCCCCCGAAGGCGATCCGCTTGCCGTCGGGAGACCAGCTCGGCTGCACCGCGTCACTCTCGGACAGCAGGGTGCGGCGCCCTGTCTGCACCTCCGCCCGCCAGAGCCTGCTCGTGGTTCGCCGCGACACCGGGCTCGTCACAGTCTCCGTCGCGAAGGCGATCTCCCGGCTGTCCGGCGACCAGGCGGGCTGATAGCCGAGGTCGGCGATCCGCCGGACCGATTCTCCGGTCGCCCCCATCACGAAAAGGCCGCCGCCGTCGCGCTCCGACCGGAAGGCGATCCACTTCCCGTCCGGCGAGTAGACCGGCTGGGTGTCGTCCGCCGGGGAATCCTGCGTCAGGTTGATCGGGTTCCGGCCGCCCACGCGGTGCAGGAAGATGTCCTGGTCGCCGCCGTCGGCCTTGGAGTACACGAAGAAGCTGCCGTCCGGCGACAGGCTCGGGTACAGCTCGCGGCCCTGCGCCTCGGTGAGCTGGGTCACCTTGATGCCGACCGGCGGCGGAGCCTCTCTCGATGGCAACCGCCAGAGGAGGCCCGCCAGTGCCAGCAGCGGAACCACGGCTGCCACCCAACGGCGGCGGATCGTGGGACGGGTGACCGGCGGCCTTACCGGAACCACCTGAACCGAGCCCGAGACCGCGCTCCTCCCGAGAAGAATCCGCAACTCGGCCGCCAACGCATCGGCGGTCGGGTACCGGTCGGCCGGGTCCTTGCCGAGCAGACCGCGGACGACCCTCTCCAGCTCCGGTGGAGCCTCGGGGCACAGGCGCGCGACCGGCTCCGGCTCGCGGGTCAGCACGGCGTGCCGGACCGCCTCCGGGTTGTCGCCCGGGAACGGCCGCCGGCCCGTGACCATCTCATAGAGGACCACGCCCAGGGACCAGAGGTCGGCCCGGGCGTCCACCGGCTCGCCGCGGATCTGCTCGGGCGCCATGTAGGCCGCGGTCCCCACGGCCGCGCCGGTGCGGGTCAGCGTCGCCTCGCCCGCCAGCTTCGCCACGCCGAAGTCCAGGATCTTGACCAGGCCGTCGGCCGTGAGCATCAGGTTCGCCGGCTTGACGTCGCGATGGACGATCCCCTGCCGGTGCGCCTGGGCCAGACCCTTGGCGGTCTGGAGCGCGCAGTCCAGCGCCTCGCTCACCGGCAGCGGTCCGCGCCCGATCCTCGATTTCAGGGTCTCGCCCTCGTAGCAGGGCATCGCGAGATAAAGCTGGTTCTCCTCGGTCTCGCCGATCTCGTAGACCGTGCAGATGTTCGGGTGATCGAGCGCCGAGGCCGCCCGCGCCTCCTGGAGGAAGCGGGCCTTGGCCGCGGGATCGCCCGCCATGTCCGCGGGCAGGAACTTGAGGGCGACCGTGCGACCGAGATGGATGTCCTCGGCCCGGTAGACCACCCCCATGCCGCCGCCGCCGAGCAGGTCTCCGATCCGGTACTGCGACAGGCGCCGGACTCCGGAGAGATCGGGAGGACGGCCCGGCGCCCGTCCGGCGGGCCGCGGGCTGGGATCGCGCAGCAGGCGCAGGTCGTCCCGCAGGGCCCCGGCGCTGGTATGGCGGTCCGCGGGCCGCGACGACAGGGCCCGGTCCAGGATGCGGGACAGATCGTCGGGCAGCCCTTCCCGCCGGCCGGCCATCGCCATGAGAAGAGCACCGACGGCCCAGACGTCCGAACGCGGGCTCGCGGCCTCGCCCAGCAGCAGCTCGGGAGCCATGAAATCCCGGCCCGCCGGCTCGATCCGCCACGTGCGCCAGGTCCGTTCCTCCAGGCCGGCCAGCCCGAAATCCACCACCCGCACCTGGCCGTCGCCGCCGACCCAGACGTTCGACGGGCGCAGCCGGCCGTGGAGAATGCCATGCTCGTGCGCCCGCCCCACGGCGGCGGCAACCTGGACGGCGATCGCCACCACCACCTCCGGCCTCATGGGGCCGCGCTTCAGCCGTGTTGCCAGGGTCTCCCCTTCGCACAGGGCGGACACCAGGAAGAGGCCGCCGTCGGCCGCCTCTCCCACGTCATAGACCGGACCGATGTTCGGGTGCTCGAGGGAGGCGACCGTCAACGCCTCGCGGATCAGCGGCTTGCGCTCCTCACTCCGGCCGGCGAGGCCGGGAGGGATGAGGCGTAGCGCGACCCAGCGCTCCAGGTCCGGGTCCCAGGCCTTGTAGACCTCGGACGCGGTGCCCTCGCCCAGGCGCACGCGCAGCTCATACCGGGAAATCCTCCCGGACACTGAAGGGGCGCCTTCCGCAGGTATCGTCCCCGGCACCGACCCTCCCCAAGTTTTCCGTACGTTGGACGCAGCTTAATCTTGGAGTGGTCGATCGAGCAAGAGAATTACACCGGCGGCTCTGCCGGGTTTGACGCAAAAACCCCGGGATCTTGTCGCAAACCGGCTTTACCCGGCCTGGAAAGGGGGAGCACAGCCCTCGCCCGCCGGTTTTTTGCGACAATCAGCCCTGCGCGAGTGCCTGCTGCAGCGCGGTCCTCAGCAGGTCCAGGCTGAGGGTCTCTGCCAGGGCCTCACGCTTTGTGTGGTGATGGCAAGGGTGGTCCCCAGGATCCTCGGAGTCAGAGTTGCACCCGGACGCGGTGATACAACAGATGGTCAAGACATTGCTACACTGACATAGTGCCGTGCATTGAGGACAGGAATTCTGGCCGGTGCATCCTTCAGGCTTGTCGTGCTCCTTGGGCATGACATTCGCTATCAGATCGCTGACTCGAAAGGTCATTCCAGGCTCCTCTTGGTTTGGATGCAGGATCGTATCAGAGGCAGTCAGTCGAGCAACGCCATCCAGATGTCAGCATCGTCAATGGCCCGAATGAAATAGAGCACCCGGCCGCCGGGTCCGACGGCGAAGTCCCGGAAGCTGGAGTGCGGGGACGGCGCGAGCACCTTGCGGGAGGCCCGGGAGCGGGTGTCGAGCGACCAGATCTCCGAGCCCCGGAACAGCAGGAGGGTGCGCCCATCGGGCAGCCACCGGGGATCCACGCCGGTCTCGAGGGGCCTCTCATAGAGGCCCGACGAAAGAGTATAGAGGCCGATCCCGGACACCGGATCGTTGCCGGCGAGACGATCGCCGTCCGGCGACCACGAGTTCACGAAGAAGCTCTGGCCCGTATCTCTCACCTCGGGCAGCGGCTGCGGGGTGCGCTCCGCCAGCGGCCTCTCGAGATCGAGGAGCACGGAGCCCCGGCTCGCCGAGCTCGCGGCGAGGCGCCGGCCGTCGGGAGACCAGAGAGGAAGGACGAGGCCGCTCCCCCGGGTGAGAGGCGTGAGGCCGCTGCCGTCCGGCCGGATGGACCAGATGTCGTTGGGGCCGCCCCGGTTGGAATGGAAGGCGAGCCTGGAGCCGTCAGGGGACCAGCAGGGATAACGGTCCTTGGCGAGGTCGTTCGTCAACTGCCGGACCTCGATGCCGTCGGACCTCGCCACGAACAGGTCCTCGTTCGGATCGGAGGCGTAGAACGCGAGCCACCGCCCGTCGGGGGAGGGCGCGACCGTGCGGTAGGTCCGGGTCCCGGGCAGGACCTCGACCGGGGCTCCAACCACCTCCACGCGCTCCGGGTCGAACGCGACCTTCTCGACGTTGCGGCGGCTCGACATGGCCATGTAGGCAATCCGCCGGCCGTCGGCCGAGAGGCTGAGGAACCAGGTCGCCGGGGAGGGGGCGACGACAGCTTCCGGCTCGCCGGAGACGCGGCCCGATCCCTGGTCGATGCGCACCCGCCAGAGGTTCATGCTGCCGCCGCGGTCGCTCACGAAGTAGAGATACCGGCCGTCGGGGGACCAGACGGGATTCCAGTTGGCGGAGCCGTCCTCCGCGACCGGAACCGCCGGACCGCCCGCGGCCGGCACGGTCGAGATCCTCGGCCGGGAGGAGCCGCGGGCCAGCCCCCAGTAGGCGAGCCGCGCTCCGCTCGGAGACCAGCTCGGCTGGACCGAGTCGGCTTCCGTGACCCGGGTCCGGCGGCCGGAGGCCACGTCGACGCGCCAGATCCGGCTCTCCTGAATCCTCTTGCCCGGATCGGTCACGTCTTCCTCGCCGACCGCGATCTCCTTCCCGTCCGGCGACCAGGCCGGGTTGAAGCCGAAAGTCGTGACCCGGCGAGCCGGGCCGCCGGTGTTCTCCATGAGAAAGATGCCCCCGCCTTGGCGCTCAGAGCGGAAGGCGATCCAACGGCCGTCCGGCGAGTAGGCCGGCTCGGTGTCGTCCGCGTCCGAGTCGCCGGTCAGCAGGACCGGGTTCCGGCCGCCCACCCGGCGCAGGAAGATGTCGAGATCGCTTCCCGACCGGTAGGCGTAGGCGAAAAAGAGGCCATCCGGAGAAAGGCTCGGGTAGAGCTCGGCCCCCTCCTGGTCGGTGAGCCGGTTGAAGGAGGCGAGGACCGGCTCCCGGCGGCGGCTGCTCCACAACCATATCGCGCCGGAAAGGCAGGCCAGGAGCGCGAGCGACGCGGCAGCCCATTGGAGCCGTGACCTTGCCGGAGACCGGCGGCGGAGCGGCTCGGGCAGGGAGGAGAGCGAGCCGGAGGAGATCCCCAGGA
>DATANP010000470.1:0-8493 GCA_036266195.1 Thermoanaerobaculia bacterium | reverse complement strand
ACCGCCGGCGCCCCGCCGGCGGTTTTGTTGAGAAAGTTCGGCAGTTTTCAGCCGAATCCTCTGGTGTCTCAGCGAATCCCACGTCATCCGCTGAGACAAAGAGTCGATCTGCTGCGACACAGCCGCTATCTGCTGCGTAATAGAAATTTTGCGGCTGAGAATCACCAATGTTTTGCTGAGAATCGCTCTCGGTTAGCTGAGACTCTGCTATGATCCACTGATAAACGCGAGCTATCTCCGCTCGCGCAAGGCATCTCTGCTGAGAACTGCGTGGTTGTCTCAGCGGAAAAGCCCGGTTTCCCGGCAGCCGGTCCGGAGGGTGCCATGAACGAAGGAAGATCCATCGCTGAGGTCCTGTCGAGCCTGGAGGCGCAGGCCGCGTTCCATCGGGAGCGCGAGGCGTTCCACGCCGCCGAGGTGGCGCTGCACGAGGAGCGGCGGAGCACGCACGCCGCCGAGCTGGCGGAGATCGCCCGGCGGCTGGAGCAGTTCCGTGCCGCCGCCGGAGAGGCGCTCGACTTCGCGGACCGCGCCGTCCCGGTCCCCGCGCCGGAGGAGGCCGACTTCGGCCCGGCCTCGCGGCCCGACGTGAGCCGCCTGGTCGACCTGATGTTGCAGGGCAAGGGCGCCCGCGAGCGCTTCGGCCCCGCCACGCTGACCAAGGAGATCAACCTCCGCTTCCGGGACCGCCTGCGCCGGCCGGTCTCCGGCGGCCAGATCTCCGTGCTGCTCCGGCGCCTGAGCGAGAAGGGAAAGATCCATCTCGTCCGCCGCGGCCGGCCGCACTGGGAGGCGCTGTACGTGAAGGAGATGGAGAAGGCCTAGCTGGACGGCGCCTGGCTTCGGAATCGCGGAGACGGCATGGCAGCAATGGAGAAAAATTGGCAGACACTTTGGGGCGTATGGAAGTGCTTTTACCCTGGCTCTACGGTATCTCGTGATTGATTCCCCGTGGAGAGCATGCCATGATCCTCGCTCATGCCTTCGCTGGCCCACGAGGTCCTGGTGGATCTCTTCAAGAATCGTCCGTCGCTCGCGGCCGAGATCCTGGTCGAGGTTCTTGGCCTGTCTCTGCCGCCCTACGCCGAGGCCCGCGTTGCCTCGGCCGACCTGACCGAGATCCGGCCCGCCGAATACCGGGCGGACGTCGTCGTCCTGCTCCTTCAGGACGGCGCTCCCGTTCGGGTGGTGATCGTCGAGGTCCAGTTGGCGATCGATCTCCGGAAGCGTCTCAGTTGGCCGGCGTATGCAATGGTCTCGCGGGCTGTCCATGGATGCCCAGTGGCCCTGCTTGTCATCGCACCGGATCCGACCGTGGCCGGGTGGTGCGCTGAGCCGATCGAGACCGGCATCCCTGGTTTCATCCTGCGGCCGCCCGTGCTGCGCCGCACCGAGGTTCCAGTTGTGACGGACCTCGAGGAGGCGACCCAGCGGCCCGAGCTCGGAGTCCTCTCCGCCCTGGCACACGGCAGGACGAAGAAGGGCAAGAGGATCGCGTCCGCCGTGCTGCCCGCGTTCCAGGGACTTGACGATGATCGGGGCCGGTTCTACTACGATCTCGTGTACAATTCTCTCAATGAGGCGACTCGCCGCGCTTTGGAGGCGGAGATGAAGGGATACGAATACCAGAGCGATTTTGCCAGGAAGTATGTGGCGCAGGGGCGTGCCGAGGGGCGTGCCGAGGAGGGGGCTCTCGCCTTACTGACGGTGCTCGAAGGCCGCGGTCTTGCGGTGTCTGAACCGCTTCGCGAGCGCATCCTGGCACAGAAAGATCCGGAACAGCTACGGCGCTGGCTGAAGAAGGCCGCTGTCGCCAACTCCGTCGCTGCGGTCCTGGACGATCCGAACTGATCTTCAGGGCTTGCTGTAGCCTCTGGCACGCTTGAGCCCTGGGAGGGCGGCCACAAGGACCACCCCTACAGAGGATCATTTCGCTTCCTCGCCCCCGGTCACGCCCACGAGGTGCTCCACCTCCTGCGGCTCGGGACCGAGATGGAAGGCACCGGCGCGCCGGCGGACCTCCTCGTCGGCGACGGTGACCCGTTCGCGGTGGCGCAGGTGCTCCATCCAGGACGCCATCAGGAACATCTCGGTGTAGCGTCCGGGATCGGCGGCGTCCGAGAACAGGCCCCACTGCAGGGCGCCGGCGCGCAGGCGCACACGGCGAAGGTCGTCCATGACGGCCGCGAACTCGGCGGCGCGCCCCGGGTCGATCCGGTAGCGCAGCAACACCAGGATCGGGCCTTGATCCGGCTCCAGGTCGTCGTAGCTGGTCCGCGGCGCGGGCCACTGACGCGACGGCGCCAGGTTGAGCCCCTCGCCCGAGCGCAGGTGGATGCGGAAGGTGGCGAGCAGTCCGACCACCAAGCCGATCGCGGAGATCAGCAGGGCCCGGGCGATGCCGATGCGGTCGGCCACGGCACCCCAGAGCGCGCTGCCGCCGGCCAGGCCGCCGAAGATGAACAGCATGTAGACCGAGAGCGCCCGGCCGCGCACCCAGGAGGGCACCAGGGTCTGGATCGCCACGTTGAGGCTGGAGAGGAGCGACAGCCACGCCCCGCCCGCGAGGAGCATGGCGGCGAAGAGCAGCCAGAAGATCTTGAGATAGCCGAGCGCCAGCACCCCGCCCGCGAACACCAGCGTGGCGACGGCCACCACGACGTCGGTCGAGCCCGAGCGGTTGAGGCGGGGGAGGACGAAGGCGCCGGCCACCGCGCCGATCCCGAGGGCCGCCAGGAGGAGACCGTAGCCGCCCGGGCCCTGGCCGAGGTTCTTCGCCACCAGCGGCAGGAAGGCCCAGAGCGAGCTGGCGCAGGTCACGAACACCGCGCCGCGCGCGACCACCGCCAGCACCTCCGGCGAATGGCGCACGTAGCGCACGCCGGTGCGCATGGCGCCGAAGAACCGCTCGGCCGGCAGGACCGAGGTGCCCGGCGGGCGCTTCCAGCGGAAGAGCACCAGGAGGACGCCCAGGAAGGAGAGGGCGTTGAGCAGGAAGTTGAACTCGGCGCCGGCCGCCGCGACCAGGAGACCGCCGATGGCCGGACCCGCGGCGCGGGCAAGGTTGAAGCCGACACTGCCGAGCGAAATCGCGGCCGGGAGATCCTCGCGCGGGACGATCTCCGGGATGATCGCCTGCCAGGCCGGCTGGTTGAGCGCCGCCCCGAGGCCGAGCAGGGTGGTGAACAGGAGGAGCGACCAGGGTCCGATCCGGTGGGCAAAGGTCACGGCGCTCAGGCCGGCGGCGGCCAGGGTCATCCAGCTCTGGGTCACGAGGAGGATCCGCCGCCGATCCACCACGTCGGCCAGGGCGCCGGCCGGCAGCGAGAGCAGGAACATGGGCAGGCTCGTGGCGGCCTGGACCAGCGCCACCATGACGGCCGAAGGGGAGAGGGAGGTCATCAGCCAGGCCGCGCCCACGCTCTGGAGCCAGGTGCCGATGTTCGAGGCGACCGTGGCGATCCATAGCGAGCGGAACATCGCGTGGCGCAGCGGGCGCCACGGAGACGGCCGGTTCAAACCGCCGTCCCGTTCTTCCGGGCCTGCTGCTCGAGCGCCAGCTCGTAGGAGCGGGCGAGAAGGTTCACGGCCTGCTCCACGTCCCCCTCCTCGCGCAGGTAGAAGCTGACCCAGCCGCTCTGCGGCAGCAGGTGATGAGGCCGCGCCAGGCCGGCCGAGACCAGCTCCTCGCGCACCTTCTTCGGGAAGGCGATGTCGAGCATGTGGTCGCCGTGGATGTGCCCGACCTCGCGGTTGCCCAGCCGGTACTCGACGCCTCCGAACCGGTGGGGGTGGGCCTCGACGCCCGGCCAGGTCAGCACCCGCTCCTCGATCCTCTTGCTCGCTCCAGGGACACCCGGCATGTGCTCCCTCCTTGCTCTCGCCTGGAAAGCCTACACCGCCGGCAGCCGAACCTCGAAACGGGAGCCGCCCCCGGGCCGGTTGCGGGCGACGATCGAGCCGCCGTAGCCGTCCACGATCGCCTTGACGATGGCCAGACCCAGACCGGTATGGCCGTTGCGGCTGCCCGGCTCGGACGGCCGCCAGGTAAAGAACCGATCGAAGATCCGGTCGAGGTGAGCTTCCGGAATGCCGGGCCCGCTGTCCTCTACGGTGACCACGGCGGAGGCGCCGTCCCGGCCGACGCTCACCTCGACGGCCTCGCCCTCGGGCGAGAAGCTGGCGGCGTTGTCTAGGAGATTCTCCAGCACCTGGGTCAGCCGCTCGGGCGAAGCGCGTACGACGATCCTCTCCAAAGGCCGTTGGAGATTGATTTTGGTCCCATTGTCGGCGCGCAGACATCGGCTCTCGACCACCTCGCCGAGGAGAGCGTCGAGGGCCACCGGCCGGGCCTCCTCGGCTTCGAGGCGGGCGTCGATCTCGCTGACCTCCCGCACGCCGGAAAGGAGGCCCTCCATGCGGGCGACCTCCTTCTGAACGACTCCGAGGAAGCGCTGGCGGTCGGCCGGGTCCTCGACCTCGGCGAGCAGCTCGGTGGCGGAGCGGATGGCGGCGAGCGGGTTCTTCAGCTCGTGCGAGACGTCCGAGGCGAACGACTCGATGAACCCGAGGTGGCCTTCGAGGCGGCGGGTCAGCTCCTCCAGGGCGCGCGCCAGGTCGCCGATCTCGTCCTTCCGGCTCGATCCCCGGAAGCGGCCGCGCAGCCGGCCCCGGCGGTCGAGCAGGACGTTGGCCTCGTCGCGCAGGCGCCGGAGCGGGCGGGCGATCGTGGTGGAGACCAGGAGCGTGAGCACGATCGCCGCCGCCACCGACGCCAGGAAGACTCGGAAAATGCCGAGCCGGACCTCGTAGAGCGCGCCTAGCAGGCGGTAGGTGGATTGCGAGACCAGGACCGCGCCCACCACCCGGCCTTCATTCCGCACCGGGATGGCGGAGTAGAGGGTGAGCGAGCGCTGGCCCGGCGTCCGCCGGGTGGTCGCCCCGTAGCGGCCGGCGAGGGCGGCCCGGACCTCCGTGCCGAGCAGCGGTTTGCCCGGGTGATCGTAGAAGCTCTCGGGTGGCTCGGGCTGCGGCGCGCCAAGGACCCGCTTCACGCGCTGCGGCAGGCTGTACAGCCAGGCGCCCACGCGGTAGGCCAGCCTTTGCCTCGCCCCTTCCGGAGCGGGGTCCCGGGTGTATCGGGACGCCTCGGCGGGGACCGGGACACGCCGAGGGCCGAACGCGGCGGAGTCGGCCAGCAGCGTGCCGCCGGTTCCGAGGATGCGCAGCCGGGCATCGGTCCGGCGGTCGAGGCGGCGGAGGAGACCCTCGGCCTTGGCAGAGTCGAGATCCCCGCGGTCCGACAGCGCCGCGGCCAGGTGGCGGCCCTGCTGGACCATGGCCCGCTCCTGCGCCTCCAGCAGCTCCCGCTCGTACACATCCAGGTAGAGGAACCCGGCCGCCGGCAGGAACACGAGCAGCACGTTGAAGAGGAGGAGCCGGAGCGGGATTCCAGTCAGGAATCTCAATCCGGCCTCCACCGATACCCCAGCCCGTAGACCGTCTCGACGGCTCCGAAGGCGGGGTCGGCCTCCTCCAGCTTCCGGCGCAACCTCTTGATATGGCTGTCGATCGTCCGGTCGCTCACATAGGCGTCGTGGGGGTAGCCCTCCTGGAGGAGCTGCGCCCGGCTCTTCACGTGGCCGGGGTGGCGGGCCAGGGCGTGGAGGAGGGTGAACTCGGTCACCGTGAGCGGCACGGGCCCACCCTTCCAGAACGCCTGGTAGCGGCGGAGGTCGAGGCGCAACTGGCCGACCTCCACGATCCGTTCGTCCGCTCCGGCCGGCTCCTCGCGTATCGCGGCCCGCCGCAGGAGAACCTTGACCCGGGCCACCAGCTCGCGCATCGAGAACGGCTTGCAGAGGTAGTCGTCGGCGCCCAGCTCCAGGCCCAGCACCCGGTCGAACTCCTCGTCCTTGGAGGTCAGGAAGAGGATGGGCAGACGCTCGGACAGGGCGCGCAGCCGGCGGCAGAGCTCCAGGCCATCCATCTGCGGCATCAGGATGTCGAGGATCGCCAGGTCCGGCAGCCCCTGCTCGAAGCTCCGCCAGGCGGACAGCCCGTCCGGGAACGGCTCGACCCGGTAGCCCTCGCGCCGCAGGGCGAAGCTCACCGTCTCGCGGAGGCTCTCCTCGTCGTCCACAAGTCCGATCAGGGCCATCGCTCGAATGTACCCCAAGCCGGGTCTCCGGGCGCGGTTGCCACAATTCCGCCACGATCCGGTCTCCTCTTTCCCAGGTTCCGCCCTGACCATGCCCTCCCCGGGCGGTCTACTCCCCTCCATCAAGGAGGAGATCGAGATGACACCCGACCTGACCGAAACGCTGATGCCCGAGCCCCGGAAGCGGAACCTCCGGGATTCCGTCCTGTTCAAGATGATCGTCACCGGCATGCTGATCCTGGCCCTGATGATCCCCCTGTCCATGGTGAAGGGGCTGATCCGCGAGCGCACCGAGCGCCGCGACAGCGTGATCTTCGAGACGGCGAGAACCTGGGGTGTCCAGCAGGTGGTGGGCGGCCCGGTGCTCACCGTGCCCTACCTGGTCCACAGCAAGAACGACAAGGGGGTCGTCGAGACCTGGACGCAGCTCGCCCACTTCCTGCCCGAGACGATCCGGATGGACGGCCGGCTCAACCCGAAGGTGTTGAAGCGCGGGATCTACGAGGTGCCGGTCTACCGGGTGGAGAACCTCCACAGCTCCGGCCAGTTCCTGAAGCCGAGCTTTACGCAGTGGCGGATCGCGCCGGCCGACGTCCTCTGGGACCAGGCCTGGCTGTCGGTGGGGATCTCGGACATGCGGGGCTTCCGCCGGGAGGTGCACATGGCCTGGACCGGCCGGACGCTGGTGCTCTCGCCGGGCGGGGGAGTGACGGGGCTCTGGACCACGGGCCTGCGCGTGCCGATCCCGGGCCTCGCCGCGCTGCCGGAGAAGGCGAGCCTGCCCTTCGCCTTCGACCTGTCGTTCCAGGGGAGCCAATCGCTGTGCTTCCTGCCGCTCGGCAAGCAGACGACGGCGACGCTCTCCTCGTCGTGGAAGGACCCGAGCTTCACGGGCGGCTACCTGCCCGACCAGCGCGAGGTCTCGGCCAAGGGGTTCAAGGCCACCTGGACCGTGCCGTACTACGGCCGGAGCTATCCGCAGCAGTGGCTGGAGGCGGAGCGCGAGCAGGTGCTGACCGACCAGGCCGTGAACGAGTCGGCGTTCGGGGTCTCGCTCTACACGCCCGTGGACGTGTACCTGAAGACGGAGCGCTCGGTGAAGTACGGCATGCTCTTCCTGGTCCTGACCTTCCTGGCCTTCTTCCTGTTCGAGGTCTTCAGCCCGGTGTCGCTCCACCCCATGCACTACCTGCTGGTGGGGGCGGCGCTCTGTCTGTTCTACCTGCTCCTCCTGTCGGTCTCGGAGCAGATCCCGTTCGGCATGGCCTATGCCGCCGCCGCCGTGGCGATCGTCCTGCTCATCTCGGGCTACTCGCTGGCGATTCTTAAGGGCAAGGGCCGGGCGCTCACGATGAGCGGCATGCTCGGCGTGCTGTACGGTTACCTCTACGTTCTCCTCCAGGCCGAGGACTACGCCCTGCTCCTCGGCTCGCTGGGCCTCCTGGTGATCCTGGCGACGGTCATGTTCCTGACCCGCAAGGTGGACTGGTATTCTCCAAAAGCTACGAGCTCTCGCCCGGTTTCTCCTTGATCTGCTCCAGCCAGAGGCTGAAAAGAAGCTTGAAGCTCTCCTCCTCCTCGGGCCGGATCCGCCGCACCGCCCGGAACTCGCCGAGGGGGAAGGAGAGCGTCAGGTCCTGACGGGTGGCCATGACAATCCGGCTCGGTTCGGGTGGGGGAGGGCTCTCCTCCTGGACTCCCGGCAGAAGCTCGGCGAACGCCAGCGTCTCCCGGTAGCTGCGCAGCAGGTCTCCGACCGCGTTCTCGTTGAACTTCAGCTCCAAGACCAGGTAGCTCCCCAGGCTCTTGTCGGACGGCAGGTCGGCCCCATAGCGCTCCCAAAGTTTTGCGAAGACCGGGGGAGAGAGGGCCGCCTGCCGCAGCAGGTCGCTCCGGCCTGCCGTCCCCGACTCGCGCACCAGGATGTGCTGCGCCCGGTCCGTCAGCCGCAGGTCGCCCCGGACGTCCTCCAGAAGCCCATACGCCCGCAGCGCCGCGATCGTCTGCTTCCCGCCGCTGCTCCGCGGCGAGTACCCCCAGCACGCCACCGCGACATCCGGATGGACCAGGTTCCGCCGCTCGGCGTTGTAGAGCTCCCGCGCCCGGTGCATGGCTTCGGGGAGGGAGATGAACGGAAAGGAGGGGCTGCGGACCTTCATGGCTTGTCTATTTTATCTCCAACATAGAGACAACAAGAAGACAAGGCGGAGAATAGGTGGGGGCAGGGGAATCCGCAGAATTCCACAGCCGGAGAATTCTTCGGGTGTCAGATATGCTGCGGGAGTGGTAAAATCTGCATGGCCCAGGGGACTCCCAATGACGAGAAAAGTTGC
>DATANP010000469.1:0-7343 GCA_036266195.1 Thermoanaerobaculia bacterium | reverse complement strand
GCGTTCGCCGCGGATCCAGCTCCTCAACACCGGCACGTTCGCGATCCGCCGCCGGCTGCGCGAGACCCGGCCCTGGGTGCGCGCCCTGGAGACCCCGGCGCTGTGGGTCACCCTCCTCCTGATCCTCGGCACCTGGGCGCTCACGCCGGGCGCCTTCTCGCTGTTCTTCGTCCGCGCCATCCCTGGCAGCGTCGCCACCCGCGACTACGTGGCCTCGCGCGACCTCCTGATCGCGGACGAGGATGCCACCCGGGCCAAGCAGGACGAAGCCCGCGAGGCCGTGCTGCCGGTCTACGACTTCGACCTCGGGGTGATCGCCGACTTCGGCAAGCGCCTCGACGCGATCTTCGTCCGCGGCCGCAAGCTGCTCGCCAAGGCCGGCCCCGAGCCGGACATCGACGCCCTCCAGGCCGTCCGCCGCGAGCTGCTGGACCCTCCCGGCGGGGCGCCGCCCGACCAGCTCCGCCTGACCGCCGAGCAGGCCGACCTCCTGCTGCGCAAGAAATTCGCGCCGCAGCTCGAAGAGCGGCTCCTCGCCGTGGCCGGCCGCGCCCTGCGCCGCGGGATCGTCGGCAACAAGTCGCTCCTCCTCGAAAACCGCATGCGCGGCGTGACCCTGCGCGACCTCGGCGGCGGCACCGAGTCCGTCCAGCTCGACCTGTTCAACCACCTGGGCTACCCGGGCGAGGTCCAGGACTTCCTCGAATCCGAGATCGGCGACTGGAGCGGCTACACCTCGCGGGAACGGCTGCTGCTTTCCGACTTCCTGCTCGACAACCTGCCGATCAACCTGCTGCCGAACCGGACCGAGACCCTGGCGCGCCGCGAGACCGCGGCGGCCGACACCCGCAAGGTCTTCAGCCAGATCCGCAAGGGCCAGATGATCGTGCGCCAGGGCGACGTCATCGACGCCGCCAGCGCCCGGGTGATCGCCCAGATGCGCGGCGAGCGCCAGTTCCGCATGCAGGTGCCGCCCCTCGCCGCGACCTTCTTCCTCCTGGCGCTCACCGCCGCGGTGGCCTGGCTGGCGCTCTCGCGCGAAAAGGTCGCCGACCACGGCCCGCGGCGGGTGTTCGGCGAGAGCCTGCTGCTGCTGCTGGCCTCGCTCCTCCTGGCGAAATTCTGCTTCCTGGTGGCGACCGCGCTCTCCGGCGCCTTCGAGGCTGTGCCGCTCACCTCGGCGCGCAGCTACGCCTACGCCATCCCGTTCGCCTCGGTCGCCCTGGTCTCGGCGCTGCTCCTCGGCCGCAACGCCGCCATGACCCTGTCGATCCTGTTCTCGGTCCTGGCGAGCCGCCTCTCTGTGGACGCCGACCCGCAGTGGGTCATCTTCTACAGCTTCGCCGGATCGCTCGCCGCGATCCACGCCCTCGACCTCTACCAGTTCCGGCAGCGGCTGGTCATGGTGCGCGTGGGCATGGTGGTGAGCCTGATCAACGTGCTGATGGTGCTCATCCTCACCGCCCTCGCTCCGACCCTGGAGCGGAGCTGGCTGCAGCTCGGCTTCGACATCCTGTGCGCCGTGGCCGGCGGGCTCCTGCTCACCGCGGCCGCGAGCTTCGCCGTCCCCATCCTGGAATCGCTCCTCGCCATCACCACCGACATCAAGCTCGTCGAGCTGTCCAACACCAACCTGCCGCTCCTGCGCCGCCTGGCCTTCGAGGCGCCCGGCACCTTCCAGCACTCCCTCATGGTGGCCAACCTCGCCAAGGAGGGCTGCGAGGCGATCGGCGCCGACCCGGTGCTCGCCTACGCCTCGGGCCTCTACCACGACGTGGGCAAGGTGATGCGGCCGGAGTACTTCGTCGAGAACCAGCGCGGCGGCCAGAACCGGCACGACAAGCTCCTGCCCTCCATGAGCGCCCTCATCCTGCTCAACCACGTCAAGGACGGGCTGGAGCTGGCGCGCGAGCACGGCCTGCCGCAGGTGATCCACGACGCCATCCAGCAGCACCACGGCACCCGGCTCATCAAGTACTTCTACCACCGGGCCATGGAGCTGAAGGAAGGAGAGGCCTCCGAGGTCACCGAGGACAAGTACCGCTACCCCGGACCCAGGCCGCAGAACAAGGTCATGGGCGTGATGATGGTCGCCGACGCGGTCGAGGCGGCGAGCCGCACCCTGGCCGAGCCCACCCCGGCGCGCATCCGCGGCCTCATCCAGACCATCCTGGACGACATCCTCAAGGACGGCCAGCTCGAAGACACCGACCTGACCCTCTCGGACCTGCGCGTCGTCTCCGAAACGTTCCTGCGGGTGCTCGCCAACATCTTCCACCAGCGGATAGACTATCCGGGCTTCGACTTCAACGCCGGAACCCGGCGCGAGAAGCGCCCCGGCCCCGTGCCGGTCCCCGTCCCGGACAACTCGACCGCCGAAGGCGACGTCCGGGCCTCCGCCTCCTGACCACGATTGCATGAGCGAGCCCGACATAGACATCGTCCTGCAGAACCCGAACCGCTATCCCGAAGCCGGCGCCCGCGAGCTGCGCCCCTGGCTGGAGCGGCTCGCCCGGGCCCTGGTCCAACGCGAGCTGCCGGACGTCGAAGAAGCCACCCTGGGCGTCCGCTTCGCGAGCGACCGCGAGCTGCAACGGGTCAACCGCGACTACCGCGGCAAGGACAAGCCCACCGACGTCCTCTCCTTCCCGGGTGAGGACGGGGAGGAGGGGCGTCATGTGGGCGACATCCTGATTTCCGTGCCCACGGCCCGGCGGCAGGCGGCTGAGCGCGGCCATCCGCCGGGGCAGGAGATCCGGACCCTCCTGCTGCACGGCCTCCTGCACTGCCTGGGCTACGATCACGAGACCGACCAGGGCGACATGGAGCGGTTGGAGCGCCGGCTCCGCCGTACCTGGATCGACGCGGAAGGCCATGGCTGAGGACGAAGCCCTGCCGCTGACCCTGCTCGTCTGGGCGCTCGTCCTGCTCGTGCCCACGACCGTGCTCGCCTCGGTGCTGTCGGCGCTCCTGGAGCGCAGCGGCCCGATCCGCCTGCGGCACTGGGCGGAAGAGGCCGGCGGCCGCCTGCGGCGGCTCTACGATACGCCGATCCGCTTCGCCGTCTTCCGCTACATCCTGTCGCTGACCTCGCGCCTCGCGCCGATCGGCCTGTTCGTGACCATCGCCGAGCTGCTGGCGCACTTCCGCATCCTCCACCCGGCGGCGTGGGCCCTGGGCTCGGTCCTCCTCGTGGTCGCCGGCACCGAGATGAGCAACCGCACCCTGGTGGGCCACGACCCCGAGCGGGCCCTGCGCAGCCTGACCCGCCTCTACCGGGCCGTCCTCCTGATCCTCTCGCCGCTCCTCACCCTCCTGATGCCGCTCGTGCCGGCCGTCTCCCTGGAGCGCGACCGGCGGGAGGACGGCGACGAGGACGAGAGCGTCACGGACGAGGAGATCGAGGCCTTCATCGACGTGGGTACCAAGGAAGGCATCCTGGAGCCCGAGCAGGGCGAGTGGCTCTGGAGCATCGTGGACTTCCGGGACAGCATGGCGCGCAGCGTCATGACCCCGCGCATCGACATGGTCTGCGCGCCGGTCGATTGCGGGCTGGACGTCCTGGCCGACCGCTTCGTGGAATCGGGCCACTCGCGCATCCCCCTCTACCAGGACTCGATCGACAACATCATCGGCGTCCTGCACATCCGCGACGTGCTGCGCGCCTCGCGCCTGCCCGATCCGCCGCCGGTCCGGGACATGATCAAGCCGCCGCTCTTCATCCCCGAGACCAAGCCGCTGGGCGAGCTGCTCAAGGAGCTCCAGGCACGATTCCAGCAGGTCGCGATCGTGGTGGACGAGTACGGCGGCACGGCCGGCCTCGTGACCGTGGAGGACCTGATCGAAGAGATCGTCGGCGAGATCATGGACGAACACGAAGCGCTCGCCGCCGAACTGGAGCCGCTCGAAAACGGCGCCTACCGCCTGGACGGCCGGGCGCACATCGAGCTGCTCGACGACGTGTTCCAGGTGGACATCGAGGACCCGGAGTACGAGACCGTGGCCGGCCTGATCTTCAGCGCCCTCGGCCACGTGCCGCAGGTGGGGGAGCGGGTCGACTGCTTCGGCCTGCGCTTCACCGTCGAGGCCGTGGCCGACCGCCGCATCCAGACCGTGCGCGTCGAGAGGATCCCGGCCGAGGAGCCGGCCGGAGAGGAGGCGGGCACCTGATGCCGAAAGCTGGCACGGTAACCTTCGTGGGGCGTCCGAACGCGGGCAAATCGACCCTGATGAACCGTCTCCTCGGCGAGAAGCTCGCCATCGTCTCGGACAAGCCGCAGACCACGCGTCACCGGCTGGTGGGCATCCTCTCCGACGAGCGCGGCCAGATGGTGATCTACGACACGCCGGGCATCCACAAGCCGCTCCACCGCCTGAACCGCCAGATGGTCCGGCACGCCCTGGACGCCATGAACGACGCGGACGTCCTCTGCCTCCTGGTGGACGTCGCCGAGCGCGGCGGGGGAGGCGACGCCTACATGCTCGACCTGGTCGGCAAAGCCGAGGGTCCGAGGGTCCTCATCCTCAACAAGGTGGACCGGGTGAAGAAGACCGACCTCCTCCCGCGGATCGCCCACTACGCCGAGACAAGTCTTTTCGAGGAGATCGTCCCCCTGAGCGCTCTCCAGGGGGACAATGCCGACCGTCTGCTGGACGTCCTCTGGAAGCTGCTGCCGGAGGGGGAGCCGATCTACGACCCGGAGCTGCTGACCATCCATCCCGAGCGCTTCCTGGTGGCCGAGCGCATCCGGGAGAAGGTCCTGGAGCTGACCAGCGAAGAGCTGCCCTTCTCGACCGCCGTGGTGATCGAGCGCTGGGAAGAGGACGAGAAGAAGGACCTGATCCGGATCTACGCGACCATCCTGGTGGAGCGGGAGGGCCAGAAGAAGATCATCGTCGGCCGCCAGGGCCAGATGATCAAGAACATCGGCACCGCCGCCCGCCTGGACCTCGAAGAATTCCTGGAGCGCCACGTCTACCTGGAGCTCTTCGTGCGAGTCGAGCCCGGCTGGAGAGAAGACCGGGCCGTCCTGGCCACGCTCGACCGGGATGTGGACGTGGAGACGGAGTAAGGGGACAAGACCTGGCAAAATCGCGTATACTCAGTCCGAAGGATTCGAGATATGAACCGGACAGGTACCGCATCCAGGACGAAGAGGTTGGCGCACGACCTTGCCTTGTCCCAACTCCTCGTGCTTGTTCTCGTCCTCCTGGGCGAGGTCCTCGAGCGGTTCGGCCCAACGCTGCCTGAGATGGAGGGGCCTGCGGCCCTCATCAGCAGGCCCGGTGCCTTCAAGTGGTTTGGGTTGGCCATCGGGCTGGCGCTGAATCTCCTCTTCCTTTGGACCCAGCGTCGAAGCAGGGCCGAGCGGGAATCGGACGCTCGCAACGCGACGATCGACAGGCTGTATGCGGAGTTGCACCGGTTGACGAGCCAGCCGGTACCGGGTGCGGATTCCGAGATCGAGCAGCGACTCGCGCGTCTTCGGGCCCTTCAGGAAGAGGAAGCCGCTGCCATGCGGCAGCGGTATGAAGCCAGCTCACCCCTGAAGCCTGGGACGGGGTGGCAGGCGCTGAATGAGGCTCGAAGGCTGCTCTCCGAGAATGAGAATCCTCCCTCGTCGAACCCTACCCTTCAAAGACCGGCTTGAGCGGCGCCACATGCCGCGTCTCACCCGCAGGCGGTTCGGATATCGATCCTACCGACCCTGCCTGCGTTGGGAGTTCGGCTTCACCTGTGCTTTCTGCCTCGTCCACGAGTCGGACCTGGTCGAGTATGGGGTTGAAGGTACAGGTCTCACAACGGTCGAGCACTCTATGCCGGTCAGCGCTGCAAGAACCCCGACAGAGGCCGAGGGCCTGGCGAACGACTATAGGAACTGCTTTTACGCCTGCCGGTACTGCAACGGCGCGCGGGACGCCAGACCTACGGTCGATGGACGTGGACGGAGGCTCCTGAATCCCTCTGCGCAGACATGGGGTGAGCACTTCAGCCTCTCGGATGACGACCGTCTTCTTCCCCGGCCTGGAGATCCGGATGCCGAATACACGGCCGAAGCATACGACCTGAACGAGACTCGAAAACTGAACATGCGGAGGTCGCGGCGGGAGCGGATGGACGAGAATCTGGCTCTTCTCAGCCAGGGGCCTGATCTCCTGAGTGCCCTTCTCGCACGCGCGGCGGTTGCCGAGCCCGGTACAGGATCGTCTGAGCTTCTGGCGGCGGCTGAAAAACTGCGCCGGGCTGTCCTGGCGGCGGAGAAGGCCCTGATCCGGCATGCCGCGATTCCCATGGATGCCAATTCCAGATGTCGCTGTGGACATCGAAGGCACCACTCGCTTCCCCCAGCTCTGGAAGAGCAGACGCTCCCCATCAACTTGCCAGCGGCTTGATAGAGACGTGGAGACGGAGTAGGAGCTCACCTTGGACGACCGGGTCTTGCAGATTGAATTTTCAAAGTTCAATCTGCAAGGCCCGGCCCCGCAGGCCAGCTCCTCTCCGCCCACGCCACCGCCGAAGGGCTGGCCGCACAGCCGCCCCGGCGTCCTACGGTGCTTCGATTGTCAATGAACCGTTACCGGCCAACAACCAGCCGGCCTGACACATATCTACGGACGAGCCCACAAATCCGTTTGGGCTGACGAGGCGAGGATACACAGGATCCGGCCGGATTGAGCCGGTCACTGCGAAATTCGTAAGTAGTTACAGAAATCAGGGGGTCGCAAACGCCACGCAGGAGCCTGCGGCGCCTATATAATAAGGAAGGGGCTGCTTCACCGGCCGCCCCGGATGGGGTAACAAGGCGAACAGGGCCGGTTTGGGCGTCACGGAGGCGATGTCAACTCATCCACGGCAATGTAACGTTCCCCAGCGCAATGTCAGTTTCCCTGGGCCGTTGCCAAGTCATCCGGGTCATTGCCAACTTCTCTGGGCCATTGCAAAGTGCCCCAGCCCAGAGTAACGTTCCCTGGCCCGTTGCAAAGTTCCCCACGCCGTTGCCAACTTCCCTGGGCCAATGCAAACTCCCCCAGGCCGTTGCCAACTCCCCTGGCGAAATGCAACGTTCTCCGGCGCTATGTCAGGTGCCTTGGCGCAATGTCACCTGACATTCCGCCAGGGGAGTTGGCATCGCGATCTTGTAGCCTTCCGGCCTTCCGGGAGGATCAACGCCTCGTCGCGCAAGCCAAGCCCGTTTTGAGGGGGCTGATTTCTGTAACTGCCTACGAATTTGGCAGTGACAGGCTTCAAACGGCCTCCGGCTCCGTAGAATAGGCGCTCGTCTGTCGCCGACGTGCGACGGAACGGCAGGCTGGTCCGTAGAAGGATCTGTAGGTGCAGGTGC
>DATANP010000468.1:0-4812 GCA_036266195.1 Thermoanaerobaculia bacterium | reverse complement strand
GCCCCTGCCGTTTCCTGAAAGATCAGGAGCCGCGCGGCCTCGATCAGGAGCCGCCCGGATTTCTTCAGATCGTGCGCCTGTCCGCTCAGGAATCACGCCGCTGCGTTCAGGAGCCTGCGGGTCCGGTTCAGGAAGCCCATCGATCCGATCAGGAGCCTCAAAGATCGCGGCAGGAGGCGCACAGATCCGGACAGGAGCCTCGCGGACCGGAGCAGGCGACTCAGAGACTCGAACAGGAGACGCACAGATCCGGACAGGAGACGCACAGATCCTTGCAGGGGCCTCACCGACTCGCACAGGAGGCGCCGGGAACGCTTCAGGAAGACCGCCTGCTCCGACAGGAAGCGCGCAGGTCTGTTCAGGGACTTCGGCGACTCTTTCAGGAAGCGCAGGGGTTCGTTCAGGAAGAAGGGAGAGCACCTCCCGCCCGCCAGACGGCAAGCTGGCTTCATGGAATGGGAGTGACCTCACCCTGGCGGGTCCCTCCCCGGCTCTCCGTATTCACCCCTTGGAAGTTGCCCAACAACGAGTGCTTCCCTATGATCTTCCAAAGGAGATGTTTGCTTCATGCGTAAGACCGCGCTCTTCCTGCTTGCCTTCGGTATCTCTTCGCTGGCCGCCCAGGCCCAGCCGAATCTTCAGACCGCTCAGCCCGAGCGCCGGGTCCTTTCCGGCGACGTGGTTGAATACTCCTTCCAGGTTCCGGTCGGCGCCGGCACCCATGACGTGATCGGCGTCCACCGCGTGGTCCGCGAGACCGCTCCCTGGGTGCCCGCCCGATCCTCCAAGGGCATCCTTCTGGCCCATGGCGATATCTGGGGCTTCCGAGCCGCCTTCCTTACCGACCCGGCTCACAGCATCCCGGTCTTCCTCGCCCAGAACGGCGTGGACGTCTGGGGTATCGACTTCCGCTGGACCCTCGTGCCCGCGTCCACGACCGACTTCTCCTTCATGAAGAACTGGGGCGTCGAGACCGACGCCAAGGATCTCGGCGTGGCTCTCGGAGTCGCCCGCGGCGTGCGCTTCGCCACCGGCAGCGGCTTCGGCAAGATGCTCCTGCTCGGCTGGAGCCGGGGCGGACAGATCGGCTACGCCTATCTCAACGGCGAGAGCCAGCTCCCCGAGCCCCTGCGCCAGGTGCGCGGCTTCATTCCCGTGGACATCTACCTCAAGACCGACGACGCGACCCTGCGGCAGGCGGCCTGCACCCGCTACCTCGGCAGCCTGCCGGGCTGGCAGGGCGGCACGTTCCAGAACGGGAACGGCAGCCTGATCGCCACCATTCAGGCCCTCGCGACCGCGGACCCGACCGGCGCCTCGCCGATCCTTCCGGGCTTCACCAACTACCAGGCGGCCCTCGCGGTCGGCTCCATGACCTTCATCTTCTTCCCGCCCGGCCTCGGCCCGGTTCCGGCCTACCACTTCACGGGCGGCACCTTCGACGCCAACAACCTGCCGTCCGGCCTTCTCTATAGTCCGGAGTCACGCCTCCTGGCCCTGGAGCAGGGCTCCTCGCCCTTCCAGCCGGCCCGCGAGCTGCTCGACGCCGACGCCGCGACCTGCGACGATCCGAACATTGCGGACGTCTCCTTCGACGATCACCTGGACGACATCAAGGTCCCGGTCTTCTACGTCGGCGCCGACGGCGGCTTCGGCAACTACGGCCTCCACACCACCAGCCTGCTGGGCAGCACCGACGTCACGAGCCACGTGGTCGACCTGCAGCCCGCCGCGGCCCAGCTCGTCGAGATCGGCCACGCCGACATCTTCCTCGCGAACGACGCCGAGACCCTCTTCTGGCAGCCGATCCTGAGCTGGATCCAGGGCCACTGATCCCCATCACTCCGTCATCTCTGTAGGGGCAGGCCTTGTGCCTGCCCCTTTCGTATTGTGTGGGACCTTGCTAACGTGGAATCCACGATGGCCCGATTCGCGTTTGATACGGAGCAGGAGACCGTCACCGAGAGGAAGCGCAAGACGAAGCGCCCCCGCCGGTGGAAGGTGCTCCTCCACAACGACGATTTCACGACGATGGACTTTGTGGTCCACGTCCTGATGACGCACTTCCACAAATCTCCACCGGAAGCGACCCACATCATGCTCCAGGTCCACCACAAGGGGGTCGGCGTCGCCGGGACGTATCCGAAGGACACCGCCGAGACCAAGGTGGGCGAGGTCATGGCCGAGGCGCGGGAGAACGGCATGCCGCTCCTCCTCACGACCGAGCCCGCCGAAGAAAGAGACGACGACGAATGAGGCTGTCCCAAGACCTGCAGATCTCCCTCTCCCTGGCCATGAGCGAGGCCGGGCGCCTGGGTCATGAATATGCCGGGCTCGAGCACCTGCTCTACGCCCTCACCTTCGACGACGAGGCCTCCGGCGTCCTGCGCCACGCGGGCGCCGACGTCCGCCGCGTCCAGAAACTCCTCGCCGACTACCTGGAGGAGGAGATCGAGGGTCTGGACGTGGACGAGGGCGAGCTCGAGCCCCGCCTCTCGCTCGCCGCCCAGCGCACGCTCGCCCGCGCGGCGGTGCGCGTCGAGGGGACCGGCCGCGACGAGATCCGCGGCTCGGACCTGATCGTGGCCATGTTCGAGGAGCCCGAGTCCTACGCCGTCGATCTCCTCCAGGAGCAAGGGGTCACCCGGCTCGACGTGGTCAGCTTCCTCGCCCATGGCGTGTCCAAGGTGGGGAGCCTGTCCGCCGGCCGGTTGCCGGCCGGTACCGCCGGCAGTGGCAGCCCCGGCCCGGGCGCCGAGGAGGAGGACGACCGCGGCCCCTGGATCAAGGGCGATCCGCTCGAAGCCTTTGCCCAGGACCTGACCGAGATGGCTCGCAACGGCGCCATCGACCCGCTCATCGGCCGCGAGAAGGAGGTGGGCCGCACGCTCCACATCCTCCAGCGGCGGCGGAAGAACAACCCGATCTACGTGGGCGACCCCGGCGTGGGCAAGACCGCGCTGGTCGAGGGTCTCGCGCTGCGCATCGCCAAGGGCGATGTGCCCGAGCCGTTCCGCGACACCAAGGTCTTCCGGCTCGACATGGGCGCGCTGGTGGCCGGCACGCGCTACCGCGGCGACTTCGAGAACCGCCTGAAGGGTGTGCTCCAGAGCCTTGCCAAGGAGAAGAACCCGGTCCTCTTCATCGACGAGATCCACACCCTGGTGGGCGCGGGCGCGGCCGGCAACGGCACCATGGACGCCTCGAACCTGCTCAAGCCGGCGCTTCAGGACGGCACCCTGCGCTGCATCGGCGCCACCACCTGGGAGGAGTTCCGCCAGACCTTCCAGCGCGACCAGGCGCTCGCCCGCCGCTTCCAGAAGGTCGAGGTCAACGAGCCCTCGGAGGAGGAGACGGTCAAGATCTTCCTGGGGCTCCGCGACCGCTACGAGGCGCACCACGGCGTGCGTTACACCCAGCCCGCGATCCAGGCGGCCGTGGAGATGTCCGCCCGGTACCTGCGCGACCGCAAGCTGCCGGACAAGGCCATCGACCTGCTCGACGAGGCCGGCGCGGCCGTGTCGCTGCGCGGCGGCAAGCGCGTGACCGTCCCCGAGCTCGAGGAGGTCCTCGCCACCATGGCGCAGATCCCGGCCCGGAGCGTCAAGGGCAACGACCGCGAGCAGCTCCAGCGGCTGGAGCAGGAGCTGAAGACGGTCATCTTCGGCCAGGACGAGGCCATCGAGCGCCTGGTCGGCGCCATCAAGGTCTCCCGCGCCGGCCTGCGCGACCCGCAGAAGCCCGTGGGCAGCTTCCTGCTCACCGGCCCGACCGGCGTGGGCAAGACCGAGGTCGCGAAGCAGCTCGCCGAGGCCATGGGCATCGCCTTCCTGCGCTTCGACATGAGCGAGTACATGGAGGCGCACTCGGTTTCCAGGCTGGTCGGCGCTCCCCCGGGCTACGTGGGCTTCGACCGCGGCGGCCTGCTCACGGAGTCGGTGAGCAAGAACCCGCACGCCGTGCTCCTCCTCGACGAGGTCGAGAAGGCCCACCCGGAGACGTTCGACATCCTGCTGCAGGTCCTCGACGACGGTCGGCTGACCGACGGTCAGGGGCGCACGGTGGACTTCCGCAACGTCATCCTCGTCATGACGTCGAACCTGGGCTCCCAGTACCTCGTCGATCCTCTGCTCACGCCCGAGTCGCGCAAGGAGGCGGTGCTCGGCGTGGTGCGGCAGACGTTCAAGCCCGAGTTCCTCAACCGGCTCGACGAGATCGTCATCTTCGACCCGCTCACGACCGAGGACCTCACCCAGATCGTCGACCTCCAGGTCCACCAGCTGGCCAACCGGCTGCACGACCGCCGCATCACGCTCGACGTCACCGAGGCGGCCAAGGAGTGGCTGGCCCTCACCGGCTACGACCCGACCTTCGGTGCTCGGCCGCTGCGCCGGCTGATCCAGAAGGAGATCGGCGACCGGCTGGCCAAGGCGCTCCTGTCCGGCGAGGTCCGCGACGGCGGCACCGTCAAGGTCGACCTCGACGCCGAGGCGGACACCCTCGTCCTGCGGTGAGATCTTGGGGTGGATCGGCCACGTGGATGCGTGGGCGATCCACCCCAATGCTGTTGGTCAGCGGGCGAAGAAGACCCGCAGGTCGCCGACGACGAGCTCGGGCACTTCGAGCGCCGCGTAGTGGCCGCCGCGGTCGAACTCCGACCAGTGCACGAGATTGTCGTTGTCACGCTCGGCCAGCGGCCGGATGGTCTGGAAATCGTCTTTGAAGACCGCCACGCCGGTTCGACCGTGGCTGACCTGCGGCTCGGCGCCCGAGCGTCCCTCCGTGTAGTGGTACCGCACCGCGTTCGCCGAC
>DATANP010000467.1:0-28726 GCA_036266195.1 Thermoanaerobaculia bacterium | reverse complement strand
AGGATGAATGAGGGCCACCTGGCATGGTCCAGTTCTGGCTCTACCTGAGCGTGCCGAAATAAGTGTCTGACCCTTTTGGGAGAGCGGGAAGCTGGGAAAGCGGGCAGAGCGGGAAAGCTCAATAGAAACGCCAGGCACCTATCGTGGTTCCTCCCTCCTCCCTGGGAGCTCACTCCTTGCGCCTCAAGCCCCGTTGGGCGTACCCTAGGGTTAGCCGCCTGACCGCACGTGTGAAATTCGAAAATCATGAGCAACGACAAGATTCCCGACGTTCGTGACGGACTGACGCGCCAGGAGCGCATCGTCCTGACGGTGCTGCACCAGACGCAGAAGGAGCGCGGCGGCCGCAATGTGCCCACTGCAATGCTCTGGGGCCGTGTGTGCGAGCACTTCTACATCAGTCCTGAGGAGCTCTCCGAGATGCTGGCGCGGTTCGGCGCACGGAAAGGGTGACCACGACGCCCAAACTCCAGCGAGGTGCAACGTACCTTCAAACCTTCTTCTTGCGCCGAGGAATACGAGAAATGCGCGTCAGAAAAATCCGCGCAATCCGCGCCGCCACCATTCTCTTCGCCTTTTGGAGCGTTGCCGCCACGTGTGTGGCCGACTCCTGGAGCCTCCCAAAGACGCAAACCGTTTATTCCAAGAACAGGCAGTTTGCTGTCACCATCATCCCCAGGCAACTCGCAGGCCAACTGGAGTACTTCCAGGACAAAGTGGAGGGGCGGGCGGACGCCGGAGCAGCCGCGGGGGTTGCCAACAACTGGCCTCGTGCCCTCTTCTACTCTGTTGATCCAAAGCAACAACTCAATCTCGCGGCTGAATTCAAGCTCGTCAATGAGGTTGCGCCTGTCACAGCGCTCGTCTCCAACGACGGCCAATATCTGGCCACGTTTGACAACTGGCATTCACGTGGGTACGGGAACGACGCCATCGTGATCTACCACACTGACGGTTCGCTCGTTCGGTCCCTGTCTCTCGAAGACGTGCTGACAGCCAAGGACATCGCAGTGCTTCCGCGATCGGTCTCCTCCATTCAATGGGGAGCACAGCACTCCATCGATGAGGATCGTCATCTGCTGGTGCTGCGAATCGCGCGGTGCACTGGACAGGATCTCTGCCTGGAGATGCCTCCGGAAGTCGCCATCCATCTTGCTGACGGAACCCTGGTCCGACCAGCCAGAGATCTGCTCCCGCAACTGGAGCCGACGGTCAGTGTCCGTCCAGGGATGATACCGAGCGGGCAAGACTGGCGGGCCGAGCCTGGCGATCCCGCCTGCGCCAGCCAAGCCTCCTTTTCCCGTGCCCCAAAGGTGCCGTTCGACAGCCTCCAGTTGACCACCACAGATCTCGCGCTTCCCGATTTCCCTGAGCTGGCACGCAAGGCTCGGGTCCGAGGGTCCGTCCTTCTCGAGCTTCTTGTAGACAATGGCGTCGTCGCGTGTGTGAGGACCATCATGGGCCTGCCTTTGGGGCTCACCGGGTCGGCGCGGGATGCTGCTCTGCAATGGCGATTCCTGCCGTCGCCAGACCGTACAGGCCCGGTCAGGAGTGTCGTGGCTTTCGATTTCAATCTTGTCGGGGTGAAGCCAGAGCCTGAGAGGTAGCGCAAGGTTGGGCTCCCGTCGCGGATGACTTCGGAACGGGGTAGGATGATGCCGTGCGGCGCGTCATCCTGGTCTGCCAGAATAAATGCCTGACCCCTCTGAGAATTCGAAGGCTCGCGTACTGCTTGCTTGAGGGGATTGGTCTGCCGAAAGCGTCTCTCTGAGAAAGGGGGCAAGAATACAACGCCTTCAGAGGAGGTAAGAAGATGGTCAGGCAGGCCAAGACAATCCTCTGCATCAGCGCTTTGGCATGGCTGGTTGCCAGCGGCGATGCTGCCGCTTGTGACGGCGTCACAATCTCGACGGGACTGTGCGCGCAGGGCCCGTCGAATGACGTGCAGCCGGTCGAGATCTATATCGCGGGCAAGCGGGCCCATACCTTTCCAGCCTCCCGGTGTTACAACTCCATCGAGACCCATAAGTGGTGCGTCGAGCCGGCGGTGCCGGATGTCGATCTCAGGCTGGTCCGGCTCGCAGTTACCCAGTGGAACTACGACCCCAACCTCCCTCCTGGCAAGGATGGCTTTCGCGGAGTCGGCATCAACGGCATCGCCAAGGACCGAGGCGCCGAGCCGCGCTGGATTCCAATCGATGGGCTCGCCGCCACCGCGACGACGCCGGCCTACCCGGTCTATAAGCTGAACGCAGGGAAGGGAGGCAGCACGCCCACCGCCCAGTGCTTCAGTGGTTCATCAATACCCCCCAAGAACCAGGGTTACGGAGCCTTGACGCGTATGCTCTGCCTGAGTGACTGGAGATGCTATAATCCCTACAACAAGGTTTGCGGCGAGCAAGCGTTTGCCGATTTCGGAAACGACTCAGCAGAGTACGCGCCTACCCCCTGAGTGGCAAGCCCGGCGGAAAGCTGCTCAGTAGAAACGCCAGGCACCTATCGCGGCAGCAAACGAGGTGATGGCCATCCTCCACGTCCGCAAGGGCTGATCCCGCCCTGACCGTGTACAATCCACAATCTGTTGCCGCTCCAGCTTAAGAGGATGAATGAAGGCCACGACCTTCGCCACGGATCTCGTCCAGGCCAGCCCGATCCAGCTCTGGCTCTATCTGGGCGTGCTGTCGGCGGTCGGCCTCCTGCTCGCGCTGGTCATTCATGGGCGCAGACAGGCGGTCAAGGCGTTGAGCGAAAGCGAACGGCGCTGGCGCGAGATCCTGGAAGTGCTGCCGGTGGGGGTCTTCGTCTTTGCCAAAAGCGGCGAGATCCTGGCCGCCAACCGGATGGTGGACCGGATCTGGGGAGCTGACGCCACGGGCGTCCCTCACTCCAGCGGGATGGAGGAGTTCAGGGACTACAAGGGCTGGTGGCTGGACACCGGAGCGCCGCTGGCCCCCGAGGACTGGGCCGGTTCCAGGTCGCTGCTGAAGGGCGAGGTCGTGCCGGCGGACCTTGTCACCATCCAGCGTTTCGATGGCGCCAAGGCCGTGATGCTGATTTCGTCGGTGCCCCTCTACGACGAGCCTGGCGGCATCTCCGGAGCGGTGGCTGTCATCCAGGACGTCACCGAGCGCCATGCCCAGGAGCAGCGGCTCCGCGACAGCGCCCGCGATCTGGCGGCCGCCTCGCAGCGGGCCGAGGAGGCGCGGTGCGAGGCGGAGGCCGCCAGCCGTGCCAAGAGCCAGTTCCTGGCCAATGTCAGCCATGAGATCCGTACCCCCATGAACGGCATCCTCGGCATGGCCGAGCTTCTGCTGCGCGACACGCTGACGCCGGGCCAGCGGGACCGCATGGAAATGATCCGCACCTCCGCCGAGGCTCTCCTGGCCCTGGTCAACGACATCCTCGACCTGTCGAAGGTCGAGTCCGGCCGCCTGGAGCTCCGGTGCGAAGACTTCCGCCTGCGCGAGCTCGTCGGCGAGGCCCTGCAGGTCTTCGCGCACCGGGCCGCGGAAGCGGAAGTCGACCTGCGCTGCCTCATCGACCCGGATCTGCCCGACGAGCTCCACGGCGATCCCATCCGCCTGCGCCAGGTGCTCCTCAACCTGGTGGGCAACGCCGTCCGGTTCACCCGCCAGGGCGCGATCACGGTCAAGGTGGAGCGTGAGGCCCTGGGACTCCGGTTCGAGGTCGAGGATACCGGCACCGGCATCCGGCCGGAGGTCCAGACGCGGCTCTTCGAGCCTTACGTCCAGTCGGGAAAGCCGGTGACCCGCGAGCTGAGCGGGACGGGGTTGGGGCTGGTCATCTCGAAGAGCATCGTCGAGCTGATGGGCGGCGAGATCGGCTTCACCAGCGAAAGGGGGACAGGCTCCAGATTCTGGTTCCGGATCCCCCTGATGGCCGCGGCCGGGCCGGTCGGCGACGGCCCGCCGTCTTCCGAGGCGGGCGACGAAGGCCGCCATCCGGAGCGCTCGCGCTTCCGGATCCTGATCGCCGATGACCATCCCATCAACCGCGCCGTGGCCCTGGCCCTGCTCCAGGATCTCGGCTACACCGGCGAGGCCGTGGAGAGCGGCCCGGCCGCCCTGGCCATGCTCGAGGAGCGGCCGTTCGACGCGCTGCTGCTCGACTGCGAGATGGTCGGCCTCGACGGGTACGACACCTGCCGTGCCCTGCGCCGCAGGGAGGCCGGCAGCCGCCGGCTGCCGGTCATCGCCCTGACCGCCTACGCCATGCCGGGAGACCGGGAGAAATGCCTGGCCGCCGGCATGGACGACTACATCCCGAAGCCCTTCCGAGGCGTCGACCTGGCCACGGTGCTCGACGACTGGCTGGGCGTCGGGCCGCCGTCCGCTTCTCCACCCGCCGGCCAGGACGACATCGCGGCCCGGCTCGCCACGTTGAGGCGCCTGGAAGAGGCCTCGGGCAAGAAGATCGTGGAGGATGTGAAGACGTCCTTCGTCGCGCGCTGCACCCAGAGCCTCGCGGCGATCCGGAGCGCCCTCGCCAGCTCCGACGGGGCTCGCGCCGCCGCTGCCGCTCATTCCCTGGTCGGGAGCTCCGGCCTCCTCGGCGCCACAGGCCTGGCCCGCCTGGCCCGCGACGTCGAGATCCTCGCCGGCCAGGAGAGCCTCGACGCCTGCGCGGCGCGCCTGCCGGAGCTGGAGCAGGAGATCCAGACCGTCGTCCGCCAGCTCGAATCGGGTTAGGATCGACGCCGTGCAGCGGGTCATCCTGGTCAATCCGAAGATGTGCTCTCCCCGGAGCGTTCGCCTGCCGCTCTCCCTGCTGGCGCTCGGGGCGGTGCTGGAGGACCGTTATGAGTACCGGATCGTGGATGGCAACGTCGATCCCGATCCGGCCGGAACGATCCTGGGCCTCCTGGCCGAAGGCCCCTGCGCGCTGCTCGGGGTGACGGTCATGCCGGGGCCGCAGGTGGCGCCGGCCATCGCGATCTCCTCGGCTGTCCGCGCCGCGCACCCCGAGGTGCCGATCGCCTGGGGCGGCTACTTCCCGACGCTCTACCCGGACGCGGCGGTCAACGCGCCGTACGTGGACTTCGTGGTGCGCGGCCAGGGCGAGGATACGCTCCTGGAGCTGCTGGACGGGAAACCGCCCGCCGGGATCCAGGGGCTCACCTGGAAGGACGGCTCGTCGATCGTCCACAACCCGGAGCGCCACTTCCGGCCGCCGGACGAGTACCCGCCGTACCCCTATGAGCGGGTCGGCGACGTGGGTACGTATCTCCGGCCGAGCTTCCTGGGCCGGCGGACCGCGGTCCACCAGGCGGCGATCGGCTGCCGGTACCGTTGCACCTTCTGCGGCGTGGTCTCGATGTTCAACGGCCTGACCCGGCTCCAGGGCGAGGCGCGGCTGGAGGCTGCCCTGTCCGAGCTGCGTGGCTTCGGGGCTGACTCGGTCCAGCTCTACGACCACAACTTCTTCGACCGGGAGGAGACGAGCATCCCGGCGCTGGAGGTCATGGCCCGCTCCGGCCTGCGCTTCTGGTGCTACGCCCGGACCGACACCCTGGCCGGCTTCTCGGCTTCGACCTGGGACCTGATCCGCCGGAGCGGGCTCTCGATGGTCTATGTCGGCGCCGAGGCGGCGAGCGACGAGGTGCTCAAGCGGATGAAGAAGGGCACCAGCGTCGAGCATACCTTCGAGATGGTCCGCCGCTGCCGCGACCACGGGGTCATCCCGGAGCTCTCCTTCGTGCTCGGCGGTCCCGAGGACCCCGAGGGCGAGGTCGAGAAGACGCTCCGCTTCGTGCGCGAGATCAAGAAGATCCACCCCGCCGCCGAGGTGATCCTCTACTTCTATAGCCCTACGCCGCAACGCGATCCGGCGCGCGCCCAGGCCGGCGACCGCATGCCGATCCTCAAGCGTTACGGTCCGGAAGGCCCGGAGCTGCCCACCACGCCCGAGGAGTGGACCGAGCCGCAGTGGATCTCCTACGTCTGCCATCAGGACGCGCCGTGGCTGACGCCGAAGATCCGGCAGCGCGTGCAGGGCTTCGCCAGGGTGCTGGCCTGCCGCTACCCCACCGCCCAGGACTGGTCCACGCCCGCCTGGGGCAAGGCCGCGCTGCGCACCCTCGCCGGCTGGCGCTGGGCCGCCGGCCGCTGGGAGAACCCCTGGGAGCTGGACCTGGCGCGGAAGGTCATCCCCCTGCGCGATCCGCAGCGGGAGAGCCTTTAGTCCCCACCAGGATCACGAACCGGCTCGGCTCGCGCTTGCGCTTGAGCCGGGCCACCCAGGGCCGCATCGCCCAGCGCCAGCCGTACCAGGTGGGCACCTTGCGCCAGCGCAGTCCCAGGTCGCGCGCCAGCGCGCCGAGCCTCTCCCAGGTGAGGTACTCGATGCTCGGCAGGGCGTCCGAGCGGGTGCCGAAGCGGCGCTCGAAGTCGGCGTGGCGCTCGGCCACCATGCGCCGGCCGCTCTCCTCCCTGCGGTAGATCGGCGACTCGAGGATCACCACGCTGCCGCCCGGCCGCAGCACCCGTAGGGCCTCGCGCAGGGTGACCGCGTAGTCCGGGCTGTAGTGGAGGCTGGCGTTGTAGACCACGGCGTCGGCCTGGCCGCCGGCCAGCGGGAGATGATCGAGCTCGGCCTGAAGCCGGGGCCAGCCGGACCGGTAGTGACGAGCCGCGGCGAGGCCATCTCTCTCATCCACGCTCACGTCCACCGCGCAGGGTTGATGCCCGAGGTCCGCCAGCCGGTGGCTCAGCCAGCCGACGCCGGCGCCGAGGTCGAGGATCTTCGGACCGAGCCGCGGCAGGACTTGGCTCCGGAATGTCTCCCAGGTCCGGCGGCGCATCTGCCACTGCCAGGCGATCGGGTGCGATGGATCGCAGTCCGGCAGCCGGAGATAGTGCTCCGGATCGTCCGATCCCCGGCCTTCGGCGTGGCGGATGCGCGTGTAATCGCGGAGGAATGGCGCGAAGACCGCCTCCCTCTCGGGAGGGAGAAAGCGCCAGATGCCGTCCACCTGCTCCCAGGTCCGGCCGCAGCCGGAACAGCGGCCTGCATCCAGCGTCGTCCGGCAGACCGGGCAGGCCAGGGTCCAGCTCACAGCCTTTCCAGCTCCATCAGGTAGTGATCGGCGAGCCAGGGCAGCGGCGGCACGGTTTCCAACCGCCGCTCCCAGCGGTCGAGCCGATCGACCAGCCCCGGGTGGCGGCCCGCCCAGCTCTCGGCGTAGGGCGGCGGCAGCAGGGCACCGAGAGCGGCCACCCGCCGCACGCGGAAACCCGGAGCGAACGACTGCCGCAGCCTGCGGATCGACGGGTACCGGACGCGCAGGCCGCGCCACTCGACTCCGCCCGGCGTGAAACGGCGGAACGCCTTGCCTGGCTGGCCGTGGCCGAGAAACCACAGCCATTCCCAGGGGACCGCCGGGCCCATGACGCAGAGCACCGCCATGGCTCCTGGCCGCAGGCGGGCCGCGAGCGACCGGCCGGCCTCCGCGAAGTCGGCCACGCAGTTGAGGCCGCCGAAGTCGGACAGGGCACCGTCGAACGGCCCCTCCTCCATGCCGGGCAGCTCCTCCACCGACATCTTCCGGACCTCGACCGTCCCGGTGAGACCGGCCTGCTCCACCTTGGCGGCGGCCACCCGGACCATCTCGGACGAGGCGTCGGTCGCCAGGACCCTCACTCCGCGCTGCCCGAGGTGGACCGCGTCCTCGCCGGTGCCGCACGCCAGCTCCAGCACGCGGCTGCCCGGTGGGAAGAGGGCGTCCAGGCGGCTCCAGACCGCGCGGCGCAGGCGGGTTCCGAGATCGGTCCGGGTGAATCCGGCGTCGTACTCGGCGGCGAGACGGTCGAAGGCGGCGCTCAACGGTCCGGAGCATAGCGCAGGCCTGTCCCGCTTCCGATCCACCGGGCACCAGACCATATGAACCCCAAACGCATTTCCATCTTCGGGGAGGGAGAGAGCCATGAAGGCACGAGGAGGCAGGTGGTACCTGATCCTGGCCCTGGCGCTGCTCGTCGCATCCGCCGCGAGCGCCCAGAGTGTCCTGGAGAATCAGGAGGTGATGAAGAAGATCCATCCGTGGGTGATCGAGAACACCCGCGCCGGCGCCCAGACGGAGTTCTTCGTCGTCCTGTCGCGGCAGGCGAACCTGGCGGGCGCCGCCCAGCTCAAGACGAAGCTGAGCAAGGGCGAGTACGTCTACCAGACGCTGTACCGGACCGCCCAGGAGTCCCAGAGGGCGATCCGCGAAGAGCTGGACGCCCAGGGCGTCGAGTACCGGTCCTTCTACATCGTCAACGCGATCCTGGTCAAAGGCGACCGCCGTCTGGCGCTCAAGCTCGCCGCCCGGCCGGACGTAAAGCGGCTCGACGGCAACCCCGAGATGCGCCAGGCCCTGCCCGAGCCGCAGGCGCCGGAGCCGCTCGCGTTCAACCCGGACTGGCCCGACGCGCCCGAGGTCATCACCGGCAACGCCATCACCGCCGTCGAGCCGGGCATCAGCTACGTGCGCGCTCCGAATGTCTGGACCCTGGGCTACAACGGCCAGGGCGTGGTCGTGGGCGCCGCCGACACCGGCTACCGCTGGACGCACGCCGCGATCAAGAACGCCTACCGCGGTTGGAACGGCACCACCGCCAGCCACGACTACAACTGGCACGACTCCATCCATTCCGGCACCGGCCCGTGCGGTGCCAACAATCCCCAACCCTGCGACGACCAGGGCCACGGCACCCACACCATGGGAACCATCCTCGGCCTCGACGGCGCCAACCAGGTCGGCATGGCTCCGGGCGCGAGGTGGATCGGCTGCCGCAACATGAACCAGGGAGCCGGCACGCCGGCCAGCTACATCGAGTGCATGGAGTTCTTCCTGGCGCCCTACCCCGTCGGCGGCACCACTGCCCAGGGCGACCCGAGCAAGGCGCCGCACGTGACCAACAACTCCTGGGGCTGCAACGCGGCCGAGGGCTGCACGACCCCGAACATTCTCCTGACCGCGGTGTCCAACACCCGCGCGGCCGGCATCCTGATGGAAGTTTCGGCCGGCAACTCGGGCTCGTCCTGCTCGACCGTGGTCGATCCGCCGAGCTTCTACGACCCGTCGTTCACCACGGGCGCGCTCAACACCGGCACCGACAGCGTGGCGAGCTTCAGCAGCCGCGGCCCGGTGACGGTCGACGGCAGCAACCGCATCAAGCCCGACATCATGGCCCCGGGCACCAGCACCCGGTCCTCCTACAACACCAGCGACACCACCTACACCTCGCTCTCCGGCACCTCGATGGCCGGGCCGCACGTGGTCGGCGGCGTGGCGCTTCTCCTCTCGGCGTTCCCGTCGCTGATCGGCAACCCCGACGCGATCGAGAGCCGGCTCACCTCCTCCGCCAAGCACATCACGCTGACCTCGACCACCTGCGGCAGCGCGGCCGGAGCGGTGCCGAACAACGTCTACGGCTATGGCCGGCTCGACGTCGGCTGCGCGATCCCGGGCAAGGTCTCGGGCTCGGCCTCGGTCTGCTCCGGCAGCCCGGCCACCCTCACGGTCGACCTCGTGGGGACCGGTCCCTGGACGCTCACCTGGTCGGACGGCTTCGTGCAGAGTGGCGTCTCCACGACCCCGGCCACCCGCTCGGTGTCGCCCACCGTAGCCACCACCTACACGGTCACCAGCGTGTCGAGCTCCACCTGCAACCAGCCGGCCGCGGGCAGCGCGACCATCAGCATGGCGTCGCCGCTCTCGAACGTGACCATCTCGGTGTCGGGCAGTACGACGATCGGCAGCCCCTGCCTGGGCGGCACCGCGACGGTGACCGACACCGGCGGTGGCACGTCCAGCCACCAGTGGGGCTACCGGACGGTGTCGGGCGGCACGATCACCAACATCTCCGGCGCGACCGGTACGAGCTACGTGCTCAACTGCGCCAACTTCCCGGCCGCCGGCAACTACTTCCTGGTGGAGCGCACCACGCCGGGCTGCGGCTCGACGCTGATCTCGAACGAGGTCCCGGTGACCGTGACCAGCACGTCGAGCCCGGTGACCGTCACCTTCAACTCGGTCGCGGCCGAGGACGGCCGGATCTGGGAGAACGGCGAGACCGGCAATGTCGGCGGCGGCGGCAACTCGACCGACAACACGACCGCGGCGATCCGGGTCGGCGACACCGACGCCGACGAGCAGTACAAGTCGATCGTCTCCTTCGACACCTCCTCGATCCCGGACACCGCGACGATCACCTCGGCGACCCTGCGCCTGGTGCGCGGCACGTCCTCGGGCACGAACCCCTTCACCACCCACGGCTCCTGCACGGTGGACGTCTCCAACGGCGGCTTCGGCGGCTCGGCGGCCTTCGCGTTCGCCGACTGGCAGGCCGCGGCCACCGCGACCAACGTGGCCACGATGTCGAACCCGACCGCCAACGGCTCGGCTTCCACCGGTAGCCTGAGCTCCACCGGCCTGGCCGCGATCAGCAAGACCGGCACCACCCAGTTCCGGCTGACCTTCACGCTGGACGACAACGACGACCTAGGCTTCGACTACATCGGCTTCTACGCCGGAGAGAACGCGACCACGAGCAACAAGCCGCAGCTCACGGTCACCTACCAGCCCTGACCGCAGTTTCCCCAGGTGCCCGCCGGTGTCCGCCGAAAGGCGGGCACCTGGCGGTTCCCCTGTATAGTTTTCGTAAATGACAGGGGAGGAACTGCGATCATGAGAATCACGATGGAGGAGTTCATTCGGCGCGGCGGGCTGCCCTACGAGGAGGCCCAGGCGGCCTTCCTTGGGGTCGACAACCTCATCGAGCTGGGCGAGCAGCGCTGGCGCAAGGACTTCGGGCAGCACGGGTTCATGCACCAGACCGACCATCAGGCCGCGCTGCGGGTGATCCTCGGCCGCGAGCCCACCTGGCTGGAGGTCCAGGACTCCTGGAACCAGGGGGGCGAGAATATCTGGCTCGCCCGGAGGATCCAGGACACCGGCCCCGATCCGAGCTGGCCCCCGGAGACGCTCCGTCTCTACAACCTGATCAACAAGTGGGGACCGGTACGGGGCCAGCGGATCTTCGCCGGCAAGGAGCCCGATCCCGACGCGGGCACGACAGGATCGGGCACCACAGGGTCGGGAACGACAGGAACCGGGACGACGGGGACTGGAACTACGGGATCAGGGACGACGGGATCAGGGACGACGGGAACGGGGACGACCGGGACCACGGGAACAGCCACCGGCCTCTCCCCCGCGCCGCAGCGCGCGGAGGAGCTGGCGACGCTCATCCGCCCGGTCTACGAGAAGTTCGCGGCGGCGCCGCCCTGGTTCGCCCAGTGGATGTTCCCGAACTGGGAGACGCTGTGGCCGGCGCTCAAGCCGCTCGTCGTCGAGGCCGTGCTCGCGTCGAGACGGGCGGTGGAGCGCCGGAAGATCTGAGCCTCAGCGCCCCTTGAGCAGGCCGCCGAGCAGGCCGCCGACGTCGTCGATGACGCTGCCGTCGTGGTCCTGATCGAGAAGGCTCCCGAGGATGCCGCCCAGGCCCGCGGGGGCCTGGGCCTGCGCCTGGGCGTGCGACGAGCTCAGGATGTCGGAGATCCCGCCCGCGTCGAGGCCGTTCTGCCGCGTGTGCCTGCCGAGGGCGGCCAGGACCAGCGGCGCCAGCATCATGAGGAGCTGGCTCGCCTTGCTCATATCGAGCCCCGTGGCCTGGGAGAGGCCGGCCGCGGCCCGGTTCTGATTGCCGCCGAACACGTGGCCGAGGATGGCGGCGCCCATGCCGGTCTGCCCCTGACCGAGGAAACCGGCCACGTCGTCGAGCAGGCTCCCATCATGGTCGCGGATCACCGCCTGATGGATGGCTTCGGCCCCCCCGGGGCGCGCGGCGTTGCGGGCGAGCCCGCCGGTCAGCATCGGCACGGCCGCGGCGATCGCCTGCTGCGCCGTGGCCTCATCGATCCCGAGCTGGCGGCTGACTGCCTGCACCGTCCCGGGTCCAAGCTGCGAGGACAACACATCCATGATCGACATGGGCTCTCTCCTGGAATCAGGCGTGAGTGGCGCCGGGGATGCGGAGCCGCTGGCCCGGATAGATCTTGTCCGGGTCCTCCAGCATGGGCTTGTTCGCCTCGAAGATCTGATGGTACTTGTTGGCGTCGCCGTAGTAGTGCTTGGCGATCTTCGACAGGGTGTCGCCCTTCTCCACCACGTAGAAGACGGCCTCGGGAGCGGCCTGCGCGACCGTCATCTTGTCGTCCACACTGCCGATGCCCTCGTGGTTGCCGACCAGCAGCACGATCTTCTCCCGGTCCTCCTGGGTGCGGGCCTGGCCGGTGAGGGTGACCTTGTCGTCGTCGACGCGGACTCCCAGCTCGTCGACCTTGAACCCCATGTCCTGGACGACCTTCGCCAGGGCCGCCGCCTTGCGGCGGTCGTGGAGCTCCCGGACCTGTTCCGGGGTGGGGGCGGCGTGCTGGCCCGGCTGCGCCCCCTGGCCCTGCACCTTCTTGTCGTCGTCATCCCCAAGCCCGAGCTTCCTGCCCACGGTTTTCGCGAACTCGATCAGTCCCATACCCGTCGCTCCCTTCTCGTTGTTTTTCCGGTCCGGCTGAAAGAATCTCCCGGAACGCCGCCCCCGTCAAGCCGGAGGAAGGCTGCCGAGCTGCTCGACCAGCCAGCCGTTGCAGCCGTCGATCAGCCAGATCCTCGGCCCGCGCCGCACGGGCCGGTACAGCTCCAGCGAGTCCTCCGGCTCGGTGCCGGGCGGCAGGCGGTTGACCAGGGTCACACGGCAGGGGTCCGGGCTCTCCGCTCCCCGCCGGAAGAGCATCCGGAGGAAGAGCCGCGACTCCCGGTCCGCGTCCGAGCTCTGGCGGAGGAACTTGAAGTCCGGTCCGGGGACCACCTCGATCTCCGGGTCCTGGCTGGCAATCTCCCAGAGCCGTCCCGGAAGGCCGCGGTACTCGGCCTGGGCGGGCCAGATCTGCCGGACCGGCAGCCAGAGCGCGAGCGCCAGGACGCTCGCGACCAGGACCGCCCCCTGGACCGCTCTCCGGGCCGAAACGGCCTGCGCGCTCGCCGCCAGCAGCAGGGCGATACCGGGGTAGCTCAGATAGGCATACCAGGCCAGCTTGCTGGTCGAAGCCGTGGCCAGGACCGGAGCCGCCAGCGCCCAGACCGCCAGGTTCGCCGCCTCCCGGCGATCCCTCCGGGGCGCGAGCCAGACCAGCGGCAGCAGCCACAGAGGGCCGAAGTCGCGCAGCACGGTCAGCAGGTAGTAGGCCGGGCCCTGATGGACCCCGACCTTGCCCTCGATCCGCTGCGCGTACTGCTGGAGCAGGAGACGCTTGGAGACCGCGTCCATGGATGTCTCCGCGCTGAGCACGCCGAGCCAGAGGAGCCAGGCCGCCACCCAGGCGCCGGCAGCCAGCCCGAGCGTGAGGAAGAACCGGGGCGTCCCCCGGCCCGCGCGGCGCGCCGGCAGCTCCGTAGCCAGCAGATAGACCCCGAAGACCGCAAGAGAGAACGGCGATTTGACCCATGCGCTCAGCGCCACGCAGGCCACCAGGCAGGCGAGCATCCAGGGTCTTTGCCGCCGCCGCCAGAATTCGAGCGCCACGATCGCGGAGGTCACGAGCAGGATCTCCAGCGAGTCCGGCGTGGCGCTGCGCAGGCCGTGGAGCTTCAGGATGTTGGGCGTGAACGCGAAGAGCAGCGCCGCCAGGATGCCCGTCATCTCTCCAAGGACGGCGGCACCGAAACCATAGAGCACCACCGCCGTGCCGGCCGCGGCCAGCACGCTCGGCAGGCGGGCCGCGAAGGGGCTCGGGCCCAGCGCCTCGAACGACAGCCGCATCAGCCACAGGCTGAGCGGCGGCTTGTTGAAGAACAGCGCGCCGTTGCCCTGCACCGGAAACACGGTCTTCTGGACCATGGACTCCAGGACGCAGCTCATGTAGGTAATCTCGTCCGTGTGCAGCCCCGGGCGGTCCAGGCGGACGGAGAGCGCCAGGGCGATCCCGGCGAACAGGGCGATGGCGGTGGCGACTCGGCGGAAGCTCAACCCGGCTAGTCTATCGGAGGTTGACGACAGGCGGCCGGATGTGTCTCCGGCCGCCTGCGGAACGGGGGATCAGGCGTGGGCGCCGGCGTGCGCGGCGGCGGGGATGCGGAGGCGCTGGCCCGGATAGATCTCGTCCGGGTCCTTCAGCATTGGCTTGTTCGCCTCGAAGATCTGGTTGTACTTGTTGGCGTCGCCGTAGAACTGCTTGGAGATCTTGGACAGGGTGTCGCCCGGCTTGACCTCGTAGAAGGTGGCCTCGGGCGCGGCCTGGGCGGCCGTCATCCGGTCGTCGACGCTGCCGATGCCCTCGACGTTGCCGACGAGGAGGGCGATCTTCTCGCGGTCCTCCTGGCTTTTCGCCTGGCCGGTGAGGGTCACCTTGTCGCCGTCGACCCGGACGCCCAGGTCGTCGACGTGGAGGCCCATGTCCTGCACGAGCTTGACCAGAGCCGCGCCCTTGCGGCGGTCGTGCAGCTCCTGGACCTGCTGCGGGGTGGGGGCGGCGGCGTGCGCGCCCGGCTGCGGCGCCTGGCCTTGCACCTTCTTGTCGTCATCTCCAAGGCCCAGCTTCCGGCCCACATTCTTGGCAAATTGGATCAGACCCATGTTTTGCTCCTTTCTCGGTGCGGGACGGCAGACGCCGCCCCGCCTTCAACCTGCAAAAGGGTTGCCGGAAAGGACCGCCTCGGCCATGGCCTCGACCACCCGGTCGATCGTCAGGTCGGAGGTGTCCACGAAGGTGTAGGTCTCGTCGTGGGTGAGCGGCGAGTCCTCGCGGGTGCGGTCGCGATGGTCGCGGCGCTGGATCTCGTCGAGGACCTGGTCGTAGGGCAGGTCCCGGCCGGCCGCCAGCAGCTCGTCGTGGCGGCGCCGGACCCGGACGTCCAGGCGGGCGTCGAGGAAGAACTTGTGCGGGGTATCCGGAAAGACCCGGGTGCCGATGTCGCGGCCTTCGAGCACGCCTCCCCAGTGCCGGGCGGCATCCTGCTGGAGGGCCACCAGGCGGCGGCGGACCCCGGGGTGGGTCGAGATGGTCGAGGCGGCCTCCCCCACCTCGGGCGCGCGGATGAAAGGCTCGACCGGCTCGCCTTCCAGGAGCACCTCGAACCGGCCGTCGTCGTGGCGGTGCAGATCGACGTCGGTCTCCGCGGCGAGCGCCTCTACCGCGGCGCGGTCGCCGGGGTCCAGGTGACTGCGCAGGACCTTGAGAGCGATGGCCCGGTACATGGCGCCGGTGTCCAGGAACGGGACTCCGAGCTTGCGGGCCAGGCGGCGGGCGGCCGTGCTCTTCCCGACCCCGGACGGGCCGTCGATGGCAACGATGAGAGGGTTCAGCGGCGCGGTCATTTCTTCCCCGGGCGGCGCGGAGACCGCTTCGCCACGGCCTTGCCGGAGACCGGCTTCTTCGCGGGGGCCTTCTTCGGCGCGGGCTTCTTCGCGGCCGGGCCCCGGGTTCCGGGAGGCGCGGGCCTCTTCGGCCTCGGCGGCTTCTCGCTCGCGCTCTTCATGAGCGACTGGACCTCTTTCGGGGTCAGCTCGCGCACGGCCCCGAGCGGCAGGTCGGGGTCCCGCAGCGGCCCGATCGAGACGCGCCGCAGCTTCTGGACCGGGTGGCCGATATGCTGGAACATCTCGCGGATCTGCCGGGTGCGGCCCTCGGTGAGCTGGACGACCCACCAGGTGTTCTCTCCCCCTTCGTCGTCGTCCTTGCGGCGGCGGTGCGCCACGGGCGAGGGCCGGGAGGCGATCTTGGCCGGAGCGGTCTTCCGCCCTTCGAGCTGGATGCCGGCGCGGAGCCGGTCGAGCTGGGTCTCGGACGGCCGGCCCTTCACCTTGACCTCGTAGGTCTTCACGCTGCCGTAGCGCGGATGGGCCACGCGCTGCGCGAACTCGCCGTCGTCGGTCAGCAGGATCAACCCCTCGGTGTAGTAGTCGAGGCGGCCGACCGGGACCAGCGCCTTGCGCAGCGCGGGCGGGATGAACTCGATCACCGTCGGCCGGCCTTCCGGGTCGGACAGGGTGGACATGACCCCCTTGGGCTTGTTGAGGAGCAGGTAGTGGTATTCGCCGGTGTGCGGCTGGATGCGGCGGCCCTCGACCTTGATGGCGTCGCGCTCGGGGTCGGCCTTGTCGCCGATCCCGGCCAGTTGGCCGTTCACCGTGACCAGCCCCTGCTGGATCATCTCCTCCACCTTGCGGCGCGAGGCGATGCCGGCCCGGGCCAGGATCTTCTGCAGTCGCTCTTCCATCCGCCCCTCCTCTCTACTCGGGCTCGCCCGTGTCGGCGGATTCCTCGATGGCCGCCACCTCGCGCAGGAAGGTCTCCTCGCGGTCTTCCGTCTGGACCCCTTCGGCGGTGTCCGCAGCGAGGGCCGCCATCATCTCCTCGCTGGGCTCGGCGGGCAGGAAGGCCTCCAGCGTGCTTGCGCTCACCTCCGCCCCTCCCCCGATACCGCCGGCTCCGGTTCCGCCAGACGCGCCGAAGGTCTCTTCGAATTCCTCCAGCGGCGGCAGATCCTTGAGACTGTTGAGGCCGAAGTGGACCAGGAACTCCTTGGTGGTGCCGTAGAGGAACGGCTTGCCGACCACCTCCTTGCGGCCGGTGATGCGCACCAGCCGGCGCTCCAGAAGGGTCTTGAGCACGCCCACGGCGCTCACGCCGCGCAGCTCCTGGATCTCCGGGCCGGTGATCGGCTGCCGGTAGGCGATGATCGCCAGGGTCTCCAGCGCCGCCATCGAAAGCTTGGTGCCTCCGGACACGTCGAAGAAGCGCCGCAGCCAGCCGGCCACCTCGGGCCGGGTCGCCAGCCGCACGCCGCCGGCCACGTCCTCGACCAGCACGCCGCGGCCCCCGCTACCATCGCCCTCGCCGTAGCGCGCCAGCACGGCCTCCAGCGCCTCGGCGGCCTGGGCGCGGTCCTCCTCGTCGAACAGCTCCAGCAGCTTCGTCCTCGGCACCGGCTCCGACGAGACGAACAGGATCGCCTCCAGAGCCGCCTCCATCTCACTGCGCTCGATCATCCCGAGATCGCCTCCCGATCGATGCTGCTCAAATCCCGTGTGGTGCGGTAGAGGAGGATGTCGCCGCTCTCCGTCTGGTGGACGCGCACCAGGTTCAGACGCGCCAGCTCCAGCACGGCCAGGAACGCGGCGATCGCCTCGGACCGGCAGGAGCGGGTCTTCAGGTCCTCCACCAGGTCGAACGGCCGGCCGGCGTCCAGGATGCCGAGCAGCCGGTCGAACTGGCCCCGCACCGAGTAGGCCTCAAGAGTGAGCTGGAGCGGCGGCGGATGCTCCTTCTCATAGCGGACCAGCGCCTGGCGGAGCGCCCCCATGAGGTCGAACAGCGAGACCTCGCCCAGGTCCACCGTCGCCTCCTCGTCCTCGGGGAGCTGCGGCAGAGGCTGGGGCTTGCGGGTCCAGATGCCCATCCGCATCCGGTCCACCTCCGCGAACGACTGGGCGATCTCCTTGAGCCGCCGGTATTCGAGGAGCCGCTGCACCAGCTCCTGCCGCGGGTCCTCCTCGGGCTCGCCCTCGGCCTTGGGCGGACGGGGCAGCAGCATCTTGGATTTCAAATGGATCAGCAGCGCCGCCTCATAGATGTACTCGCCCGCGATGTCCAGGTTCAGCTCCTCCATGAGCTGGAGGTAGGCGTGGAACTGGTCGCAGATGGTCGCCACCGGGATGTCGGTGATCTCCACCCGGTTCATCTTGATCAGGTGGAGCAGCAGGTCGAGCGGCCCCTCGAAGACGGGCAGATGGACGCGCCAGGCGTCGGGCAGGAGCGCCGCGACCTCCGGCGCCTCCTGGGTGACACCCTCTTCCGGGGGCTCTTCCGGCTTTTTCGTGCGGCTCATGCGGTGACCTTCTGAAGGGCTTTGCGGTAGTCCATGCCCATGGCTTCGCGGACCCTCTGCATGGTCTCTCCGGCGTGCTCGCGGGCGCGCCGCGAGCCGTCGAGGAGGATGTCGTAGACCGTATCGCGGTCCAGCTCGCGCCGGCGCTGGCGCATGGGCTCCAGGAAGTCGTTGATGATCTGCGCGAGCAGCTTCTTGTCGTCCACGCAGCCGATCTCCGCGGCCCGGCACTGGTGGTAGACACGCTCCTGGACGTCCGCGGGGGACATCAGCTTGTGGAACTCGTACAGGTTGCAGACCTCGGGCCGGCCCGGGTCCTTGCGCGTCAGGCGCTGCGGGTCGGTGAACATCTGCTTGCACTTGGCGAGCACCTCGTCCGGCGAGTCGGAGAGGTTGATCGCATTGCCGTAGGACTTGGACATCTTGCGGCCGTCGATCCCCGGCACCTTGGGGGTGTGGGTGAAGAGCGCCCTGGGCTCCGGGAAGACCTCGCCGTAGAACGAGTTGAAGCGGCGGACGATCTCGCGCGACAGCTCCAGGTGGCTCGCCTGGTCTTCGCCCACCGGCACGAAGTGGGCGCGGTAGATGGCGATGTCCACGGCCTGGAGAACGGGATAGCCGAGGAAGCCGTAGTTGGAGAGGTCCTTGTTCTCGATCTGCTGGATCTGCTCCTTGTAGGTCGGCACGCGCTCCAGCCAGCCGAGCGGGGTGATCATGGAGAACAGCAGATGGAGCTCGGCGTGCTCGGGCACCATGGACTGGACGAAGATGACCGAGCGCTGCGGGTCGAGCCCGGCCGAGATCCAGTCGGTGACCATCTCGATCGTGTTCTCCGCCACCTTCGAGGTGTCGGCGAAGTCGGTGGTCAGGGCGTGCCAGTCCGCGGCCATGTAGAAGCAGCGGTAGCGGTCCTGGAGGTCGATCCAGTTCTTGAGCGCGCCGAAGTGGTTGCCCAGGTGGATCCTGCCCGTCGTGCGCATGCCCGAGAGCACGGTCTGCTGTGCGGTCACGGTCTCTCCTCCGGTCATCGTGCGGGTACTCCGGCCAGCCGCCGGTCGATGTCGGCCATCAGCTTCTCGTTCGCGTCGAGCACGGTCTTCTCGACCCACAGGGTGCGCACCTGCGCCGCGAGCGCCGCCCAGAACAGGACGTGGTGGATCCACACCGGCAGCGTCCCGGTGGCCGCGCCGCCGCCGAGGATGAAGGTGGCCATGGCGAGCGCCATCGCGAGCATCAGCGGTGGATAGGAGCGGTTCTTGTACCGCTTCGTCTCCTCGATCAGGTCCGGGTCGAGCTTGTGCTCGTTCACGGCCTCCTTGATCGCCTTCCCGGTGCCGATCAGGTAGAACATGATCCAGCAGTGCGAGAAGAGCAGGAGCAGGCAGGAGGCCAGGGCCACCAGCACGTGGCGGGACATCTCGGGGCCGACCATGCTGGTCAGCAGGTAGCCCAGCACGGCGGTCGCCGCCAGGCCGATGGTGGCCATGGCGCCGACGATGAGAAGGGCGCGGCCCATCATGACCTGGCGCCTCGGAATTGAATCGGATCGTTGTCTGCCATCTTCTCTCCAAGTACGGCCCGCATCCAGGCGGAAGCCGCGTTGCGGGGCCGGAACCGCTCGTCCACCCGGCGCCGCCCTTCCTCTCCCCGGCGGCGCGCCTCCTCCGGCCTCTCCAGAACCTCCTTCAGCGCGGCGGCCAGGGCGCGGGGGTCTTCCGCCGGCACCAGCCAGCCCGTCCGGCCGTCCTCCACCACCTCGGGGATACCGCTCACGCGGCTCGCCACGACAGGAACCCCGGCCTCCATCGCCTCCAGCACCACCAGCGGCATGCCCTCGTAGGTCGAGGGCACGACCAGCGCCGCGGCCCCTCCGAGAAGACCGCGGACCCGGCCCGCGTCGCACCTTCCCAGGAAGACGGCCTGAGATCTGAGCTCCGCCGCCTTCCTCTCCAACGCCGCCCGATGCTCCCCGTCGCCCGCGATCAGCAAACGAATCCCGGGCTGGAGAGCTTCCAGAAGAACCTCCACCCCCTTGCGAATCCGGAGTCGACCGACGAACAGCAGGTAGCCCGGCGCTTCCTCCAGTTGCCCCGATGTGGGCGTAGCAGGTCCGGTCTCCAGGCCGCCGGTCACGTTCGGGACGACCGAGGCTTCCTTCACCCTGTAGTCCCGCCGCAGCTCCTCGGCGGTGGCCGCGCTCGGCGCCAGGACCAGGTCCGCCTTCCGGGCCGTGAGCCGGCCGAGCAGGATCTGGAGCGGCGCCTTGAGCCAGCGGAACCGCCTCTCGACGGCGCCCGGCCGGCCCAGCACCCGCCCGCCCGAGACCAGACAACGAACGGCGCGCCGTTCCTCGACGTAGCTCACCTGGAGCAGGGCCGTGAGAAGCGGCTTCGGGTCGAGCCGCGGCGCCAGCGCGCGCACCAGCAGGGCCGCCAGCCCGCCGTCCGACTCGTGGACCTGGACGACGTGAGGACGGAACCTCCGGAGCGCCCGCCGTACCGCCGGCACGGCGAACAGGGGGAAAAGAACCTTCGGACCTCGAACCTGATCCGGACCGCGACCCAGCACCTCCACCACGCACCCGGCTTCGCGAAGACCGGCCGCCAACTGTAGCACCTGTTCACCGACGCCGGAAACGTCCCGCGGTGGCAGGGTGTTGGCGACCAGCAGGACGCGGAGAGGAGTCGGGGCGGTCATCGCAGACGTGGAAGGAGATCGCGGGCGTCGTCTCTCGCCTGGATGAGCAGATCGAGGTCCTCGGGGAGACGGGCGATGCGGAAGCCCGGGAGCCCGGCCTGCCGCAGCCCCAGCAGCTCGCCGGGCCCGCGGATCGCCAGGTCCTCCTCGGCGATGCGGAAGCCGTCGGTCGTCTCCTGGAAGACCGCCAGTCGCCGCTCCCCCGCCTCGGTGAGCTTCCCATGAATCGCGACGCAGCGCGAGGCCCGCGGGCTGCGCCCTACCCGGCCCCGGAGCTGGTGGAGCTGGGCGAGGCCGAAGCGCTCGGCGCTCTCCACGACCATCCAGGTGGCCTCCGGCACGTCCACCCCCACCTCGATCACCGTGGTCGAGACCAGGACCCTCACCTCCCCGGCAGCGAAGGCGCGCATGACCTCCTCCCGCTCCGCCGCCGGCATCCGGCCATGGAGGATGGCGCTGGGGATCTCGGACAGGTATTCGCGCAGCTTCTCCCCCATCTCCTCGACCGACGCCGCCGCCCCCTCCTCGATCATGGGGAAGACCACGTAGGCCCGCGCTCCGGCCTTCAGGTCCTCGCGCAGCTCGCGGTAGACCCTCCGGCGCTCCTTGACCGGCACCACCTCGGTCCGGATCGGCGTCCGGCCGGGCGGCAGCTCGTCGATCACCGAGACCTCCTGGTCCCCCCAGGCCACGAGCGCCAGCGAGCGGGGGATCGGGGTCGCGGTCATGACCAGCATGTCGGGAATCGACCCCTTGGACCGCAGCCGGTCCCTCTGGAGCACCCCGAAGCGGTGCTGCTCGTCCACCACGGCGAGGCCGAGATCCCGGAACTCGAGCCCCTCCTGGATCAGCGCGTGGGTGCCCACCGCCAGCCGGATCTCACCCGAGGCCAGCGCGGCGCGCAGACGGGCATCCCGGCGCGAGCCCGTGAAGAGGCCGATCGGGTACCGGTCGCCCAGGATCTTCCGCAGGCTCGCGAAGTGCTGCTCGGCCACCAGCTCGGTCGGGGCCATGAACGCGCCCTGGTAGCCGTTCTCCAGCGCCACGACCAGAGCCAGGGCGGCCACGATCGTCTTGCCGCTCCCGACGTCCCCCTGGAGCAGGCGGAGCATCGGCCGCGGACCCTTGAGGTCCTCGACGATCTCGCGCAGCGCCTTCTTCTGGGCGCGGGTCAGGGGGAACGGCAGGACGCTCCGGGCCACGGACCGGAGGTCGTCGTCCACCCGATAGGCTCGGGTCCGGACCTCGTCCTTCTCCCGCTCCCGGAGGAGAGCCATACGGAGCTGAAGCTCCAGAAGCTCCTGGTAGATCAGCCGCCGGTGAGCCGGGCTCTTCCTCTGGTTCAGGGCCTCGACGTCCACCTCGCCGGGGAGATGAAGATCGCGCAGGGCCTCGCCAAGCGACGGAAAGCCGCGCCTTTCGAGCAGATCGACCGGCAGCGGATCAGGGATCCGGGCCGGGTCTATCTCCTCGAGGATGCCGTCGAAGATGCGCCGCAGGAGCGCCGGCCCGAGCGGACCCGCCGCCGGGTAGACCGGCACGATCCGGGCGCCGTGGACCGCCTCGTCCGGCCTTTCGCAGGAAGGATTGAGCAGCTCGCGCCCGCCCTTCCCCTCCCGGACCTCGCCGTGGAGGAGCCACTCGCCCGCCTCCAGGCCCTGGCTCGCGAGATAGGGCCGGTTGAACCAGACCACCGGGATCGAGCCGGTGTCGTCCTGGAGGACTCCGCGCACCACGCTGAACCCGCGGCGCCGCGTGTGGATGCGCTTCACACTCGAGAGCCGGCCGCGGAACGTGGCGGAGACGCCCGGGGCGGCCTCGGAAATCGGCCGCACGGCGCGACGGTCCTCGTAGCGGAACGGCAGATGCCGGAGCAGGTCGCCGACCGTGGCGCACCCGGCCTCCGCGAGCGCCCGGGCCCGGGCCGGGCCGATGCCGCGGACCTGACCGAGAGGGGTCGAGAGCTCCGGAGAACCCCTCACCCCCCTGGCCCCCCTCTCCCATCCCCTCCCACCCACCGGGAGAGGGGGGAAACGTCCGGGAGGGGGCGCCCCTCTCCCGGCGGCAGGGAGGGGATGGGAGAGGGGACGGGGGTGAGGGGCAACGGCTACGGCACCTGGAACTTGAGCGCGACCACGCCGAAGCGCACCTCGTCGCCGTTCCGGATCTCGGTCGGCACGCCGGTCTCCAGCTTCGCGCCGTTCACGAACGTGCTGTTCATGGTGCCGATCTCCTCGCCCACGAAGAACTTCGATCCGCGGCGGTAGACCTTGGCGTGGCGGCGGCTGATCGAGCGCTGCTGGTCGAGCGGAGAGAGGTCGATGTCCGGGTAGATGCCGGTCACCGCGTCCTTGCGGCCGACCGTAGTCTCGGGGCCGGTCGAGAGCGGGAACTCCATGCCGGACGAGGCGTGGATCATCTTCTCGGGCCCCTCGCCCGGGGTCTGGACGTTCATGCGCGGCATCTCGCGCGAGATGCTGAGCGCGGCCTGGCGGTGCTCGGTGGACGAGCGCAGCAGCTCGTCGGTCTCGCGCAGCCGGCGGGCCAGCTTGCGCATCATGCGGACGGCGATCTCCGGGTTGTTCCGCAGGAGCTGGTCGAACGTCGAGCCGTTGATCTGGAGCAGCTTGACGTCGGTGACGGCCCGCGCCGAGGCGGCCCGGGGCAGGTCCTCGAGGATCGACATCTCGCCGAAGAAGTCGCCCTTCTCCAGCACCCCGAGGAGCGTCTCGCTGCTGCCGGTGCCGCTCAGGATCTCCACCTTGCCCTCGTGGATGATGTACATCTCGGTCCCGAGCTCGCCCTCGCGGAAGACGTACTCCCCCTCGCGCAGCTCCAGGATGTACCCGGCGGCAGTCTTCTTGACAGGAGGCGGAGTGGGTGCGCCGCCGCTGCTGGTGGTTTTGAAAACGGGACCACTCATAGGCCGATCACCATCCTCAGACTGCCGGCTTCCAGGCGGGCCGAAAGCCCCATGGGAAGAGTCCAGTTCTGCGGCACATGTCCCGCCGGGAGCCCCCACGCCAGAGGCCAGGAGTACCCCGACAGGTTCTCGTCAACCAGGGCCGGCCAGACGCTCGCGTCGCCCTTGTCCACCACATGGCCGACGATCATTCCCGCAATACCTGCCAGATTATCCGACAGCCGGAGGTGGGTCAACATACGATCGATCCGGTACGGTGCCTCGTTGATCTCCTCCCAGAACACCACCGCTCCGCGCAGGTCAGGAAACCAGGGCGTGCCGGCCATGGCCGAGAGCAGGCTCAGGCATCCGCCCAGGAGCGGCCCCTCGCAGGTCCCCTCTCTCAACCATCCCTGGAACGGCAGCTCCACCGACGTCGCCGGATACCGCCCCGCCAGCGCCCCCATCAGCGAAGCCTCCTCCTCCGGCTCCAGCCCGCGCGCCAGCTCGCCGCCGACCAGCGGGCCGTGAAAGCTCACGAGCCCCAGCCGCTCCACGATCCCGGTGAGGAACGGCGTCAGGTCCGAGTAGCCGACGTAGGCCCGCGGATGGCGACCGACGAGATCCCAGTCGATGCCCGGCAGGATCCGGGGCACGCCGTAGCCGCCGCGGGTGAAGAACACGGCACGGATGTCGGGGTCCGCGATCAGCCGGTGAAACGCGGCGAGGCGCTCCTCGTCGGCGCCCGCGAGATAGCTGCGGCGGGACAGGGCGTTGTCCGCGAGGACCGGCTCGAAGCCGAGCCGGCGGAGCGATTCGACGCCGGCCTCGAGCTTCTCGGGATCGACCGGGCCGGACAGGGCGGCCACCCCGACGCGGTCGCCGGGACCGCAGGGAGGGGGCAGCTTGGGAGTGGAGATCAAGGGCCGGAGAGCTCCATAAGCCGAGTTCTGTATCCCCGGCCGAAGCCGGGTGAGCTGTCATTCCTCTGGTACCGGCGTTGCCGCCGGCCTCAAGCAACCTACCCGGGAACTGGCCCCGAACCCGAAGGTGCGGGGGCGGGACGGGCAGCCCGACTACCGTTCCCCTATTTGGTCTTGCTCCGCATGGGGTTTTCCGTGCCTCCGCCGTCGCCGCCGGAGCGGTGCGCTCTTACCGCACCATTTCACCCTTACCGGTCCGCCCCCCGAGGGGAACAGATCGGCGGTATCTTTTCTGTTGCACTTTCCGTCGCGTCGCCGCGCCTCGCCGTTAGCGAGCATGCTGCCCGGTTGGAGCTCGGACTTTCCTCTCCGGGCCGCCCCGAAGGACGCCCGGAGCGACAGCCTGGACCTCTCCGGCCGGGGTATCCTAACCCTGTTCGGGAAAACCAGGAAACGCGGCCGTCAGATTCCTTTGAGGAGGTTCGGAATGGACCAGAGAGGATACGCCTGGCTCGTGGTGGCAGCGGGGGTCGCGACGACGATTTTCAGCCTCGCCCTGTTGGTTCTGTCCTGGGGAGGCAAGGGGGTGATGGTGCAGTTCGAGCTCGCGAAGAACTGGAACGACATCCATCCCATCCTCGGGAGCATCTCCGATCCCGCGGCCCTGCTCGATCCTCAGCTCAAGGTCGATTACGGGTTCCTCCTGTCTTACCCGCTCCTGAACGCGGCCCTCTTCCTGTTCGTGCGCCACCTCGCGCCCGTGGGCTCGTGGGTCCGAAGTCCTCTCGTCCTCGCCCTCGGCCTGACTCTGGCTGTGCTCATGCTAATGGGTGACGCCATCGAAAACACCGAGCTGCTGAATCTCACCAAGCTCCCGCCGACCCAGGAGCTGCCCATCCCGGCCCCCCTCTTTGCCCAGATCCTCTCCTGGCTCGGTCTGTTCTCGCGGCTGAAGTGGGGCGCTCTCGGCGTCGCGAGCGTGATCCTGGGCCTCGCCTTCCTGGTCGTCCCCCCGGAGGCTCTGCTCTTCCGCGGCGCGGGACTCGTGCTCCTGCTGGCGTTCGTGGCGGCTGGGGGCCTCTGTCTCTGGGGGGTGCTCGCCGGGCAGGTGAAACCGATCCAGTGGAGCGTATCCGCTTTCATCGTTCCCTGGCTGCTCTCGATCGCGGAAGCGGCCTGGATCCTGCGGCGGGGCTGATCAGCCCCGCTTCGGCTTGCGGAACGGGATCGTCTGGCCCGGCTTGCCGGTCTCGGCCGGCCGCGCCTTGATCGTCTCCCGCAGCTCCTTGAGCGCTTCGGGGACCGCCGGATCAGCGGTCCCCATCTCCTCGGCCCGCTCCAGCATCTCGACCGCCTCGTCCACCCACTGCGGGTTCTTCGCGAGGAGCAGGCCCAGGAGGCTGACCGACTCGTGGGTCGGAGCCAGGAGCACGGCCTTGCGGAGCAGCTCGATGGCCGAGTGGAAGTCCTCCCCCTGGGCAAGACTCCGCGCCTGCTCCAGACAGCGCCGGGCCTCGTCCGCCTTCGAAGCCTGGGCGGTCTGGGCCATGCGCAGCGCCGTCCAGCGCGCCGGCCCGGCCTCGCGGTCGTAGGCCTTCCGCCGGTCCGTGTCGCTCAAGGTGAGATAGGCCAGCGTGGCGCGCTCGAACAGGAGCTGGAGCACCCCCTCGCGTCCCTCCAACCCGAGCCGGCGGGCGTTGTGGGGATGGACCAGCCGCGCCACCCGGTCGTAGGCTTCGTGGACCTCCCGCGCGCCGGAGCCGGGGTCGATCCCGAGCAGGTGATAGTAGGTCGCCTCTCCGAGCTGCCGCAGCAGCTCCGCCACCTGCTCGCGGTGCTCCTTGGGCAGGACCACGAGAGGCCGCTCCTTCAGGCCGCGCCCCACGCGGTCGCTGAAGAGCTTGAATTCCTCGTCGGTGAGTCCCCGTTGCGATTCCATGATGTGGATCAAGGAATCTTAACATCATCGGCTAGGCTGGCGGCTCCCCCGACCGGCTCCGAGTCCGGCCCAGGGGGATCAACCGGCGGATGGAGCTGCTGGAAGATCTTCTGCCCCATCACCTTGCCGAGCACGCCCTGGAGGTCCTCCAACGGCGCGTTGCGCACCCCCTCGGCGCTGCCGAAGTGGTTGATCAGCTTCTTGCGACGGCCGGGGCCGATGCCGGCCAGCTCGTCGAGCTTGCTGCGCAGGGTCCGGGCCGAGCGCCGGCTGCGGTGCTTCGAGACCGCGAAGCGGTGGGACTCGTCGCGGATTTCCTGGAGCAGGCGCAGGCCGAAGTCGTTGCGCTCCAGGCGGAGCGGCTCGGGCAGGCCCGGGATGTAGATCTCCTCCTCGCGCTTGGCGAGTGAGACGATCGGCGTCTCCTCCACCCCGAGGTTGGCCAGGGCGTCGAGCGCGGCGTTGAGCTGGCCGCGTCCGCCGTCGATCAGGATCAGGTCGGGCATCTCGCCGATCTCCTCCAGGCGGCGGCGGTAGCGCCGGTCGACCGCCTGGTGGATCGACGCGAAGTCGTCGGGCTGCCGGATGTCGCGGATGTTGAAGCTCCGGTACTCGCCCTTGCGCATCCGCCCCTCCTCCCAGACCACCATGGAGGCCACGGTCTCGCCGCCCTGGAAGTGGGAGATGTCGAAGCCCTCGATGCGGCGCGGCGGCGCCTCGAAGTCCAGGTGCCTGGCGAGGGACGCGGCGCCGGGGTGCTCGTCCACGCCGCGGAACCGGCGCTTGTGGGCCAGCTCGGCGTTGTGCATGGCGAGCGCCACCCGCTCGGCTTTCGGACCGCGCGACGGCAGGCGCACGTAGACCTTCTCCCCCTTCTTGTCGCACAGCCACTCCAGCAGCGCCTCCTCCCCCTCGATCGGCACCGGCAGGTGGATCTCCTTGGGGATGAACGTCGTGCGGTCGTAGAGCTGCGGCAAAACCTCGGACAGCAGCCGCTCGTGGGAGATGTCGCCCACGCCTTCCCAGAACAGCTCGCGGCGGTCGAGCACCTGGCCGCCACGCATGATGAGCACCGCGATGGCCGCGTTGCCGCCGCCCACGTGGACGCCGTAGACGTCCAGATCCTCCCCTTCGACCGAGGAGAGCTTGCGGCGCTGGCTGGTGGCCTCGACCTCGGTGAGCGTGTCGCGGATCTGGGCCGCGCGCTCGAAGTCCATGTCCTCCGAGGCCTCCCACATCTCCTTCTTGAGCCGGCGGAGGAGCTGCTCGTTGCGCCCCGAGAGGAACAGCCGCGCCTGCTGGACCGCCTCGTCGTAAGCCGCCTTGGTGGTGAGCCCGGCCGCGCAGGGTCCGAGGCAGCGGTGCATGTCGTAGTAGAGGCAGGGGCGAGGCAGGCTGCCGTCGATCTCGATGCGGCAGACCCGGATCTGGAACAGCTTCTGGACCAGCTTGATCGCCTTGCGCGCCAGCCCGCCCGGCAGGAACGGCCCGAAATAGTCCGACTTGTCGTTGGAGATCCGCCGGGTGAAGGCGATGCGAGGGTAGTCGTCCGCGAGCGTCAGCTTGATGTAGGGGTAGGTCTTGTCGTCCCGAAGCAGGATGTTGTAGCGCGGCCGCTTGCTCTTGATCCAGTTGTTCTCCAGCAGCAGCGCCTCGGCCGGGGAGTCGGTGACGACATACTCCACATCCGCCGCCTCATGGACCAGGGCCGCCAGCCGGGGCTCATGGTCGCGGGAGAAGTAGGACGACACCCGCTTCCTGAGCGACGTGGCCTTGCCCACGTACAGCACCTTCCCGTCCACATCCTTGAAGATGTAGATCCCGGGCCGGTCGGGCAGCTCCCGGACGCGTTGGGTGAGGTGCTCGGAGTGAGACGACATGGCCTCTACATAAACCCTGGAGAGGTTATCCGGGATTTCCGCCCCTGTGGAGCCCTGGCGACATCCTCTCTCCAGAGTCTTCCTCTTCTCCGCCCAGATCCTACGATTGCGAGCCGGTAGTCGCGTGGACCAACAAGTTGCGGTTGACAAAGGCGCGCCTATCTGTCGTCATGTACCCCGATGAGAGAACGAGCGCACCTTCCCCTACCGACCGGCCCTCAGGATCCTCTCCTCTCCTGCCGGCCACCGGATAAGCCTGCCGAGACACGGCGCAGGCTTGTGGGAAGGCTGACAAGCTTATCTGCGGCGAGACAACCTTGTTTCCCGGCCGGCAACCTTGATTGCCGCCAATAACGTTGTCCTGACTCCCGCTAACGTTAGCTTGCCGCCGACAACCATGTCTTGGAAGATGACAAGGTTGTCTTGTCTCCGACAAGCTTGTCGGGCTCCCGATAACGTTAGCGGGCGGTGGATAAGCTTGTCGCGCCGTGGATAAGT
>DATANP010000466.1:0-7963 GCA_036266195.1 Thermoanaerobaculia bacterium | reverse complement strand
GAGCCGAAAGCCGAGGTTTCTTGTCGAGCAAAATACAGCGCACGCCGAGCAGATTCGTTGAACCTTTCGAACGGCCCGCGTCGAGCAGATTCGTTAAATTGTTCGTACATACTTTCCATCCAGCGTCTCCAGCGCCTAACCTTGTACTGAATATTCGGCGCCATTTAGCGTTTCTGACAACCGTTCGTCCCCGTTACCCAATGCCTCGGCTGATGAGCCTTGCGCCAAGCTTCATGTTCATCGCGCTTGGCCTCTATTCTAGACTTCTTCAGCGGTTGCTCCAAGATTAGAGAGATTGTCGTATAAGTCTCTTTCGACCTGCTCCTCCGCGGCCTGCTTAGCCGACGAGGAGCGCCTCTTGCTCTTCTCTCGTAAGTTACCTGTTTTCCACAGTTGCCTTGCATGAGAATCGGCAGGACCTGTCGTCTAAGGTTACCGAGGACCTCCGCCCTGTCCGGTTATCCGGTCGCTCATGTGCCGGGACCTGAACTCTGGTCGAAGCGACTTAGGCGACAGCGACTTGCCGGATAAGCGGCCTCGGGTCACAGGTATCCATGAGGCTCTGGATGCCGCGACCTCCCGGCGAGGAGACAAAGCAGGGGCAAAGGGGAGGTAACTCCACCTTGAGGGACCTCGGCGCCGAGCCCGTACGAAGCGCCCCAGTCTTCGCACACCTCGGGCACCGAACCGCCCCCTCCCCGGCAGGCGGCCCTCTCCGGTCGGAACGGCGGCGGCCTTGGACACGGTAGCCGCCGTCCCTGCAAGTTTTCAAAGAGCGGATCGGCCCCGCAGAGGCTTCAACCTCCCGGGCCGACTGGCAGCCGGACGGACCGGCCACCGACGACGTATACGGACGTATCCGCCAAACCGTCGCCTTCCAGACGGACGAGGATAAACGCGATTCGGCTGGATTGAGCCGGTCACTGCCAAATTCGTAAGTAGTTACAGAAATCAGGGGGTCGAAAACGCTTCGCGAGATTCTGCGGCGGTCCCTATATAATAAGGAAGGGCCTGCTTCATGGGCCGCCCGGAAGGAGGTAGCGAGGCGTAATGGGGAGCGGTTTAGGCGGCACGGAGACGATGCCAACTTATCCACGGCGATGTCACTTACTCCAGCGCAATGTCAACTTCCCTGGACCGTTGCAAAGTTCTCCACGCCGTTGTCAACTTCCCTGGCGCAATGCAAAGTGCCCCAGGCCGTTGCAAACTCCCCTGGCGCAATGCAAAGTGCCCCAGCGCAATGCAAGGTGCCCTGGCGAAATGTCACTTTACATTGCGCCAGAGGAGTTGACAACGCGATATTGCAGCCTTCCCGGCCTCCTGGAACGTCAAAGCCTCGCCGCGCCCGCCAAGCCCGTTTCGAGGGGGCTGATTTCTGTAACGCGCCAATGGGGACTCCAGCTTGCAGACTCAGCCGTCCTTGAGAGCTCCCCGTCGCAGCCTCCACATCCCGGTTGCCACGAGCAACGCAGAGAGCAGCAGGGTCCCGATCTGTGAGAGCGTCGGCACGGCGATGACGTCCAGCGGTTGCGCCTCGACCGCGCCGAGGTCGATCGCCGGGCCATAGATCCGCGCGAATCCGCGTTGATCCGTCGGAGGCGGGGCCTGGATCGCCGGATTCCCGGCGTCGATCGCGGGGCTGCCGGGGAGCAGGGCGTGAGTCAGGGTCGGGCCGCCGTTGTTCGCGAGTGGGCCGAGGAGAGGATCGACGCCAAAGATGTTGTTGGAGCCGAACACGGGTGGGACGATCGAATCCTCGATCAAGCTGTAGTTCGCCACGTAGTAGCCGAAGGAAGAGTTTATGTCTTCGGGCACGCCGTTCGCAACGATGGAGTGATCAATGTCGAACCCGCCGTTTTCACCAACCTGATGGAGGCTGCCGCCTCTTCTTGCTGCCGTGTTGTTCGAGACGGTCGTCAGCCGCAAGGTCACAAAGCTGCCTGGTTGGCCGTCTCCAACGTTAGGTGCATAGATCCCACCGCCGTCAAGCCCGGCCGTGTTTCCCGAGATCGTGCTGTTGATGAACAGAGTCTCACCAGAATCGACATAGATACCACCACCTACGAATTCAGCGGTATTGCCCGAGATCGTGCTGCCCGAGGTCGTGCCCGGCACGAACCTGCTTGAATAGATCCCGCCGCCAGCCTCGGCGGTATTGCCGGAGATCGTCGAGTTCAGGATGGAGCCGAGAACGCCATAGAGACCCCCCCCACATTGGGCCGAGCCACCCGAGAGGATGCTTCGCTCCAAAGTGATCTTCCACAAGGCACAGACGTTGCCTCCTCCGGCACAAGAAAAAAACCGCTGGTCCGGCGCGGCATTGGCGACCCCGCCGGTCAGGGTGCTGTCTTCAATGCGGAGCCCCCCCGAGGAGGAGGGAAATGGCCGGCCGACGATGGCGACATTGCCCCCGCACCCGGACTCGGTCGCGCTGGAGTTGTCGGATACGCTGTCGGAGATCACGCTGCCCCGGATCGTGAGGTTCTCGTCGGCCGTCAGCACCGCTCCTCCGAATCCCTGGGCGTAGCCCCGAGTCAACGTCAGACCCGACAGCGTGACATCGATCGCTCCGTCCGCTCCGTCATCGACGTTGAAGATCCGCGACTGGCCGTTGCCGCTCACCGTGAGCGTGCCAGGCCCTGGGCCGACGATCGTCAGGTCGTCCGTGATTGCGACCTCGCCCGAGGTGAGGGTGATCGTGCCGCTGACCGTGAAGACGACCTCGTCCGCTCCCGTGGCCGAGTTGGCGTCGAGGACCGCTTGGCGGAGGCTGCCCGGCCCGGAGTCGGCCAGGGTGGTGACTAGAAACGTGGTGACCCCCGCCCTGGCTGGGAAGGCCAGGACGAGCAGAATGACGAGACCGGAACCGACCGAAGGAGGGAGGGATCGCCGGAGTTTTCTTGCCATTGCAGCATATTACCGGTCCGACCTGATCTGGATCAAGCCCCGATATTGCTATGTCGCCATATCATCCGAATTGAAGGTTCGGCCGTCCGGAGCAACCGCATCGATGTCCACGGTCTGCGGGTCGAGTTTGATCACGGGCACTCATCGTCGCCATCCAGGACGGCGAGGATGGCCGAGGTGTCGAGAAAGACGCTCAATCGCGGAAGGATTCTTCCAGATAGCGATCGTGGCCTTTTGAAAGGCCAGATACCCCCGAGCGGAAACGTCCGCTGAGAGCCAGGGCTCGTTGCCGCAACTCCTCGCGGGGGAGCCACCCTTCAGCACGCAGAAGCTCGTCGACCCCCTCCCGGATCAACTCTGCTACCGGCCGTCCCCCCCTGGATGACAGCTCTACGGGCTCTGCTCCAGCTCCATCTTCAGCGAGAAGAACCGCAGCAGGTCCTTGAGGGTAAGGATGCCGAGGAGCTGGTCGCCTTCGGCGACCATGAGGCGGGAGGCGCCGGTGCGGCTCATGGCGGAGAGGGCGGTGAGGGCGTCGGTGTCCGGGCGGACGGTGTTCTCGGGCGAGCACTGGCCGGCGAGGGCTCCGACCGTGGTGTTGCTCCACTCGTCCTTCGGCATGTCCTTGACCTGGCGGGTGGTGACGCAGCCGATCAGGCGGCCGGAGGCGTCCAGGACCGGGTACATCTTGTGGTGGTAGCGGTAGACGTAGTCCTGGACCAACTCGCCGACCGAGATCTGGCGCGGCACGGTGACCGGGTTCGGCTGCATGAAGCGCGAGACCGGCTCGCCCTCGAACGCCCGGCGCAGGAGGAGCTGCTGGTAGGACATCTGCGCGGCGTTGCGCACGAAGAGGCCCAGGAGGAAGAGGTAGAGGCCGCCCCAGTTGCCCTGGGTCACCACCAGCAGCACGCCGCCGGCGATCAGCAGGTACCCGAAGCCGGAGCCGATGCGCGAGCTGATCAGGGTGGCCCAGCGCAGGCTCCCCTTCCAGCGCCACAGCACCGAGCGCAGGATGCGGCCGCCGTCGAGCGGGAAGGCCGGGACCATGTTGAACAGCGCCAGCGCGAGGTTGGCCATGGCCAGGTAGCCGAGGACCGCCAGCAGGGTCGCGGGCCAGCCTCCGGCCCGGCCGAGGGCGGCGACGCCGTGCCCGGCGAGGCCGATCCCGAAGCTCATGGCCGGGCCCGCGGCCGCCACCAGGAACTCGGCCCTGGGGCTCGGCGGCTCGCCGCCCATCTCGGCCACGCCGCCGAAGATGAACAGGGTGATGCCGCGCATGCCGATGCCGAACCGCCGCGCCACCAGGGAGTGGGCCAGCTCGTGCACCACCACCGAGGCGAACAGGCCCAGCGTACCGGCCACGCCCATCCCCCAGTAGACCGGGCTCGGGAGCCCCTTGATCATGGCCGGGAACACCTGCGTGGCCAGGCTCCACGTCCACAGCACGGCCATGATGAACCAGCTCGGGTCGAGCCGGACCGCGAAGCCGAAGATGGTGAAAAGGTGGATGCTGCGCCCGAACACGAAGGCATTGTAAAGGACTTAAAGGACCCAAACGACCCAAGGGACCAAAGACTTTGGTCCTTGACGTCCCCGCAGTCTCTAATTCCTTTGTTTCTCCGGCGAGTCGGTGTCGGGCTGGATCGGGCAGTAGAGGTCGCGGCGGCGTTCGAGGTCTTCGGCCACGGCCTTCTTGAAGCCGCGGGGGCCGTAGACCTTCATCATCTCCTCGCGGTAGGTGCCGATGTCCAACAGCTCCAGGCGCATGCGGAGGGTCTTGAAGACGCGCGGGTTCTTCTCGCCCGGCACCTGGACGTGGTGGAGGCCGCCGCTGTAGGCCAGGAGCATGCGGCCCTCGTCGATCGACTCCAGGATGTCGGCGATGCCGCCGCGCACGGTCATCGGCCTGCCTTCGGAGTCGAGGCCGTTGGCGCGCTTCATCCGGCCCTCGGGGAGGATGGCGACCATGGCGTCGGGGTCGATCTGGCGCAGCACCTGGCTCCAGGTCTCGTCGCGGGTGCGGGTGATGGAGAGGACCCGCGCGGCGATCAGGCGGAAGAAGCGGCCGACCACGGCGCGGTCGGCGGTCTTCGAGGCGATCGGGGCCACGCCGTGGCGGGCCAGGCGCCAGAGCCAGGAGTTGGGCACCCCGCCGGCGTAGAGCGGCTCGTAGAGGCTGGTGTGGTTGAGGAAGGCCATGATCCGGTGGTGCTTCCACCGGTCGCGCGGCGGGTTCCCGATCCACTCGAACTCGATCCGGTAGAAGATCCGGGCGACGATCTTTACTCCCAGCAGGATGAGGAACACCAGGTAGGCTCGCACGGTGGACGCATTCTATGCCGAATCGGAGCGGTGATAGGCTACGCGCGCCATGGCCACGACCGGAGCCCGATCTGCCGTATCGGCGATCATCACGACGCTCAACGAGGAGCAGCACATCGCCGAGTGCATCGAGTCGCTCCTCTGGTGCGACGAGATCCTGGTCGTGGATTCGTTCTCGACCGACCGCACCGCGGAGATCTGCCGGGGGTTCGACAAGGTCCGCTTCCACCAGCGCACCTACTTCGGCTCGGCTGCGCAGAAGAACTGGGCCATGGACCAGGTCCAGAGCGAGTGGATCCTGATTTTCGACGCGGACGAGCGCTGCACCCCGGCGCTCCAGAAGGAGATCCAGGACCTGCTGGCGCGCGGGCCGGAGCACGACGCCTACACGATCCGGCGGCGGGTCTACTTCATGAACAGGGTGATCCGGTTCTCGGGCTGGCAGCACGACCGCGTGGTCCGCCTGGTGCGGCGCGGCACGGCGCGCTACCCGAACCGCCGGGTCCATGCCGACATGATCACCCGCGGCCCGGCGCCCGAGCTGAAGAACCCGATGACGCACTACATGACCGACTCGCTCGACGAGTACACCCGGCGCATCGAGAAGTACAGCTTCTGGGGCGCGTCGCAGAACTGGCGCGAGGGGCGCAAGTCGGGCTTCACGGAGATCTTCGGCCGTTCGGTCTGGCGTTTCCTGCGCACGTACATCTTCCAGCTCGGCATCCTCGACGGCCTGCACGGGCTGGTCTTCTGCATGCTCCAGTCCTACGGCACCTATCTCAAGTGGGCGCTCCTCTGGGGCTGGCACGTGAACGCGGCCCGCGGCCGCATGCCGGCGCTGCCCGAGTTCGACGAGAGCGAGGACACCTGGCGCCCCCTGGAGGCGGGGGAGGAGTCGCCGGCCCCGGCCCCGGGAAAACCGGGGGTGTAACCTTTTCCGATCCGCCTCGTAGGAGCGGTGGGGGACTCTGTGCCATGACCCAACTGCTCCGCGACCTGCGTTTCGGCTTCCGCATGCTGGCGAAGACGCCCGGCCACACCCTGGCCGCGGTGCTGGCGCTGGCTCTCGGCATCGGCCTGTCCACGGCCATGTTCAGCATCGTGTACGGCGCGCTGCTCCGGGGTCTCCCCTTCGAGCGCTCCGACCGGCTGATGCACGTCGAGAACAACAATCCGTCCAAGAACCAGCGCAGCCTGGAGGTCTATCTGCCGGACTTCCTGATCTACCGCGAGCGCCAGCGGTCGTTCGAGGGGCTCACGGCGTTCAACGACGGCACGGTCAACCTGAGCGGCGACGAGCGGCCCGAGCGCTACGACGGCTCGTTCATCAGCGCCAACTTCCTCGACCAGCTCCGGGTCAAGCCGCTCCTGGGCCGCGGCTTCCGGCCCGGCGAGGACATGCCGGGCACCCCGCCGGTGGTGCTCCTGGGCTGGGGGGTCTGGCAGACGCGCTACAACGGCGACCCCAAGGTGATCGGCAAGCCGGTGCGCATCAACGGCGAGCCTGGCACGATCGTCGGGGTGATGCCCCAGGGCTTCGCCTTCCCGGTCGACCAGGAGATCTGGGTGCCGCTGCGCATGGACCCCCTGAAGACGCCGCGCGGCACGGGGGAGACCCTGGAGGTTTTCGGCCGGCTGCGGGACGGCGTCTCGCTGGAGCAGGCGCGGTCCGAGCTGCAGGGGATCACCAAGGGGATCGCCGCGGAGTTTCCCGAGACCAACGAGGGGCGCGGCGCGGTGGTCAAGCCGTATACCGAGGAGTTCATCGGCGAGGAGCCGGCGCGCCTCCTCTACACCATGCTGGGCGCCTGCCTGTTCGTCCTCCTCCTGGCCTGCACCAACGTGGCGAGCCTGATGATGGCCCGCGCCTCCAAGCGCACCCGCGAGATCGCCATCCGCTCGGCGCTCGGCGCCGCCCGCCTGCGCCTGATCGGCCAGCTCCTCGCCGAGAGCCTGGCGCTCGCCCTGCTGGGCGCCGCCCTCGGCGTGCTCCTCGCCTGGGTGGGGGTGCGCGCGTTCAATGCCGCCATTGTCCAATCGGAGCCGCCGTTCTGGATCCACATCGCCATCGACCCTCCGGCGCTGCTCTTCACACTCGGGGCGGCGGTGATCGCAGCGGCCGTCTCCGGCCTGCTGCCGGCGTTCCAGGCCTCGCGCACCGACGTCAACGAGGTGCTCAAGGACGAGGGCCGCGGCTCTTCCAGTCTGCGCCTCGGAGCCTTCACCCGCATCGTCGTGATCCTCGAGATCGCCATCTCCTGCGTGCTGCTGGTCGGCGCCGGGCTGATGATCCAGAACGTGCTCAAGATGGGCAACCGGGTCGAGGTGAAGACCGCGAACGTGTTCACCGCCCGCGTGGCCCTGTTCGAGTCGCAGTATCCGGAGGAGGCGAAGCGGGTCCGCTTCTTCGAAGATCTGCTCACCCGGCTGCGCGAGGACCCCGCCGTCCAGGCCGCCGCGGTCAGCACCTATCTGCCCGGCACGGGCTCCTGGATGACCCCGTTCGCGCTGGAGGGGGCCGTCTATCCCAAGCCGGAGGACCACCCGCGGGCGCATATCGCCTGGGTGTCGGCCGGGTTTTTCGAGGCCCTCGGCGCCCAGGTCGTGCAGGGGCGGGATTTCAACTTGCAGGACCGCAAGGACAGCCTGCCGGTGGCCATCGTCAACCAGAGCTTCGCCCGGAAGCACTGGCCCGGCCAGGATCCTCTCGGCCGGCGCATCCTCCGGGTGT
>DATANP010000465.1:0-1548 GCA_036266195.1 Thermoanaerobaculia bacterium | reverse complement strand
TGCGGGAGATCGCCGAGGCCGTCATAGAGAACGACCTCTGTCCCCTCCGGCGCCAAGAGCGCCGCCGCGCGCAGGAGAGCCGTGTTCGAGGACACCCGTCTCAAGCTGCCGGAGATCGCCAGGAACCTCATCGGGCCTCCGTGAGGTAAGCTGCTCTCATGCGCATTGCCACCGTCCTTGCCGGGATGTTGTTGATGAGCGTCTCCACCCTGTCCGCCCTCGACCACAAAGCTCTCGCGGAGCGCATTGTCCAACAGATGCGCCTGGAACCGGGAGAGAAGGTGCTCCTGCTCTCGCACCCGGGCGAATTCGAGCCTCTGATCCCGCTCCTCCGCCAGGCCGTGGTCCGCGCCGGCGGCGTCGATCTCGGGTGCTGGCAGGTGCTCGGCACGGAGCATCCTGGCGCCGAGGGCGCGCGGAAAGCCCTGATCCCGCTGCTGCGCAACGCCGATCTCGCCGTCATGCTCCCCGGAGCCTCGCCGGCCGACCCCGAGTACGCCGCGATGCAGGACGTGCTTCGGGAGGGACATGGCCGCACGATTCACTTCCACTGGAGCGTGGGAGGCGCGCCGAGCGCCTACCCCGTTCCAGGCCACCCCCTGCCGTCGCAGGACGTGATCGACGCGACCTACGAACATGCCGTCCTCCAGTCGGATTGCAGGGCGATCGGCGAGGCCCAGCGGCGCTTCGCGGCGGCGATGCGCACGGGCGAGGTCCGGGTCACCACGCCGGCGGGGACCGACTTGCGCTTCCGCATCGGCGACCGGCCGGTCACGCTCCAGGACGGCGACGCCTCGGCCGCCCGCGCCCGGGAGGCCCGCGTGCTGATCGACCGCGAGATCGAGATTCCGTGCGGCGCGGTCCGGGTGGCTCCCCTGGAGGAGACGGTCGAGGGCACCATCGCGTTTCCGCCCGGCCGCTGGAACGACCAGGACGTCGAGGGTCTCGTGCTCCGCTTCGCCCAGGGCCGGATCGTCGAGGTTCGCTCCCGCTCGGGTCAGGAGGCGGTCGAGGCCGAGCTTGCGAAGGGAGGCGACGCCGCGCGCTCCTTCCGCGAGCTGGCTCTGGGGTTCAACCCGGAGCTTGCGGTTCCTTCGAACGCTCCGTGGATCCCCTACTATGGATACGGAGCCGGCGTCGTCCGGCTCTCGCTGGGAGACAACAGCGAGCTTGGGGGCAAGGTGGCCGGCGACTACGTGCGTTGGAACCTTTTTACCGACGCCACCGTCACCACTGGAGGCAAGGTGTGGGTGCGGGACGGCAAGCTCCAATGAACCAGCCGGAGGAGGCGGACTACGCGGAGCTGCGGGAGGAGATCGTGCGCGCCGTCCGCAAGCTCTGCCCGCGATGGCTGGCGTCGCGGGCGGAGGACCTGGTGCAGGTGGCGATGGTCAAGATCCTCGAGCTTCGCCAGCGCCGTGAGCAAAACCAGGAGCTTTCGTCGTTCTATCTCAAGAGGGTCGCCTACAGCGCCCTCGTGGATGAGATCCGGCGGCTCGAACGGCGCCGCGAGTCACCCCTGGAGAACGAAGACGGTGAGCCGCTCCC
>DATANP010000464.1:0-4565 GCA_036266195.1 Thermoanaerobaculia bacterium | reverse complement strand
CGGGAGAGGGGGCCGGGGGGTGAGGGCCTAGCCGTTCGGATCGATGGTGAACCCCCTGTCCGTCTCGTCCGAGGCGGCCTCGGGCGCGACGGGCCAGAGGCTGGCGAGCCAGCTCCAGGTGAATCCGAGCAGGCTGAATGCGGCGGCGAAGCGGGTGGATCTCATGGACATCTTTCTCCTCCGGATGCGCGGGCCGGCCCGGACCTCCATGGCCCGAGGCCGCCCGCGGCCTGACGCGGATGGGCGTCTCGCCTCCTAGTGTGGTGCATCCGTCGCGACAGGACGCGCCGCAGGTTCAGCGTCTGCGCGACGCGCGGCTCCTCGACGACCTGCTGTTGCAGGCGAGCTGGGTGCTGGCCGAGGTGTCCCGCCTCCAGGGCCGGAGCCGTGAGATGTGCCTCTGGCTCAGCATCTCCGTGACCTGCCTGTGAAGGAGAAAAAAAGGTGGCCACCCCCGGGAGGCGGGTGGCCCATGGCGATGCAACTCAGTTCGTGGGCGCCTTGGAGCAAGGGGCTTGCCAGACCGCAAGTCACTGAAAACAAAAGAGAGGACTGAACGAAACGGGCTCCGAATGGGTCAGCCACTGACCCGAAGATCAGATTCTGACCCAGGTTCCGGTTCAGTCGTTGACCCTTAAACCCCTTCCGCTGCAAAGCTTTGCTGGACGGAAGAGGGCCGGATGAGTTACCATTCCGGTCATGTTCAAAGCAGTATGGCTGGGGTTCGGAGCCCTGCTTCTTGTAGCGGCTCTGGGCTCGGCCCAGGGTGCAGCACCTTCCGGCGCCACCGCCGGATATCGAATCGGGCCGAAGGATCTCGTCGAAGTCCGCGTCGTGGAGCTCCAGGAGCTGAACGTGGAGCGCCGCGTGTCCGAGAAGGGGATGATCAACCTTCCCTTCCTGGAGGATATCCAGGCCGCGGGCCTCACCGACTCGGAGCTGGCGGCGCGGCTCAAGACGGAGCTGGAGCGGCGCCTGCTGCAGCGCGCCACGGTGTCGGTGCAGGTGCGCGAGTTCCGGGCGCGGCCGATCTCGGTGATCGGCGCGGTGCAGACGCCGGGGCCGCTGGAGTTCGCCGGCCGCTGGACGCTGCTGGAGGCGATCACCGCCGCGGGCGGCCTGACCTCCAGCCATGGCCGGATGGCCTACATCCTGCGCCACGCCGACAACGGGTTGTCCGACCAGGTGGCGATCGACCTCGACGACCTGCTGGTGCGGGCGGATCCGCGGGTGAACGTCCCGATCTTCCCCAACGACCTCATCAACATCCCGGCCACGCTGGAGGTCACGGTCTATTTCCTGGGCGAGGTGAGCCAGCCCGGGGCCCTGACCTTCAAGAGCACCGAGCGGATCACGCTGCTCTCGGCGGTGGCGCGGGCCGGCGGGCTGACCGACCGCGCCGGGCGCAAGATCAAGATCCGCCGCTCGGACCCGTCCGGCAAGGCGCAGGACATCGAGGTGGATTACAAGCGGATCGTGGCCGGCAAGGACCCGGACGTCCCTCTCCAGGAGGGTGACGTGGTCGTCGTGAAGGAGTCTTTCTTTTGAGCACCCCCAGCCTCTTCGAACGCTCTTCCGTGCCCGAGCCGCAGCAGCAGCCCGAGCACACCTCCGAGATCAACCTCGCCGAATGGCTGCAGGTGCTGCGCCGCCGCTGGATCCTGCTGGTGGCCACCAGCCTGATCGGCGTGAGCGCGGCTTCGGTGCACTACGCGATGACGCCCAAGGTGTACCAGGCCACGGCGATCCTCCAGATCGAGCGCCGCTCGCTCACTCCGCTGGTCGGCAGCCAGACCCCCTGGCTGGAGGACTGGTGGAACATGGAGTACTACCCGACCCAGTACAAGCTGCTGGAGAGCCGCGGCCTGGCCGAGCGCGTGGTGCGCAACCTGCGCCTGTCGGAGGACCCGTTCTTCAACCCCGGCGGCCGGCCCCTGGGCGCGCTCGTGGCCGGCTCTCCGGCCGTCGCGGGGAACCCGGCCGCGGAGGCCGACCTCACGGTGCTCGGGCAGCTCGCCAACCGCCTGCGCGGCGGCCTGGTGGTCGATCCGGTGCGCTCGACGCAGCTCGTGAACCTGACCTATCGCTCGACCAACCCCGATTTCGCCGCCCGCGCGGCCAACGGCTTCGCCGAGGCGTTCATCGACTGGGGGATCGAGAACCGCTCGACCACGGCGGGCAACGCGTCGAACTTCCTGACCTCGCAGATCGAGACGCTCAAGAAAGAGATCAAGGACAAGGAGTCGCAGATCCAGACGGTCAGCCGCACGAGCGACATCGTGGAGCTGGAGTCGGGCTCGAACGTCACCATGCAGCGGCTGGAGGCGCTCAACAAGAGCTACAGCGACTCCCTGCGCGAGCGCATCGAGATGGAGGCCCGCTACCGCGAGCTGATGAACCTGCCCAAGGAGCGGATCGCCGAGTCGCTGTCCGACGGCCTCTACACGGAGCTCCAGCGCAAGCAGCTCGACATGGAGCGCGACTACGAGATCGGGCTCAAGACCTACAAGAAGGACTTCCCGAAGATGGTCGAGCTGCAGGCGGCCATCGAGAAGGGCCGCCAGCACCTGGCCGGCGTGGTCCAGGAGATGGTGGAGAAGGCGCGCCAGTCGGCCAACGCCGAGTACCAGACCGCCATGCGCCAGGAGAAGGCGCTGGAGCAGGAGATGCGGAGCTTGAAGTCCGAGGCGCTGGACGAGAGCTCGGCTTCCGTCGAATACCGCAACTTGAGCGTCGAGCTCGACACCCGGCGCAACCTCCTCGACCAGGTGCTCAAGGCGCAGTCCGAGACCGAGGTGACCGCCCGGCTCCAGGGCACGAAGGAGTCGAACATCCGGGTCGTGGACCGCGCCCTCGCCCCCGGCGGGCCGTCGAGCCCGAACCTGAAGCAGGACCTCACCGGCGGCCTGCTGTTCGGCCTGGTTTTCGGCGTCGGCCTGGTGCTCCTTCTCGAATACCTCGACCGAACCGTCAAGACCTCCGAGCAGGTGGAGCGCCTGCTCGGCCTGCCGACCCTGGCGGTCGTGCCGGACATCAACGACACGGGCTCGGGCTATGGCGGCTACCGCGGCTACGGCGGTTACGGCTATGGCATCAGCACCGCGGTCGCCAGGGCCCGGGGCGGAGCCCGGCGCTGGCTGGAGAAGAAGAAGAGCGAGGCGCCGTCGCGCATCGAGCTGGTGCCGCACGAGGGTCCGCGGCTCGCCGTGTCCGAGGCCTACCGCTCGCTGCGCACGGCCCTGCTGCTGTCGTCCGCCCGCGAGCTGAAGGTGGTGGCCGTGACCTCGGCGGTGGCGAGCGAGGGCAAGTCGGCCACGGCCACCAACCTGGCCGTGGTGATGGCCCAGCTCGGCCGGCGCGTGCTGATCGTCGACGCCGACCTGCGCAAGCCGCGGCTGCACGAGGTCTTCCAGGTCTCGAACCGGACCGGCCTGGTGAGCTATCTCACCGGCGGCGCCGACTTCGAGGGGATCATCTCCCGGACTTCGGTGCCGCAGCTCTTCGTGGCCCCGTCGGGCCCGATCCCACCGAACCCGTCCGAGCTGCTGGCTTCGGAGCGCATGGTCGAGCTGGTGAAGGCGGCCCGCGGCCGCTTCGACTTCGTGGTGATCGACACGCCGCCGCTCCTGCCCGTCACCGACGCGACGCTGGTCGGCGACCTGGTCGACGGCGTGACCATCTGCCTGCGGGCCGGCAAGGTGACCCGGGAGGAGGCCCGCTCCTGCCTGGACCGCCTGCGGATGGCGAACGTCAAGGTCCTGGGCGTGGTGCTCAACCGGCATACCCTGAAGCAGGGTGGCTATGCGGGCCGGCGCTACCAGATGTACGAGGCCTACGGCTCCGACGTGGAGCCGAAGGCCGGCTCGGCCGCCTGATGATCGACCTGCACTGCCACATCCTGCCCGGCATCGACGACGGCGCCAAGAGCCTGGAGGAAGCGGTCGAGATGTGCCGGATGGCCGCGGCCGAGGGCTGCCGCGCCATGATTGCCACGCCGCACCAGCGGCGCGGCAGTTGGTGGAACTCCGACCGCGAGGCGATCGTGGGGCTCGCCCGCGACCTGCAAGCGGCGCTCGGGCCCGAGCTGCGGGTACTGGTCGGCGGCGAGGTCCACGTCGATTCCGATCTGCTCGCCGAGGCCGAGCGGCTGCCGGGCGGCGGCATCCTCACGCTGGCGGGCTCGCGCTACCTGCTGCTCGAGCTGGACAGCCAGGGCCGCGCCGGCGAGGCCATCCACCTGGTCCACGAGCTGGTGGTGGCGGGCTGGCGGCCGATTCTCGCGCACCCCGAGTTCATCCCCTGGCTGGCCGGGGACGTGGACCTGATCCGGCGCCTGGTCTCGCTCGGCGCCACGACCCAGATCACGGCTATGAGCGTGACCGGCGACTTCGGCCGCAGCCCCATGGCCGAAACCCACACGCTGATCGACGAGGGGCTCGTCCACTTCGTGGCCAGCGACTGCCATGGAGTCCAGCGCCGGCCTCCCGGCCTGCGCCGCGCCTACCAGACGATCGCCGGCCGCTGGGGGGCCGACGTGGCGAGGCGCCTGGTGTCCGACAACCCGC
>DATANP010000463.1:0-16411 GCA_036266195.1 Thermoanaerobaculia bacterium | reverse complement strand
GCCACCTCTATGCGCTCGGCTACGGCGACGAGCAGGTGTCGCTCGACGTCTCCATCGCCCGCGGACTCGCCTACTACACCGGGCCAGTCTTCGAGGCGATCCTGCTCGACGACAAGGGCGAGCCCTCCAAGTTCGGCACCGTGTTCGGCGGCGGCCGCTACGACGACCTCGTCATGCGCTTCCTGGGCGAGCGGGTGCCGGCCGTGGGCGCCTCGATCGGCGTGGACCGGCTGCTCGCCGCGCTCGTCGAGCTGGGCCGCGTGCCGCTGCGCAAGTCCACCGCCCAGGTGCTGATCACCCGCATGGACCCGGCGCTGGAGGGCGAGTGCCTGGAGATGGTCTTCGAGCTGCGCCGCGCCGGCATCCCGGCCGAGCTCTACCTCGGCACGGCCAAGGGCCCGGGCAAGCAGCTCAAGTACGCGGACCAGACCGGCATCCCGATCGCCATCCTCTACGGCTCTTCGGAGAAGGAGCGCGGCGTCATCACCCTGAAGGACATGGACCAGGGCCGCCGCAAGGCCGAATCCCTGGCCCGCCGCGAGGAGTGGCTGGAAGAGCGCCCGGGCCAGCGCGAGGTCCCCCGCGCCGACCTCGTCCCGACCGTCCGCGAGATGCTGTCGCAGATCGAGGGGGCCTCTCGGTGAGCGACCCTGCCCATTCGAAGGCTGTCGTCCTGGACGGCAGCTCGCTGACCATCGAGGATCTCGTCCGCGTCGCCCGCGATCCGCGGGTGCGGGTCGAGATCTCGGACGATGCCATGCGGCGGGTCCTCCAGAGCTGCGAGCAGATCGAGGAGATCGCCCGCAGGTACAAGGAGGACTACGCGGCCGGCAGGACCGGGGTCCTGGACTACGGCATCACCACCGGCTTCGGCGAGTTCAAGAACATCCCGATCGCGCCCGAGCAGCTCGAGGAGCTGCAGTGCAACATCCTCCTCAGCCATGCGGTGGGCGTGGGAGAGACCGCCGACGACCTCCATCCGTCGAACTTCTTCGAGCCCGAGGTGGTGAGGGCTGCGCTGGTCATCCGCCTGAACGCCTTCCTCAAGGGCCACTCCGGCATCCGCCAGGTCATGGTCCGGGCCGTCCAGGCCATGATCAATCAAGGGATCATTCCGCTCGTGCCGATCCGCGGCTCGGTAGGATCGAGCGGCGACCTCTGCCCGCTCTCCCACACCTTCGTGGTGCTCCTGGGCCAGAGCCGCTACTTCCTGGTCAAGGAGCCGGGCGACCTCCTCTTCAAGACCCGCGACGTGCGCAGCGGCCTCGACTCGCTCAAGGAGGATCTTGACCTCGACGTGCCGAGGCCCTCCTTCAAGGAAGGGCTGGCGCTGACCAACGGCGCCACTTACACGGCGGCGCTGCTGGCGCTGGCGGTCTACGACTCCGAGCACCTCGCCAAGGTGGCGGACGTGGCGCTGTCGCTCAGCCTGGAAGCCGTGTGCGGCTGCGCCCGGGCCTTCGACCGCCGCATCCACGAGGTCCGCGGCCACGCCGGCCAGATCGCGAGCGCCGCCACCATCCGCGAGCAGCTCAAGGGGAGCCGCCTGATCGAAAAGGCCGGCGCGGTGCAGGACGTCTACTCCCTGCGCTGCGGTCCGACCGTCCATGGCGCCGTCCGCGACACCATCGCCTACGCGCGCAAGGTCGCGGAGGCGGAGATGAACGCGGCCACGGACAACCCTCTCTTTTTCCCGAAGGCGGACGACTGGTTCGACCTGGAATTCAAGGACAACTGGCCGGAAGGCTACCGGGGCGACCAGCGGGTCTCGTTCTCCGGCGGCAACTTCCACGGCGAGCCGCTGGGCTTCGCGGCGGACTTCCTGGCGATCGGCCTCGCCGAGCTGGCGGACATCTCAGAGCGGCGCACCCAGATGCTGCTCGACGCCCATCACAACCGCAACCTGCCCTCGAACCTCATCCCGCACCGCGGCGTGAGCTCGGGCTGGATGATCGCCCAGTACACGGCCGCCGGCATCGTCTCGGAGAACAAGGTCCTCACCCATCCCGCCTCGGTGGACTCGATCCCGACCTCCGCCAACGCGGAGGACCACAACGCCATGGGCATCATCGCGGCGCGCAAGCTGAGGACGGTGCTGCGCAACACCCAGGCCGTGCTCACGATCGAGCTGCTGGCCGCGGCCCAGGGCGTCGAGTGGCGGGTCGGGATGGACCTGGATCCGCGAGGCACCCAGAAACCTCTCGACTGGGAGGAGGCGGACGACGAGGCCAACCGCTTCCGCGCCGTGGTCGCGCCGGAGCGCCGCGAATCCATCGCCGCCAAGCTCGGGGAGGGGACCCGTCGCGCCTACCTGAAGATCCGCGACCTCGCGCCGCCGCTCCTTGCCGATGACCGTACGCTGGACGGAGACATCCGCGTCGTGCGGCAGGCCGTGGAGCGGAACGAGCTGCTCTAGTCGCCGCCAGGCCACGGCGTAGGTTTGTCGGAAGGCCGACAAGCTTGTCGGCGGCGGGACAACCTTGTTTCCCGGCCGGCAACCTTGATTTGCCGTGAATACCGTTATCCTGGCTACCGCTAAGGTTATCTTGTCGCCGACAAGCTTGTCCTGGAGGCCGACAAGGTTGTTTGGCCTCCGATAAGCTTGTCGGGCTTCCGATAACGTTAGCGGACGGTGGATAAGCTTGCCACGCCCTGGATAAGTCGAGCGTCTGAGCCGTCAACCTTATTTTCCGGCAGATAAGCCTGTTTTGCCGCGTGTCAGGCTTTCGCGGCGCCAGACAAGGTTGTCGCGTCTCCAGCAACCTTACTGAACCGTGGATAAGTCGACACCGCCTCCCGGCAACCTTGCCTAGCCGGGCTGTACTTGCCGTTCCTGGATTCTTACCTGATGCTCGCCGTGCCGCCCAGCACGAAGATTGCGAAGGCTCCGTGCAGCAGCGCGACGAGGTCGGCCATCAGGCTTCCAGCAGCGGGAAATGGTCCCAGGTATCCCCGGGCCTCATCCTCGCGTTGTACTCGCAGAAGGAGACCGGCCGCCCCTGCGTGTCCAGCAGATGGTGACAGCAGGATGAGATCCGATCCTGATCATAGGTGAACCGGTCCATGAACGGTTTGATCGCGATGCCGAACACGTCTGACGAGCGGATCAGCTTGCGGCCAATGGCAGTTCCGACTCTCTGGAGGAGACCCTCGGGCTTCGTGCCGACCACTTCGCGCAACTCTTCGGTCTTCAACAGCGTCCGGTTCGCAACCTGGTTCATGACCTTGTCGAGATCGACCGATCGGACGATGTTCTTGGTCAGGCCGAAGCGGCGCACGAAGAGCGTGATCCAACCGCAGTTCGGATGACTGCACGGGATCGGCACGAATTCGTCCTCGGCCATGCGGCGGCTGGCCTGGGAGGCAACCGCCTTCACCACGTCCGAAAGCGTCATCCGGCGCCGCGGGTCAGGCTTCAGATCGTAGCGGCCCGAGTAGGTCGCTGGCTGGAGCGCGATGACCTTCACGTGATCGTGGCGCATGCCGGTGTCCACGACCCAGCCGACCTCCTGGTCGTTCACGTCCAGCGAAAGAGTCATGGTGAGCTGCGTGTGGATGCCCAGCCGGCCGAGATTCTCCAGCACCCTTTCGCGGGCTCGTTCGGGATTCGCATCGCGAAGCGCACGGTTCGTCTCGGGCTCGCGGCCGTCGAACTGGAGGAGGACCATCAGCTTGCTCTTGAATGGCTCCAGACGGGCTGCGGCTTCGGGTTTCGCGAAGAGCAGGCCGTTCGTAGGCAGGTAGATCTTCTTGACCCCGGGGTGATCGTGAAGGAACGCCACCATCTGCCAGAACTCCGGATGGAGCGCGGCCTCGCCGCCAGTGAGCTGGACCGAATCCAGGCCGCCTTTCTTTTCGATCAGGTCGAGCATGTAGCGCTGGAAGGTCTCCAGCGGCATCCTGCGATCGCCTTTCGCGTCGCTGTAGCAGACCGGACAGGCGAGGTTGCAGGCGTTCGTGACTTCCACCAGGACGGTGCAGGTCTTGTTCCCCATCTGATCCGAAAAACCGGTATCGCCCGTGTCGCAGCAGCCGTCCGAGCCGCAGCAGCCGCCACCGAAATCGGGGAAGTCCATGACCCGGTCGTCCGCGAAACGCCGGCCCCACTTGTCACGGTTCGAAAGATAGTAGAAGCGCTCGTCGCTCTCGACCAGCGCTTCGGACAGGCCGTGCGCGCCGCACTCCTTGCGCATCCAGACCTTGCCGCCGAGGGTATAGACGAGGGCTGGAACGTGCGCCAGGCAGTCCGGGCAGAGGCTGATCGTCGTCTTCAGGAGCTGATCGTACGCCTCCAATCCGAAGCGCGCGGCTGCGGCGTCGGCTTCAAGCGGAAGGAGCGAATCGCGCAGAGCCTCCATCGGAGGCTTCGGTGGCGCCAGGATCGTAAACCGGGAGCGGCGGGGCTCAGACAAGTTGGCCGGCTCCTTCCATCAGGAACGTCGACAGCCGGTAGAGGCTGCGGCGGTGGCGCGACGAAAACGTTGGGAACCGCTGGAGGAAGCCGCGCACCTGCCGGGCGGAAAAGGTCAGGTTCGCCTTGGCTTCGGCGCGGCGGTGCAGCTCCATCGCGGCCTGCGCCTCACGACGCGGGAGCAGGTCGAAAACCCCCTCCCGCGTATAGCTCACATGATGGCTTTCGTCCTTGTGGATGGCGGCCACGATCTTTCGCGATCGCCGGCTGGCCCGCGACCTCACAGGCTTCGGCGTGGTACTCGAAGGAGCGCGCGATCCGCTTTTCCAGATGATAGGCATGGGCCAGGAAGTTCGCGAGCTTGCGTTTCCGTACGTCCGGCGGATCGGATTCGACGATGTGAAAGGTCCCGGGCGTGAAAGAACGGATGACCTCGTTGAACACGTCGCCGAGCGGCAGCTCGATCACCGGCTGGCCGAGTTGCCTGAGACCGTGCGCGAAGAGTTGGACGTGCTTGTCCTCGTCCCGGCCATGGCGGCGGAGATTCGCGGCCAGCTCCTCGGTGGGCGCGAACTGGTCCTGGAAGTAGTCGCAGACCCGCTGCGGATAACGCTCGCCGCCGAGATAGAGGTTGAGGACCCAGCCATGCGTCACCGGATCAGAAGCTACGTCCCGATGGAATTGGTCCTTCACACGATCGACGATCGAAGGCATGGTCAGTAGAGTTCCAAGCCGCAGACACCATTGAGAAGGCCGAAGCCGACGATGACCACCAAAAGGACGACGACGAGGAATTTTATCGCTAATTTGATCGCGCTGATATCCGGTTCGTCGCCCATGCTTCCTCTCAGGCCGCGGCGGCCAGCTCCTTCCAGGCGGCAGGCGGCCGTAGCGTGCGCTTCAGCAGGAACGCCGTGCCGAGAAGGATCATGACCACGCAGAGAAGTTGATATCCGGAAAAACTTCCGAAGAGCTTCGGCGTCTCGCGCAGAGGCTCGGTCAGGAAGCGGAAGACTCCATAGACGACCAGGTACAGAGCGAAGAGCCGGCCGAAGAGCAGGCCCCTTCTCAAAAGAAGGAGGAACGCGAAGCCGGTCGCCACGAGAAAAAGGATTTCGTACACCGGGATCGGATGGCGGCCGTGGATCGCCCACGGCCCGTCCCAGGCGATGCCACGGCAGCAGCCGGCGGCGAGGCAGCCGAGCCGGCCGATCGCGAGGCTGAAACAGAGCAGCGTCGCGAAGCGGTCGTTGGGCGGCAGGGTGTAGCCCAGGATCGGCTTGGCGGTCTCGGCGGCAAGGAAGCCGAGGATCAGCGCACCGGTGACCGAGCGGCCGGAGAGCAGGACGGCGCTCCAGTCGGAGATCGGCACGAACGGCCAGCCGTGATCGCCGAGGAGGACGGAGAGCTTCGCGCCGACCACCGCGCCGACGAGCGTGATCATCTGGAGCGTGTAGTAGCTCCGACGATCCTCCCGCTTCCGAAGGTGTTTCGTGACCGGAAAGAGCAGCGCGAGCGCCAGGCCCAGACCCGCGAACAGCGCGTACTCGGGCCGGATCATCCGCCCACCAGAGAAGAAGCGCGCCAGCCGTGCGCCTGCAACCAGTCGAAGGCGAGCACCGTGACGAGGAACACGAACAGCGCCAGGTGCTCCTTGGCGTGGAGGTCCGACTCCTCGCCCGGAATGTGGCGGTGGTAGACGAACTCGTCGAGCGCGCCCGCGGCCACGAAGAGAATCAGGGCTCCGATCATGGCCGCGTGCCGGCCGGCCAGCGCCAGGGAAAAAAGAAACGCGAGGACCAGGCCGAGACCCAGGTGCAGGAGGTTCTCCGTGGCCGAGACCTTCCGGCCGCGGAGATGAAAGATCGCATCCTTGCCGGCGTACCAGACGAACGGCAGGAAGGCGAGGACCAGGATCGCCGTCCGGATCGGAGAGCTCACTGGAAAAAGAATATCACGGCCGCCGCGGCCGCCGGACCTCGAGGCGCGCCGTGCCGCCGATCCGCGGCGCGCGGACGCGGCGGGTGCGGGAGCCGTCGAAGGCCAGCAGCCAGACGTGCGGGTCGTCGAGGTTCCGCGGAAAGCGGACCAGGAGGCTGTCCGGAACCCCGTCGTGGGCCGACTCGACCACCACGGTGTAGCCGTTCCGGTTCATGTCCTCCCCGATCCGCAGCCGCGGGTCGCGCCGCACCAGGGCCACGAGCGATTGCGGGAAGTAACCGGTCAGGAATCCATCCTTCGACCGCAGGCGCAGGGTCCTGGAGTCGAGCCGCGTGACGTCGGTGGTCACCCCCTGGAAGGAGACCGGGATGTAGCTCCGCACCCATCGGCCGGTGAAGTAGAAATCCTCGGTGGGCAGGAAGAGACCGGTCCAGGTACCCGGCGTATTGATCAGATAGACGTCGGAATTCTCGCGATCCTCCGGCCAGTCCATCGCCTGCCACATCGCCTGCCGGGTTTCGATCCGGGTGTTGCCGATGAAGTCCTGCAGCAGGAACACGGAGGCGACCGGCGGGATGGCCGCGTGCATGATCACCACGATCCCCGAGGCGATCCACAGCCCGGCGCGGCGGGCTCGCGGCAGGGGGGCCGGAGCGCGCAGCCTCTGGATCGTGTCCGTCACCCCAACCCCGAGCAGGAGCGAGATTGCGACCGAGGGGAAGAGCAGCTTGTAGCTGAACGGCGGCACGATGCAGAGCAGGGGGAGCGAGCTCAGCGTGGCCGCGGCGGCGAACCGCAGCTCCGGCCGGCGGCGGACCGAGGGCGCGACCACCGCCAGGACGATGGCGACCAGCGCCAGGCCGATCACGGTGATCAGGGGCGAGGCGACCTGGGAAAGCTCGCCCGGGACCGCGGTCAGCCCGCCGATCAGGTATCCCGGGATGCGCCGGGTGAACGTCGCCTGGAGATAGGCGAGAGGCCGGTCGAACGGGTCCAGATACCAGCTCGACGCCCGGGTCCCATAGCCCGCCGCAACGTAGAAGACCACGTAGGCGACCGCCAGCGCGCCGAACGGAGCGGCGGCGGAGAGCCGGTCCCGCTTCGGATCGCGGGCCAGGAAGATCTCGTACGCCGCGATCCAGCCGATCGTCACGAGCCCGGTCTCTCCGGACCCCAGGGCCAGGGTGAACGCGGCCAGGGAGAGAAGGATGCGATGGAGGCCGCCGTGCTGGCGGTAGCGGTCATAGAAGAGGAGGCTGACCATCGAGAGCAGCACGTCGAGCAGGCCATGGCGGGCCGCGATCCAGATCACGTCGTAGACATGGGCATCGTCGAGCACGAAGAAGAGGCCGGCCAGAAGCAGCGCGGGCCGGCTCGCCTTGTCCGGCAGCAGCCGGCGGTGAAGCTCCAGGACGGCGGCGACCAGGGCGAGCCAGAGGCCCAGGTTGACGATGTGGAAGGAGAACGGGGTGGCGCCCAGGATCTGGTGGTTGGCCAGGAAGGTCAGCGCGCTCACCGGCCGGAAGAAGCGGATCTCGAGGTCCCAGTCCGCGAACCAGGTGAGCGCGTACGGCGAGCCGTCCTGGAGATAGGCCGGGCCGGGCAGCGGCGCGTGCAGCGACCAGAACTTGAGGCTGAAATCCAGGAGGTCGGACCGGTCGAGGCCGCGCGCCCGGGCGTCGAGCAGAGCCTGGTGCCACAGGTCGTCGATGTAGAAGCCCGAGCGCAGGCTCGGCAGGAAGAGCAGGAGCCCGAGCGCGAGGCAGACCGCGACCCGCCGGCGGAGCGCGGCGTCGTAGAGTTTTTGAAGGAGGGCTCGCATCGTCCGGCAGGCATTCTAGCCGCTTGACCCCCTCTTCGCGGCGCAGGTAACATCGCCCGGTATCTTTCTGTCTTTTCCGTTCTGCTTCACCTGCCCAGGAGGCTCGACATGTCCCGAATGCGGCGTGCGTTGTTCCTCTTCTCAGTCCTGCTCCTCGGATCGTTCTCCATCGTCTTCGCCCAGTCCCAGGCCACCACCGGCGTGATCGAAGGGACCGTGTCCGATGAGGGCGGCGGCGTCCTGCCGGGCGCCGCGGTCACCCTGCGCAACACGGCGACGAACTACGAGCAGGTGGTGACCACGGGTGAGAACGGCCGCTTCCGCGGCGTTCTGCTGCCCCTCGGTCCCTATCGCATCACGGTGACCCTCGACGGGTACGCCACCCTGGTCCGCGAAGGGCTCGACCTCGCCGTGGGCCAGACGATCAACCTGCCGCTGACCCTCAAGCCGGGCCTCGAGCAGGAGATCACGGTGACCGGCGAGGCGCCGGTGATCGAGACCAGCCGCACCGAGGGGGCGGTCCGCATCGACACCCGCGCGATCGAAAACCTGCCCAACAACGGCCGCAACTTCCTGGACTACACCAAGCTCACCCCGGGCGTGACCGTCGTGCAGGGGCCGGACGGCGACGAGCTGTCGATCAACGGCCAGAAGGGCATCGCCAACAACATCTCGGTGGACGGCGCCGACTTCAACAACCCCTTCTTCGGCGAGCAGCGCGGCGGCCAGCGGCCCCCCTTCACCTTCAACCTCGAATCGGTGCAGGAGGTGGTGGTGGTCGCCGACGGCGCCCCGGCCGAGTTCGGCCGCTCCTCGGGCGGCTTCGTCAACGTCATCACCAAGTCCGGGACCAACCAGATCAAGGGCAGCGGCCACGCCTTCTACATCGACGATAGCCTGTCGTCGACACCGAAGAACCCCGACGGCAGCAGCGCCGAGGAAGGCGACTTCGACCGTGCGCAGGGTGGCTTCACCCTCGGCGGCCCGCTGGTCCAGGACAAGGTCTTCTACTTCATCGCCGCCGACGCGCAGCGCTCCAGCCGCACCAAGCAGACCAATCCCAACCGCATGGACCCGCGGCTGGTGAGCTTCCTTGCCTCCATCGGCCTGCCCGACGAGAACGGGCCGATCGAGCGTACCGACGACGCCGAGGTGGCGCTGGCGAAGATCGACTGGCAGGCCTCCGACAAACATCTCGTCACCTTCCGTTACAGCTACACCAACTCCGAACAGGTCAACGGCACCTTCGACGTCGATCAGTGGGGCCGCTCGGCCAACGGCGTCGAGCAGGACTACTCCCACGCCGGCACCGCCACCGTGATCTCCACGCTGTCGAGCAACCTGCTCAACGAGGTGCGCGCCCAGTACGCCAAGGAGTGGCGGCCGCGACCCTACGAAGGGCCGAACATCCCGGGGCAGAACCGGCCTTTTCCGGACACCGCCATCCTCTTCAACGACGACTTCACCCCCAACGGCGCCCGCTGGGGGATGCCGTTCTTCCTCCCCGTCAAGTACAACGACGACCGCAAGCAGTTGACCGAGAACCTCTCCTACCTGCGCGACGACCACTCCTTCAAGGCCGGGGTCGAGTACAACGAGGTCGCCTCGTCGCAGACCTTCGTCGGCTTCGCCAACGGCCGCTTCGTGTTCTTGACCACCAGCGACTTTATCAACTACGTCAACAGCAACGGCGCCAACGGCACTGTCCTGCTCTACCTGCAGCAGGCGGGCGTCGGCAACACCTCGGCCGAGGAGGCCGGGACGCAGACCATCCGCCAGCGCGAGCCGGCCGTCTACGTGCAAGACACCTGGAAGCCGCGTTCCAACCTGACCATCGACTACGGCCTGCGCTGGGAGGCGCTCGACAATCCCGACGTCCGCACGCCGCCGAGCGAGGTCTTCTTCGCTCCCTTCATCGGGCAGACCCGCAACGGCCAGGAGTTCCCCTCCAACGGCGAGATCCCCGACGACTACGAGATGTGGCAGCCCCGCCTCGGCCTCTCCTGGGTGCCCGACCAGGCCGGCAAGTCGGTGGTGCGCGCCACCGCCGGCGTGTACCACGCGCGGCTGCCGGCGCTCAACCTGGCCTCCACGCGCTCGACCAACGGCAGCCTCGGGCAGACGCTCTTCCGGGCCACCGGCGTGGGCACGCCGCCGCCCTATACGCAGCTCCTCCAGGGCGGCGCCGTGGACCACCCCGACGTCTTTGTCTACGATAAGGACTGGCAGACCCCGCGCACCATCTCCACCAGCCTCTCCTACGAGCGCGAGGTGTGGTCCGACACGGCGGGGCTCGTCAAGCTCAACTACGCCAAGACCGACCACATCACCCGCTTCACCAACCGCAACGACCCGCGGCTGGGCTCGCCCTGGTCGACCGGCCTGCCGCCGGGCGGCGCCAATGGAATCGCCACGCTCACCACCGTCGAGTCGACGGCCAAGAGCCGCTACCGCGGCATCACCCTCGGGCTCGACAAGCGGTTGACCGGCAAATACGCCTACCAGGTCTACTACACCTGGTCGAAAGACAAGTCGGACGACGACAACGAGCGAGACCCGTTCACCTTCCGTTATGCCGACATCACCCAGCTCGACCGCGAGTACAGCTACTCCGACCGGGACCAGCGGCATCGCATCAACGCCTGGGCGCTCTTCCGGCTGCCCGCCGACCTCGACCTCAACTTGCGCTATTCCTATCGCTCGGCGCAGCCGAAGTCGATCAAGGCCGACGGCACCGACGCCGCGACGCCCCAGGCCCGGATCAATCCGGACGGCTCGGTGACCCTGCGCAACCTGGGACGGAAGGACAACGAGTTCAACTCGCTCGACCTCAGGCTGTCGCGGGCCTTCTCCCTCGGCAACATGACGCTGGAGCCTGTCGTGGAGGTCTTCAACGTCTTCGACGAGCCGAACTTCCTGCGCCCGCAGGTCACCGAGCTCGCCTTCAATTTCGACGGTACGGTGCGCAGCGGCGCCGGCGACCCGCGGCAGATTCAGGTGGGGTTGCGGCTGCTGTTCTGAGGCCGATACAGAAGAAAGCCGCAGGCGGCGTTCGCTGCCTGCGGCCACTTCCAGCCCCTCTCCCATCCTGGTGTGGTAACATCATTTGCGTTGAGAGGTGCTTTATGTCCGAAAACCGCCCACTCACCCTGGCCGACGGCAGCGTCATCCATTCCGACTCCGAAATCCTGGGGGGGACGCCCGTCTTCGTCGGCACGCGGGTGCCCGTACAGACGCTGATCGACCATCTTGAAGGCGGTTACAGCGTGGATGAATTCCTAGACAATTTCCCAAGTGTGCGCCGCGAGCAGGTCAATGCGTTTCTGGAGCAGGCGACCCGGGCTCTCCTGTCGCACGTCGCGTGAAGCGTGTCCTGCTGGATGAAAACCTGCCGCGTCTGCTCAAGCGGGAGCTTCCCGGCTTCGAAGTGAGCACAGTTCCGGAAGTCGGCTGGGCAGGAGTCAAGAACGGGAAGCTGCTTCGACTCGCTGAAGTCGAGTTCGACATCTTCCTGACCGCCGACAGGAATCTCTCCTACCAACAGCCTCTCCACTCCTTCAACCTTGGCATCGTGGTGGTGAGAGCGCGAACCACGAAGCTGGAAGATCTTCTGCCGCTGGTTCCAGCGATCCTGGAAGCCTTCCTTCAAGTGAAGGCCAGACAGGTTTGCCAAGTCGAATAGGCGAGGCCGCTACCTGTAATAAGTGATCTCCAGCGGATTGCCGTCGGGATCGAGGAAGTAGATCGACTCGGAGAGCCTGTGGTCGATCGGGCCGCGGAACGGGATGCCGAGGTCCTGCAGATGCTCCTGGGCGGCCGCGAACCCGGCCTCATCCGTGTGCCAGGCGGTGCGATGCCAGTGAGGGGCTTCGCCGGGGTCCTTCCGAGGCTCGCCGTTCGCCTTGAACAGGGCGAGCATCGTGCCCCCGACGCCGATCATGACCGGCTCGGGGTCCCACCGGGTCACTTCCTGAAGACCGAGCACCTTGCCATACCACTCGATGGCGGCATCGATGTCCTGGACCAGAACCTCGACGTGGTCGATGCGTTGGGCGGTGAAGGGCATGGCCGGCTACTTTAGCACCCGGAACCAACGCTCGAAGAGCTTCTTGACCCCCGGCGTGAGCTTCGTGCGGCGCCACTGGTCGGCGGCTTTCTTCACGATCTCTCCCTGGGTGGGGTAGGGGTGGATGACGCTCGCGACCTTGCCCAGGCCGATGTTGTGGGTGATGGCCAGACAGAGCTCTCCGATCATGTCGCCGGCGTGCTCGGCCACCAGGGTGGCGCCCAGGATGCGGTCCTTTCCTTTTTCCAGGTGAAGCCGAAGAAAGCCCTCGTCCGCACCGTCCAGGATCGCCCGGTCCACGGTCGATAGCTGAACCGTCAACGTATCGACCTCCATCCCGCGCTCGCGGGCTTCCTTTTCATAGAGACCTACGTGGGCGATCTCCGGCGAGGTGTAGGTACACCAGGGGACCGTCAGGGTGCTGGCCTTGGCGCGGCCGAAGAAGAGGGCGTTTTGGATCACGATCCTCGCCTGGGCGTCGGCGATGTGGGTGAACTGATAGCGCGAGGCCACGTCCCCGCAGGCGAAGACGTTCCGGTTGCTCGTGCGGAGGTTGTCGTCCACCTCCACGCCTTTCTTTCCGTACTTCACCCCGGCCGCTTCCAGCCCGAGGTTCTCGACGTTCGGAGTACGGCCGGCGGCGATCAGGATCTCGTCCGCCTCGATCTCCCTGCCCTCGATCACGACCGTGCGGCCCCGGACCTCCTGGACCTTCGCCTGAAATTCGAGCTGGACGCCGTCCCGCAGCATGGCCTTCTGGACCACCTCGGCGGCATCGGCGTCCTCGCGGATCAAAATGTGGCTGTACTTGTCCAGGAGTGTGACCCGACTGCCGAGGCGCGCGAAGGCCTGGGCGAGCTCGCAGCCGATCGGCCCTCCGCCGATCACCACCAGCCTCTCGGGCAACTCCGTGAGGTTGAAGATCGTCTCGTTCGTCCGATAACCCGCCTCGGCCAGGCCCCGGATCGGCGGGACCGCGGCGCGGCCTCCGGTGGCGATCACCGCGCGGCGGAAGCGGAGCGTCTTGCCTCCGACCTCGATCGTGTCCGGGCCTGTAAACCGGCCGTCACCCAGGAAAACATCCACTCCGAGTCCTCGAAAACGTTCGGCGCTGTCATGCACGCTGATGCCGGCGCGCAGGCGACGCATCCGAGCCATGGCCGCTCCGAAATCTCCCCGGGCCTGGGGATCGACGGCCGGACCTCCGAAGCGCTCGGCCGATTGGCGCGCCTCCTGCCAGGAGCGGGAGGCCCGGATCACGCCTTTGGACGGCACGCAGCCGACGTTCAGGCAGTCGCCGCCCATCAGATTGCGCTCGATGATCGCGACCCTTGCGCCGAGGCCAGCCGCGCCCGCGGCCGAGACCAGGCCGGCGGTGCCAGCGCCGATCACCACCATGTGGTAGCGCGGCGCCGGTTCGGGGTTCACCCAGTCCGGCGGGTGGACGTTCGCGATCAGGCGGAGGTTGTGCTCGTCCCGCGGCTCGATCTGGGTCATTCGATCTCCTGCTTGAGCGCCCGGCCCGCCAGGCGCGTCACGAAGGCGGTGGCCACTACGGTCGCCAGCAGTCCGACGCCGAGGAGGATCCAGGCGCCGGCGCCTTTGTTCGCCCCTCCGCCCAGAGCCAAAGCCAGGCTTTCGGCGGCCGCCCCGTAGTAGACATAGAGCAGGGTGCCCGGGAGCATGGCGGCCGAGGCGGCGAAATACGGCAGGAAGCGGACCCGGGTGAGGCCCAGGGAGTAGTTGAGGAGGTTGAAAGGCACGACCGGGGAGAGCCGGAGCAGGGCCACGATCTTGAATCCCTCGCGGCCGACCGCCCGGTCGATGGCCGTGAAACGTGGATTGCCCGCGATCCGGCGCTCGATGGCGCCGCGGGCCACGTACCTTGCCACCAGGAAGGCGGCCGAGGCGCCGAGCGTGGCGCCGATCAGCGTGAAGACCGTCCCCCTGACCACGCCGAAGAGGAAGCCGGCGGCCAGGGTCAGCGCCGAACCCGGGATGAAGGCGACGGTCGCCACCGCATAGCCGAGGATGAAGACGAGGGGCCCCAGCGCGCCGAGGCTCCTCACCCAGTCGGCGAACCGGGGCAGGAAGGCGGCGGCCTGCCGTCCTCCCAGGATCAGGAGGGCCAGGACGGCCACCCCGATCAAGGCGAAGACGAGGAGCCGCCTGTTCAAGGAGCCCCGGTTGAACCGGTCAGGCCGCGGCCCACATGGCGGCCGCGAGCAGCATGCCGCCCATGCCGACCAGCATGGCGCCGACCGAGGCCAGGTTTCCCCACCACGTCCCCTCCTTGGCGGTCTTGCCGAGCAGCATCAGGCCGCCGCAGGCGACAAGGAGCTGGACGAACATGAGCCCCGTGGCGAGCCGCGGCTGGGCCACGGTCGCACCGGAAAGAATGACACCCAGGAGCAGCGCACCCATCGCGAAGAGGTCCCAACGCGTGGGGCGCGGAAGATCCGGCAGCTTGGGCAGCTTCAAGGCTTCCATGCCTCCTCCGTAGTCGTGAGTCCGGCGGATGGTAGCACAGGTGGGGAACCGCGGCGGCCCCGGTCCGGTCTAAACTGGCCGGGGGGAATCCACCATAAAGCGAGCTGTCCTGGCCGCCGCCGCTGTCTGTTGTCTCGTATCCTGCGCACCCGGATCGGCGGGGGAGCCGCGAAAGCCCACGCTGGCTCCCTGCCAGGAGCAGGGCATGCCGGCGGAGGCCCGGTGCGGCACCTGGGAAGTCTTTGAGAACCGCGAGGCTCGGACCGGCCGGAAGATTCCGCTCCACTTCGTGGTGCTGCCGGCCACCGGCCCGGACCGCCTGACCGATCCCCTGGTCTACTTCGCGGGCGGACCCGGAGACGCTTCGATCCCGGAAGGGCTTTCCGTCGTCCGCGAGCTCGCGTCGCTGCGCCGGAAGCGCGACGCGCTGCTGGTCGACCTGCGCGGCACCGGCCAGTCGGCCGGGCTCTACTGCACCGAGCTGAAAGGTGATTTGAGCGGACAGGGGTTTCTGGACGACTTTCTGCCCGCCGACAAGGTCCGCGCCTGCCGCGACCGCCTGAAGAAAGAGGTGGACCTCTCCTGGTATACCACCGACGCGGCGGTCGACGACGTCGAGGAGGTGCGTACCGCGCTCGGCTATGGTCCGCTCAACCTGATTGGCGGCTCCTACGGCACCCGCGCCGTGCTGACCTACATGAGGCGCCATCCGCGGAGCGTGCGGACGGCCACGCTGGACGGGGTCGTCGCACCCGACGCGCGGGTTCCGCTGGGCCTGGCCCGGGCCACGCAGAAGGCGCTCGACGGCCTGGTCGCCGAGTGCGAGGGGGACGCGGCCTGCCGCGGCGCCTTTCCGAAGCTCCGCGCCGAGCTGGACGCCGTGGTGCGCCAGGTCACCTCGGAGCCGGTCCGGGCCGAGCTGAAGGACCTGAGCGGTCAACCCATGGAAGTGCGCCTGTCGCGCGACGGGTTGCTCCAGACCCTGCGCTACAAGCTCTATGTACCTTCCGAAGCCGCGCAGATACCGGCGGCGATCCATGAGGCGGCCCAGGGCAACTGGAAGCCGCTCGCCATCTCGGCCCGCCTCTACGGGAACATCACGAGGTCGATGGCGGAAGGCTTTTATCTGTCGGTCACCTGTGCCGAGGACGTGGCTTTCATCCGGGACGAGGCCGTTGCGCCAGCCGTGGCCGGCACTCTGCTGGGAGACTTCCGGATCCGCCAGCAGAAGGCGGCCTGCGAAGGCTGGCCGACCCGCGGCCTCGGGCCGGAGGTCCAGGCCCCGGTCGTCTCGGACGTGCCCACGCTGTTGATCTCGGGCGAGCGCGACCCGGCCACGCCGGCCTACGACGGCGAGCGGGTCGCGCGGACCCTGAAGCATGCGCGGCAAGTGGTGATCCCGGACGCCGGCCATGGACGGGACGGGATGCGGGATGAAGGCTGCATCGTCGGCCTCGCCACCGCCTTCATCGAAGCGGGCAAGGTGGAGGGTCTCGACACCTCCTGCCTCGCGGGGATGAGCCGGCCGGACTTCGTGCTGGGCCTCGTCCCCTTCGATAAGCCCGCCGAGCCCGAGGTGGCGGTCGGAAAGGCAGACCTCGGACGGCTCGTGGGCTCCTATGCGGCACCGGAGATGGGTGTGCTGCTCAAGGTGGAGCTGGTGGAAGACCGTCTACGCCTC
>DATANP010000462.1:0-10745 GCA_036266195.1 Thermoanaerobaculia bacterium | reverse complement strand
AGGCCCGGGGCCCTTCGGGCGCGCCGAAGAAGTCGATGTGCGAGACCTCCTGGAGCCGGCGGCGGAGCTTCTCCAGGTTGACCTCGGGGCCCGCGGCGGCAATCGCCTCGTCCGCGATTTTCCGGTAGTCCTCGTCGCGGGCGGCGCGGAAGGCCTCGATCACGCGGGCCTCCTCGGCAGGGTCCAGGCGTTCGACTTCCAGGACGAGCGCCTCGCCGCCGTTGTCGCGGATCTCCTGCGCGATCCAGCCGAACGCCTCGCGGCTCTCGTCGCTCTCCGGGAGGAGATAGGCCGAGCCGGCCGGAGATACGGCGCCGAGCTGGCGCAGGCGGCGCCACACCGCGACCCGCCGGCTGGAGGACGGCTCCGAGAGGCTGTAGGCGAGGGCGAGCCAGCGCATGGTCAGGGGGTGGCGAGCCGCCGGGCGTCCGAGGGTCCGCGCAGCGCGTAGACCCCGCAGCCGATCACGCCCACGGCGAAGGCGGCATACAGAGGCCAGCGCCGGTCCAGGGTCCACAGCCAGCCGCCCACCAGGGAGGCCGGGAACACGGCGAGTCCACGGACCAGATAATAGACGCCAACCGACCGTCCGCGCGCATGGGAGGGCGCGAGGTCGAGGATCATGGCCTTGCGCGCCGGCTCGCCGGTCTCCCGCAGCCCGCCGACGACGAACGCCGGCACCAGCCAGGAGGGGTCGGTGGAGAGGGCGAGCGCCAGCGGGAAGAGCGCGAAGAAGCCGAACGTCAGCAGCACGAAAGGCTTGCGGTCCATGCGGTCGGACATCCGGGCGAGGGGGATGTAGACCACGGTAGCGGTGATCATCTGGAGGCTGGTGAGCCAGCCGAACCGGGTGGCGCCCGCGCCGAGCACGTCCATCACGTAGAGGACGATGAAGACCTTCGGGATGCCCTCGGCCCAGCGCGCCAGGATGTCGGCCGCGAGCAGCCGCTTGAGCCCCGGGTCCATGGCGCGCCAGAGGCTGGCGAGCCCCTCTGTGTCCGCGGGTGGTGAGGGCGGTTCGGTCCAGGTCCGCCGCAGGATCCAGACGCCCAGGAACGCGAGGCCGATCGTGACCGCGAGGCCGGTCCGGATACCATGCAGGATGCCGAGCCTGGCGATGAGGAGGCCCCCGAGCGGCGGCGCGAGGATCATCGGCACCCGCTTGAGAATCGACTGGACGCCGAACCCGGTGGCCCTCTGCGAGGGAGGGAGGCTGTCGCCGAGGACCGCGAAGATGGCCGGGAGCGTCAGGCTGCTCCAGGCCATGACCAGCACGGTGCCGGCCAGGACCCAGCCCCACCCCGGGGCCACCAGGAAAACCAGATAGCCGGCGACCGCGGCCAGCGCGAACAGCTCGAGCGCCCGCCGCCGGCCGAGCCGGTCCGCCGCCCAGCCGCCGGGATACGGGTAGAGCGCGTCGAGCAGCTCCCGGAGCGTGCCGTACGCGGCCACGGCCCAGGCGCCGGCCCCGAGCAGCTCCAGGTACTTGGGCACGAACCGCACCCAGAGCTCCTCGCCCATGCCGACCACGAGAAAGGCCGCCAGCATTGCGGCAACGTTTCGCACATAGTTAGTGTAACAGCTGTTGCAAGGGACCAAAAGGACTGCACCGACTGCAGGGACCAAAGGTCTTTGGTCCTTGAGGTCCTTGCGGTCCCTTGGGTCCTTTGTCTTACTTCCCGGGAGGCTTACTCGGCCGCATCTCCACCAGGCTGGGCAGGGCGTTGTCCGGGTAGCTCACCAGGTGGAGCACCATGCCGGCGATGTCGGACGGCTGGAGCTTCCAGTCGGCCTCGGCCCGGTTCCCTCCGAACTCGGTGTTGACGCTGCCCGGCAGGATCGAGGCGATCCGGATGCCGTGTTTCCGCAGGTCGAGCATCGAGGCTTCGGAGAAGCCGAGAAGCCCGAACTTGCTGGCGTTGTAGGCGGCGCCCCCGGCGAACGGGTTTTTCGCCGCGAGCGAGGCGATGTTGACGATCCAGCCTCCGCCCTGGCGCTTCATGGCCGGGGCCACGGCGTGCAGGAAGTAGAACGGACCGTTCAGGTTGGTCTCGATGACCTCGCGCCACTGGTCGCCGGTCAGCTCCTCGACGGACGCGAACCGGCCGAGCCCGGCGTTGTTGACCAGGAGGTCGACGCGGCCCTCGGCGTCGAGGACCTCCTTGACGAAGGCGTCCACCTGCTCCTGGCTGCGGACGTCGACGGGACGGCCGTCGATCTTCCCGCCCATCTCCTGGACCGCCTGCTTCGGATCGCGGCTGCAGATCCAGACCTTCCAGCCTTCCTTCAGAAGGGCCTCGGCGACGCCGCGCCCGATGCCCCGGCTTCCCCCTGTCACGATGGCGATCTTCCCGTTGCTCATGCCGTCACTCTACCGGAATCCCGGGGCCTGCCGGGTTGTTTTGATGGGTCGAAAGGAGGAGTGAAAGCTCCATGGGTGCTTACCTGCTCTTCATGCTCCCGGCCCTTCTGCTCTCGCTGTGGGCCAGTTTCCGGACCAAGTCGGCGTTCGACAAGTACTCCCGCGTGCGGACGGCGCGCGGCATGACCGGCGCGCAGGCCGCGCAGGAGATGCTGCACCGCGCGGGGATCTACGACGTGAAGATCGTGCCGTCGCACGGGTTCCTGTCGGACCACTACAACCCGATGAACAAGACGCTGGCGCTGTCGCAGCCGGTGTACGACTCGCCGTCCGTGGCGGCGGTGGGCGTGGCCTGTCACGAGGCGGGCCACGCGATCCAGCACGCGGTCGGCTACAAGCCGCTCTGGCTGCGCTCGACCCTGGTGCCGATGGCGAGCATCGGCTCGACCATGAGCTACATCGTGATCCTGCTCGGCCTGCTGCTCCTGCACTCGCCGCAGATGGTCTACTTCGGCGCGGCCCTGTTCTCGCTGGTGGTGCTGTTCCAGCTCATCACCCTGCCGGTCGAGTACGACGCCTCGGCCCGGGCCAAGCGGCTGTCGGTGGACAACGGCATCGTCCTGGCCCAGGAGCGCGAAGGCATGGACCGCGTGCTCAATGCCGCGGCGCTGACCTACGTGGCGGCGGCGATCTCCTCGATTGTGACGCTGCTGTACTACCTGTCCTTGGCCAGCGGGATGAGCCGCCGGTAAAGGACAAAAAGGCCATCAAGGACTGCAAGGACCCAAGGACTTCCTTGGGTCCTTTTTGTCTTTGCAGTCCTTTTGGTCCTTTTACTCCGCCGGCTCCCCCAGAATCCCGATCAGCTCCTCTTCGCGCTGCTTCAGCTCCTCGGGGCTGGAGGCTTCGAGCACCAGGCGCAGGAAGGGCTCGGTGTTCGACGGCCGCACGTTGCCCCACCAGGTCGGGTAGCTGAAGGTGATCCCGTCGAGGTAGTCGATCTGGGCGTCGGCGTAGCGGCGAGCCAGCTCGTCGATCTTCGCCTGCTTGTCTTCGACCTCGAAGTTGATCTCCGGGCTCTTGGCGTAGCGCCGGAGGGGCTGGACCAGATCGGAGAGCGACTTGCCGGTCGAGCGCAGGAGGTTGAGGACCTCCACCACCGCCATGATCGAGCAGTCGGCGTTGAAGTGGTCGCGGAAGTAGTAGTGGCCCGCCAGCTCGCCGCCGAAGATCCCCTCGCGCTTGCGCAGGGTGGCCTTCATGAACGAGTGGCCGACCCGCTCGCGCACCGGCACGCCGCCCTTCTCCTGGATGTATTCGGCCACGGCGCGCGACGAGCGCAGGTCGAAGAGCACCGCCTTGCCCGGCTCGCGCTCCAGGAGCTCGCCGCCGATGAGCGCGGTCATCAGGTCGCTCCCGACCGGCTGGCCGGTCTCGTCCACGAAGGCGGCCCGGTCGGCGTCGCCGTCGAAGGCCACGCCGAGGTCGGCGTTGTGCTCCTTCACGGCCCGCATCAGGTCGTGGAGGTTCTCCTCCTTGAGCGGGTTGGCTTCGTGGTTGGGGAAGGTGCCGTCCAGCTCGAAGTACAGCGGGATCAGCTCGATGCCCGTGGCTTCGAGGATCGGCCGGTAGAGCGTGCCCATGCCATTGGCCGCGTCCACCACCACCCGCAGCCTCTTGCTCTTGCCGTTGCGCAGGAAGGAGAGGATGTGGGTCTGGTAGTCGTAGAACACGTGGCCGGTGCGCACCGTGCCCGGCCGGTCGGCCTCGGGCAGGTCGCCGGACTTGACCTTCTCCTCCATGAGCGGGATGCCGTGGTCGCCGGAGACCGGCCGCGCCTCGTGGCGGCTGAACTTGAGCCCGTTGTACTGCGCCGGGTTATGGCTCGCCGTGACCTGCACGCCGCCGGCCGCCTTGGTGTGGCCGACCGCGAAGTAGTTCATGGGCGTGGTCGCGAGGCCGATGTCGAGCACGTCGAGCCCGGCCTCGGTGAGGCCCTGGATCAGCGCCTGGGCGAGGCTCTCGCTGTGGGCGCGCATGTCGCGGCTCACCACCACGGTATTGCCCATCGCCCGGTCCTCGGCGTCGAGCACGAACTGGAACGCCCGGCCGATCTGCCGGGCGATCTCCTCGTTGATCTGCGTGGGATAGATCCCGCGCACGTCGTAAGCCTTGAAGATTCCTGCCATAAGACTCTCTCTCCCGTCCTATTGAGACATCTTTTCGATGGTGTAGCCGAAGCTGCGGCCCTCGACGGGCGCGGACCTGAGATCGTCCTGGCCGTCGGCCTTCGTCATCTCCAGGGCGAGCGTCTCGCCCATGATCCAGCCGCGGTGGGCCTCGACGGCCGCCTCGATCTCCGGATCGCCCTGGTAGCGCACCCGGATGCGGTCCGCATAGTCGAGGTCGGCCTCCTTCCGTGCGGTCTGGAGGCTGCGTGCCACCTCGCGGGCCCAGCCCTCGGCGATCAGCTCGGGGGTGAGCCGGGTGTCGAGCGCCACGAGCAGCTCGCGGTCACCCTGGGTGGCCATGCCCTCGCGCTCGATCAGCCGGACTTCGACCTCTTCCGGCGACAGGTCGTGCTCGCCGTCCGAGATGCCGATCGTGATCTTCCCGGCGCGTTCCAATTCCGCCGCCAGCGCGTCGCCGTCGGCGGTCTCCAGCGCCTTCTTGACCTCGGGCATTCTCTTGCCGAACCGGGGGCCGGTCTTCGGGAAGATCGGGCGCACCTCGTGATGGACGTAGGTGGTCCGGTCCGCGGCCCACTGGATCTCGCGGACGTTCAGCTCGTCCCGCAGGAGGTCGAGGTAGGGGTCCACGAGACCGGGGAGCGCCTCGTCCGCGGTCACCAGGGTGACGGCCGCGAGCGGCTGGCGGGTCTTGAGGCTGTGGGTGTTGCGCGCCGCATGGCCGAGCCGGACGATGCGTTGGACCGCGGCGATGCCGGCCTCCAGCGCCTCGTCGGCCCGCGATCCAGGCGGCTCGGGCCAGCTCTCGAGATGGACGCTTTCCGGCGCGCTGTCTTTCTGGCTGCGAACGAGATGACTGTGGACGATCTCGGCCACGAACGGCGTGAACGGCGCGATGAGCCGGGTCACCGTGGTGAGCACCTCGTAGAGGGCCTGGTAGGCGCTCTCCTTCTGGGCTTCGACCCCGGCGCCGGCCCAGAAGCGGTCGCGGCTGCGGCGGATGTACCAGTTGGTGAGGTCGTCGAGAAACTCCTCCAGCATCCGGGCCGCCGGGGTAACGTCGTAGGCGTCGAGGCTGGCCGTGACCCCGGCGGTCAGGCGGTCGAGGCGGAGGAGGATCCAGCGGTCGAGCGCCGGCCGCTCGCCGAACGGCACGGAGTCTGTTCCCGGATGCCAGCCGTCCAGGTTCGCATAGATCGTGAAGAACGACAGCGCGTTCCAGAGCGGCAGGAGGACGCCCTGCGCGGCCTCGCGCACCAGCCGGGCCGAGAAGCGCGAGTTGACCTCCGGGTTGTTGACGCAGAAGTACCAGCGCATCGCGTCGGCGCCGGTCTCCTCCATGACGCCCATGGGCTCGACCACGTTGCCGAGGCGCTTGGACATCTTGCGGTTCTGCTCGTCGTTGACGTGGCCGAGGACGATGCAGGTCCTGTAGGCCACGGAGTCGAAGAGCAGGACGCCGAGCACGTGCAGCGTGTAGAACCAGCCGCGGGTCTGGTCCACGGCCTCGGAGATGAAGTCGGCCGGGAAGCCGAGGCCGGCCGCGGGATCAAAATCGGGCAGCGGCTGGCCCATGTAGTGTTTCTGGGCGAACGGCATGGAGCCCGAGTCGAACCAGGCGTCGATCACGTCCGGCACCCGCCGCATGGTCCCGCTCTCGCACTTGGGGCAGGCCCAGGCGATGTCGTCGATGTACGGCCGGTGCGGGTTGAACTGGTCCGGGTCGTAGAGGTTGTCCGGAGGCGTCCGGCCGGCGGCCTCGAACAGCTCGGCGAAGGAGCCGATCACGGAGATGTGACTGCAGGCGTCGCACTTCCAGGCCGGCAGCGGGGTGCCCCAGTAGCGCCGGCGCGACAGCGCCCAGTCCACCATGTTCTCCAGCCAGTTGCCGAAGCGGCCCTCGCCCACGTGCTCGGGGTGCCAATCGACCGCCTTGTTCTGGTCGATCAGCTCCTGCTTGTAGACCGTCGTCTTCACGAACCAGCTCGTGGTGGCGTAGTACAGGAGCGGCCGGTCGCAGCGCCAGCAGAACGGATAGCTGTGGCGGTAGCGCTCGCTGTGCAGGAGCAGCCCGCGCGCCCGCAGGTCCTGGAGGATCTTGGCGTCCGCGTCCTTGAACCAGAGGCCGGCGAACGGCTCGATGCCGAGCTTCTCGCTGATCTTGCCGTTCAGGTCCACGCTCAGGATGAGCGGCAGGTCGTAGGTCTGTCCCGTGCGGTAGTCGTCCTCACCGAACGGCGGCGCGGTGTGGACCAGGCCGGTGCCCTCCGAGGAGGTCACATAGTCGCCGAGCACCACCTGCCAGCCGCGCTCGTCCGATCCCTTTCCCGGGCTGTCCCAGCTTTCGCTCGGCACATGGAACGGCCGGTCGTAGAGCAGGCCTTCGAGGTCCTTGCCGCGGAAGCGCGCCAGGGCGGGCTCGGCGGCGAGATCCACGAGGCGCTTCTCGCCTTCGATCTCGGCCATCAGGGGAACGGGCTTGGCGAGACCGTCGCCGATCAGGAACTGCTCGCCCTCATGGTTCGGGTCCGGGTGCTGGACGAGCTTGTAGACCATCTCCGGGTTGGCCGCGAGGCCGACGTGGGCGAGGAGCGTCCAGGGGGTGGTGGTCCAGGCCACGAGCTTCAACCCCTCGGTGGTCGTCCAGGAGCCGCCGCCGACCGGCACCAGCTCCTGGCCGGGGCGCACCGGAAAGAGCACCCAGACGGAGGGGTCGTCCACGTCCTTGTAGTTCTGGGCGACCTCGTGGCTGGAGAGCGTGGTGCCGCAGCGGGCGCAGTAGGGCTGGATCTTGTAGCCCTCGCCGAGGAGGCCCTTCTTCCAGAGCGTGGAGAGCGCCCACCAGACCGACTCGATGTAGTCGTTCGTGTAGGTGTAGTAGGCGTGGTCGAGGTCGAGCCAGTAGCCGACGCGTTCCGTCATGGCCCGCCACTGGCGCTCGTAGGTATGGACGCTCTCCAGGCAGGCGCGGTTGAACTCGGCGATGCCGTAGTCCTCGATCTGCTGCTTGCCGGTGAAGCCGAGCCGCTTCTCGACCTCGATCTCCACAGGCAGGCCATGGGTGTCCCAGCCCGCCTTGCGCGGCACGTGGTGGCCCTGCATGGTGCGGTAGCGCGGAAAGAGGTCCTTGATCACGCGGGTGACCACGTGGCCGACGTGCGGCACGTTGTTGGCGGTCGGAGGCCCGTCGTAGAACACGAACTCGCCCCGGGGCGCCGGCTTCTGGAGGCTCTTCTCGAAGATGCCGCGCTCCCGCCAGTGTTCGAGCACCTTCTGCTCGAGCTGCGGGAACGGATAGCCGCCTGGGACGTCGGGGAATCGCTTGTCGCTCATGTCGGAAAGAAAACCCTCGCGCGCCCGGGGGCGCGGAAAAGAAGGGCTATTGTACTTGGAAAGGGCTGGTCAGTCCGGGTACTCGAAAACCACCTCGCGCTCGATGTCCGGGTGGAGGCTCATGTGGACCGGACAGGTGAGCGCCGCGTTCTCCAGCTTCTTGCGCTGGTTCGGGGTGAGCCCGGCGGGCATGGTGATGCGCGACGGCAGGTTGCCGATCCGCCGCGGGCTGCCGGCCATGTGCTTCTCGACGTGGACCGACAGGCCGGTCAGGTCGATGCCGTCGCGCTCGCCCACGATCGAGATCAGGGTCAGCATGCACGCGGCGAGCGCCGTGGCCACCAGGTCGGTGGGGGAGAACGAGCTGCCGTCCCCCTGGTTGTCGACCGGCGGCACGGTCCGGAGCACCGCTCCCGACGGCCCATGGGTCATCTCGGTGGTGAGCTTTCCAACGTACCTGCCTGTGATCTCGACGGCCATGGTCTTGTCCTTTCAGGGCAGCTCTTCGAAGAACCGCACGTAATCTTCCGCGATCCGGGTCATGGAGGTCCGCTCCCGGACCTCCTTCATGAGATCGAGCCCGCGCTTCCACTCCGGTCCGCCGAAGGTGGTCCGGGCCTTGTCGATGGCCGCCACGAGGCTGGCCGTCTCCGGCTCCGCATAATACGGGTAGTCGGGTCCGAGCAGCTCCAGGGTGCTCTCGTCCCGGGTGGTGACCAGGTTGGCCTCGCACGCGGCGGCCGTGGAGACCTTGCAGTTCGGCTTGTAGAGGAGCTCCTTGCCCGGCTCGCGCACCGACAGATGGCAGTTGTAGGCCAGGGCCCGCCGGAAGTAGTCGCCGTCGAAGTACTCCACCCCGGGGAGCTGACCCCAGAGCGACAGCGACCGCGAGAGCCCCAGGTAGGCGATGCGGAACTCCTTGTCGCCCAGAGTGTTCGGCACATAGCGCGGGTCCCACTGGTGGTAGATCACCCGGTTCACCGCACCGCGCACGCTGAAGTCCCGGAGCTGCGCCTGGTTCTTGAAGATCACCCCGTGGTAGAGCCAGCGGTTCTTGATCCACCGCTTGAACACCACTGTATCCTGGACGTCAAGCACCAGCCGGTTGCCGCGCATCCTGGCTGTCACGAGATCCGGCAGCTTCGAGGTCTTGATGAAGACCAGGATCGAGTCGCGGACGTCCTTGAGGTCTCTGGGATAGACGGACTGTGCGTCGACGCCCCGCGCGCGCAGGGCTTCGCTCACCTGGTCCGCGCCCATGATGGTGGACCCCTTGTCGTAATACTTGACGAAATAGACCTTTCTCATGATGAGAGCCGTTAGGATATCGTGCTTGCCATGGAAACGAATCCTTTCGACCTGACCGGGCAGGTCGCGGTGGTGACCGGCGCATCCCGGGGGATCGGGGAGGCCGTGGCCGGAGCGCTGTCCAAGGCCGGAGCCCGGGTGGTGGTGGCGAGCCGCAAGATCGAGGGAGTGCGGGCCGTGGCCGAGCGCATCCGGTCCGCCGGAGGCGAGGCGCTGGAGGTGGCCTGCCACACCGGCCGCCGGCAGGATACCGAAGCGCTCGCCGCCCGGGTCCGCGAGACCTGGGGCCGGGTCGACGTCCTGGTGAACAACGCCGCCACCAGTCCGCATTTCGGCCCTCTCCTGGACGCCGACGAAGCCGCCTGGGACAAGACGATCGAGGTGAACGTCAAGGGCTACATGTACATGATCCAGGCCTGCATCCCCTTCATGAGGGAACAGGGCGGAGGCCGCATCGTGAACGTCGCCTCGGTCGCCGGCATGTTCCCGCACTCGGGGCTGGGCGTCTATGGAGTCACCAAGGCGGCCGTGATCATGCTCACCAAAACCCTGGCGGTCGAGCTGGCCAAGGAGAACATCCGGGTCAACGCCCTCGCCCCAGGCCTGATCCGCACCCGCTTCAGCGAGGTCCTCTGGTCCTCCCCCGAAGCCAGCAAGAAGGCCCTGGCTTCCATTCCCCAGGGGAGATTGGGCGAGGTGGAGGACCTGACCGGGGCCGTGCTCTACCTGACAAGCGAGGCGTCCGGGTTCACGACCGGCTCGGTGATGGTGGTGGACGGGGGGCAGACGCTCAGTCTGGCGTACTAGAGCTCTGCCAGCAGCCCGTCCAGCGTCTCCTGGAGCTTCATGTTCCCGTCCTGCTCGTAGCTGGCGAGCCTCCCCTCGCAGGCCGGGATGGCGTCCAGGAAGCGGTGGACGACCACGGGGTCGGCGAGCGACTCGGCGTAGCGGCCGTAGCCCAGGCGCTCCAGCCAGCGGGCGTTGAGCACCTGCTCGAACTGGCCGCCGACCGGGACCGAGAGCATCGGCTTCCTCAGATAGACCGCCTCTCCCATCACCGTGAAGCTGCCACCCGCGATGACCGCGCGGGAGGAGGCGAGGTCGGCGATGAAGCCGGCCTCGTCGAAGGGGCGGTAGCGGAGGTTTCCCTCCACCTGTTCCTCCTGGATGCCGCGCCGCATGCCGTAGATCCGGCACTCCATTCCGGTTTCCGCGAGCGTCCGGGCCAGGCCGGTGTTGCCTTCAGCCGTCTGATAGACGAGCAGGTGGTCGCCCTTGGAGGGCCTGGCGGCCAGGATCTCGGGCCGGAGGATGGGTGGCACCAGGGTTGTCCGCGGCTTGCAGGTGTCCGGATGGAAGAAGGTCGTGACCACGTAGTGATGGCAAAAGGGGAGCTTGCTCTGCACGAAGAGCCGGGCCAGACGGAAGTCGAGGAGTGGACGTGTCACCTCGGGAGGATGGCTGCACCGGCTCAGCATCTGGTTGTTGTCCACCGAGACCACCGGGACGTCGTGGAGCTTGCCGTAGACGTAGGTCCAGGACTCGAAGTCGCT
>DATANP010000461.1:0-54158 GCA_036266195.1 Thermoanaerobaculia bacterium | reverse complement strand
GAGGTGCGCCGCCGCTCCCCGGACTTCGTCGACGCCTACCTGATCGAGTCGCAGATCGGCCTCAACCGGTTCGAGCAGACCCGCGATCCAGCCCAGCTCGACCGCGCCCTGGCCCTGCTCTCCGACGCGCAGTCCCGGGCGCCGGGAGACCCCGAGGTGGCCTTCACCCGGACCTGGGCCCAGCTCCGGGCCGGCCGGCTCGCCGACGCGGCGGCCGCGCTCGCCGACTTCGAGCGCAAGGTGCCCGGCGACCTGCGGGTGCTCGACCTGCGCGCCGAGCTGCTGGAGCGGCAGGGCAAGCCCGCCGAAGCGCTCGCGCTCGCGCGGAAGGCCGCCGAAGCCCAGCCCTCCTGGGCGCGGCTCTACGGCTACGCCCGCCGGGCCTGGCGCCAGGGCGAGACCGCCACCGCCCGCAAGGCGCTCGAAACCCTGCTCGAGCGCTCGCCCGGAAACCCGGCCGGGCGTACCCTCCTCGCCACCGTCGAGCTGACCAATGGCGACCCGGCCCGCGCCGCCCGGCTCTATGAAGAGATCGTCGCCGCCCAGCCTGCGGACTCCGCCGCGCTCGCCAACCTGGGCCTCGCCCGCATGCTCCAGGGCGACTACGCGGCCAGCGCCGCGGCCCTGGAGCGGGCGGTGCGGATCGAGCCAGACAGCTACGTCCTCCTCCTGAACCTCGCCCAGGCGCGCGGTCTCCAGGGCCGGAAGGCCGAGGCCGACAGCATGCTCCGCCGCGTGCTGGCCCTCTCCGAGAAGGACCCGGCGGCCGAGGAGTGGCAGCGCCTGACCGTCCGCGCCCAGGCCTTCGCCCAGCTCGGGGAGGGCCGGAAGGCCGTGGCCGAGGCGCAGGAGGCGCTCCGCCTGGCGCCGAGCAGCGGACAGGTGGCGTTCGAGGCCTCCCTGGTCTACGCCCTGGTGGGGGACCGGACCGCCGCGCTCGTCAACGCCGAGCGCGCCCGGGACCTCGGCTTCGAAGCCCCGGGCTGGTTCCGCCTCCCCTGGTTCGAGCCCCTCCGGTCCGATCCCGGCTTCCGCCGGCTCCTCGGCGAGGGGACGATCGCGAGATAGAGGCCGCCGTACACGTTTTGGACTGGTCCCAGGCCAGATCGCACCAGAAACGACTCTTGAGAGTCGCCGGATCATGGGGTGATGCAGATCCCCGTGGAGGTGCAGGACGGCGGCTGGATCACGGTCGGGTCGAACTCGCCCACCTTGCCGTGCGGGGCGATGCGCGGCGGTACCCCTCCCGGAGTGGCGCAGAGGCCGAAGGACGAGCCCTGGCCATGCGTGCAGTAGCACTTCGTCGACTCCAGGACGTTCGAGGTCGCGCAGTACTGGCGGCCGGTCTCCTGGAACCAGGAGATCTCGCACCTGCGGTTCGGGAAGCCGCCGTAGGCTCCGACCGTGGTGTCGGAGAGCTGGAACGGCCGGCCCTCGGGCAGGAAACCCGCCACCAGTACCTCGTCGCCGTTCGGTTCGGTCACGAACTGGATGTTGAGCGACGAGGGGAGGTCGAGCACCAGCGAGAAGGCCACGATCTGTCCCTCCCGGCACCGGAACGCCGGCTCCAGCCCGAATTCCAGGGACAGGCTCTCCTGCACCTCGGGGCGGAAGAGGTCATAGACGGGACGTCCGGCGGAATCGAAACCCAGGATCTTGATGGCGTTCGCGAGCGGAACGGAATCGACTTTCTTGTCGGGGCTTCCGAAGGGATCCTCCGGCCGCTGGAGGATCGCCAGGTAGATGCCGCCCTCGACCTCTTCCACGGCGCTCAAGGGCGGGCCGACCCGATGGCAGAACAGGCGCAGAAGGGTGAGCCGGCGGAATCCCGCCAGGTCGGCCGCCTGCTGGTTCCACGTCAGCTCGCACTTCTGGAGATTTCCCCCGACCAGCTTCACCGATTCGACACCGGGCGGAAGCTCCTGGCTCCAGGGGTCGAAGACCGACGTGGTCCGGACGTCATCCTCCGAGGTCACGAAGGTCACCCCCTCCTGGCCGATCTCGAAGTAGATCTTCAGCAACCCGACGCCACTCTCCCGGATGTGCAGGCACGGCTCGAACTGGACCCCGACCGGGGCCCTCTGCTCATCGATCAGGGACGGATACCGGGCCTGCGAGAGATCGAGGTCCTCGAACCGGATACCGGTGAGGGACAGGGTATAGACATCCAGTGCCGGCTCCAGGACCGTGCTCGCGCTGCCGAGAGTCTCGCTCATCGCCTCCTCCTTTCTCTTTGCCGTCCATCTGCCAAGGCAACCGCCATGCCATGCCGCTCTCCGGGGAGCGCGCCCTCCGGGCGGCCCCGCCGACGCGTCGGACCGGCATTTCCGACGCGTCGGCGCCCCGTCCGTCGCGCCGGAGCGGAGTCTGCGGTAGAATCCGCCGCCGGTCCGGAATCCCGGACCGGATCCCTCGAACAATCAGGAGCAGCGCCATGGCCGAGCAGTACATCTACGTAATGAAGGACCTCCGGAAAATCTACCCGCCGAACCGGGAGGTCCTCAAGGGCATCTGGCTGTCGTTCTTCCCCGGCGCCAAGATCGGCGTGCTGGGCCTGAACGGCGCCGGCAAGAGCACGCTGCTCCGCATCATGGCCGGCGAGGTCAAGGACTTCGGCGGCGAGGCCTGGGCCGCCAAGGGCACCCGCGTCGGCTACCTCTCCCAGGAGCCGCGCCTCGACGAGTCGAAGGACGTGCGCGGCAACGTCGAGGAGGGGGTGGCCGAGACCCGCGCCCTGCTCGACCGCTACGACGAGATCAACGCGAAGTTCGGCGAGCCCATGACCGACGACGAGATGGAGAAGCTCCTCGCCGAGCAGGGCCGCGTCCAGGATCAGATCGACGCCGTCAACGCCTGGGAGATCGACCGCACGCTGGAGATCGCCATGGACGCCCTCCGCCTGCCGCCCGCGGACGCCGACGTCGCCAAGCTCTCCGGCGGCGAGCGGCGCCGCGTGGCCCTCTGCCGGCTGCTCCTCCAGAAGCCCGACCTCCTCCTGCTCGACGAGCCCACGAACCATCTCGACGCCGAGTCCGTGGCCTGGCTGGAGCGCCACCTCGCCGAATACGCCGGCACCGTGGTGGCCGTGACCCACGACCGCTACTTCCTCGACAACGTGGCCGGCTGGATCCTGGAGCTCGACCGCGGCCAGGGCATCCCATGGCAGGGCAACTACTCCTCCTGGCTGGAGCAGAAGAGCCAGCGCCTGGAGCAGGAGGAGAAGTCCGAGTCCGCCCGCCGCCGCACCCTGGAGCGCGAGCTCGACTGGGTGCGCATGGCGCCCCGCGCCCGCCAGGCCAAGGGCAAGGCCCGCCTCAACCAGTACGAACGCCTGCTCTCCGAGGAGCGCGAGTACGAGAAGCGCGCCGACCCCAACGAGATCCACATCCCTCCCGGTCCCCGCCTGGGTGACGTGGTCGTGGAGACGAAGAACCTCCGCAAGGGGTACGGCGACAACCTGCTCATCGAGGACCTCACCTTCGCCCTGCCGCCGGGCGGCATCGTGGGCGTCATCGGCCCCAACGGCGCTGGCAAGACCACGCTCTTCCGGATGATCGTCGGCCAGGAGCAGCCCGACTCGGGCACCCTGCGCATGGGCGACACGGTCAAGGTCGCCTACGTGGACCAGAGCCGCGAGTCGCTCGACGGCGAGAAGCTGGTATGGGAGGCGATCTCGGACGGCCGCGACGTGGTGGTCCTCGGCAACCGCGAGGTCCCCGCCCGCTCCTACGCGGCGGCGTTCAACTTCAAGGGCTCAGATCAGCAGAAGCGGGTCAAGGACCTCTCGGGCGGCGAGCGCAACCGCCTCCACCTCGCCCGCACGCTCAAGGCCGGCGGCAACCTCCTCCTGCTCGACGAGCCGACGAACGACCTGGACGTCGACACCCTGCGGGCGCTCGAAGAGGCGCTCCTCGCCTTTGCCGGCTGCGCGGTGGTGATCAGCCACGACCGCTGGTTCCTGGACCGCATCGCGACGCACATCCTCGCCTTCGAGGGCGAGTCGCAGGTGGTCTGGTTCGAGGGCAACTACCAGGCCTATGAAGAGGACCGGCACCGCCGCCTCGGCGCCGAGGCCGACCAGCCGCACCGGATCAAGTACAAGAGATTGACGGCGGCTTGAGAGCCATTGTGGCACCGTGATTGCAACTCTCTCCTGACCGGGATTACTCGGTGGACGGGGTCTCTGTCCACCGCCGAATTAACGATCGGAGAGGAGAGTTACATCATGAAGAGGTACTTGCTTTCCATCCTGGCGATTTTCCTTCTGACAGCCGGCGCCGCCATGGCGCAGAGCGCCAACACAACGGCCCCGGGCCCGACCCAGCAGCGTGAGCCCGGCCAGACCAACAACAACCTCCCGAACCCGGGCAACCCGCAGACCGACCTCAGCAATCGCGACACCTACACCCAGGGCACGACCGGCACGACCGGTACGACCACCGGGACCACCGGGACCACCACGACCACGACCACCACGACGGGCACCGGCACCGGCCTGACCGGCAATGAGACCGAGCAGAACGAAGGCATGGACGTGGATGTGGACACCGGTGCCCGCGCGAACGGCGCGGTCGACATTGATGTGAAGCGCCACGGCGACAACGACACCGACGCCTCGGGCATCGACGAGACCGGCACCGGCCCGGCGACCGAGACCGGCTCGGCTACCACGACCACCACGACCACCGAGACCGGCGCCCTGCCGGACACCGCCAGCGAGCTGCCGCTCCTGGGCATCGCCGGCCTGCTGGCCCTGGCTTCGTTCTTCATGGTCCGTCAGGCCCGGCGCAACGCCTGAGCCCGACAAGCCCAAACATCCGATGGGCACGTCGATCACCTGGCGCCGCGCGGCGCCAGGTGATTTCGTATCTAGGGGAGACGCTCGATGATCCGCAGCGCCCTGAAGCGACCGACCGGGGAATGGCTGGAGAAGATTCTTCTCGTGGTCGGAGTCGTCTGCCTGGGAATCTTCCTCTGGTCCTGGCTGGACGCCCGGGTTTTCGAAGCCCGTCAGGAGGAGGTCCTGGAGCAGACTCTCGCCAGGCACTACCGGGCGGTGCCCGCCAAGGGGAAACCCGCCTCGGAGACCGATACCCTGTCCTCCTTCCGGCGTACGGAGAAAAAGCTGGAGAGCCCGCCGCCGGACGAGGGCGAGCTCCTCGGCCGCATCCGCATCCCGCGCGTGGATATCACCGCCGTGGTCGTGGAGGGGGTCGGCAAGAAGAGCCTCCGCCGCGCCGCCGGCCACATCCCCGGCACGGCCCTGCCGTCTGAGGACGACGGGAACGTTGGCATCGCCGCCCACCGGGACAGCTTTTTCCGCGGCCTCAAGGATATTCGTAAAGATGACACGATCGAGCTGACCACGCTCGACGGCATCCAGCGCTACCGGGTCGAATGGACGAAGATCGTCCAGCCCACCGACACCTCGGTCCTGGCTCCTACCGATGGTCCCGTCCTCACCCTGGTCACCTGCTACCCCTTCTACTACGTCGGCTCCGCGCCGAAGCGCTTCGTCGTCCGGGCGCACCGGATCGAGGAGGAAGGGACTGCGGGATCCTAGTCCCGGGACTCCCCCTCCAGCGGCAGCCGCACCGTAAACTCGCTCCCCTGCCCCGGCCCGGCGCTCCTGGCTTCCACCCGGCCGCCGTGCATCTCGATCAGGCGGCGGACCAGGGTGAGCCCGATCCCGAGCCCGCCGCCGGAGCGGTCCAGACTCTGCTCGCCCTGGATGAACAGGTCGAAGATCCGCGGCAGCAGCTCCGGGCTGATCCCGATGCCGTCGTCCTTCACCCGCACCACGGCCTCGCCGTCCTCCCTGCGGGCGGAGACCTCGATGTGGCCGCCCGGCTCGGTGTACTTGGCGGCGTTGCGCACCAGGTTGCCGAGCGCCTGCTCCAGGCGGGTGACGTCGGCGTGCAGGGGGAGCGGCTCGTCCGGCAGGGAGACGCGCAGCTCGTGCTCCTTGGCCTCGATCAGCGGCCGGGTCATCTCCAGGGCGCCGCGCACGGCGTCCCGCAGGTCGAGGTCCTGCTTGCGCAGCTCGATCTTGCCGCGAGTGATGCGGGAGACGTCCAGCAGGTCGTCCACCAGTCGGACGAGGTGCTGGATCTGGCGCTGGATCACCGGCACGGCGCGGTCCATGGGCGGTCCGGCCGGCCCGGCCTGCTCCAGCACGTAGGAGGCGTTCGCGATGGCGCCGAGCGGGTTGCGCAGCTCGTGGGCGAGCATGGCCAGGAACTCGTCCTTGCGCCGGTCGGTCTCGGCGAGCGCCTCGGCGCGGGCGCGCAGCTCCGTGGCCAGGCGCTCGCTCTCCCGGGTGCGGGCAGCCAGGCGGTCGCGCATCTCCCGGAAGGCGGCGGAGAGGCGCGCCACCTCGGTGATGTCGCTGGTCTCCAGGGGGGCCGCCGGCGCCGAGAGATTGCCGGCGGTCATTTCGCCCACGGCGTCCGCCAGCGTGCCCAGGGGCCGGGCGATGAGCCGGGCCACGACGATGCCGCCGGCCACCGCGATGGGGACCACCAGGAGCAGGAGGCCGAAGGCCAGGTCGCGGCCACGGCGCACGCCGGACAGGGCCGCGACCCGCGGCTTCTCCACCGCCACCACCCACTCCAGCCCGGGCACCTGGGCGAAGGCGGCCAGGCGGCGGGCCGGGATCGGCACCCGGCCGGCGCGAAGCTCGCGGTCCCAGCCCGCGGGCAGGGCCGGGCCGGACTCCGCGCCCTCCTGGCTGGCGATGAGGCGGCCATAGCCGTCCGCCAGGTAGACGTTCGAGCCCGGCCGCGCAATGCGGCGCGAGAGAAGCTCCGCCTCGAAGACCATCACCAGCACCCCCGCCATCCTTTGGTCGGGCCGCAGGATGGCCGCGCTCAGCAGGAGGAGGCGATGCCCGTCCTGGCCGATCATGCGCATCTGCAGGCCGGCGGTGCTCAGCGGCCGCAGCTCGTCGGCGATCAGGCGCCAGTCGGAGAGGTCGAGCGGCACGCCGCCGGTCGAGGCGAGGACCGTGCCCGACGCGTCCAGGGTCAGGAACGCGGCCACGTCGGGATAGGAGGGGCGGCTCGCCTCCAGGAGCGCCCGCTGGAAGTTGCTCTCCATGGGCAGGCGGCCGGCCAGGGTGGCCACCACCGAGGCGCGGGCGCTGTTGAGCTGCACGTAGTCGGCGACGTTGCGCGCGATGGACTGCGCCTCGATCCGCCGCGTCTCCAGCACCTGGCTCGCGGCGAGGTGCTCCTCCTGCGTCGTGGCCACGGCCGCGGTCAGCACCAGGGCGACCGACGTGGCCGTGGCCAGGGCGAAAGCGAGCCGGGTGCGCAGGGACGAGGGATCCAACGCGGCGAGCCGCCGGGAGAGGCCCGGCAGGAGCGCCAGGGCCAGGCCGCCCCCCCAGTACACGGTGAGCCCGGTCCAGGACTGGGCCGGCAGGGAGAGCAGGGCGCCGTAGACGAAGAACGCCCCGCCCGCGCAGAGGTGCGCCGCCCAGAGCAGCCGCCGGGACGGCGCCCGCCGGAGCTGCGCCGAGAGCAGGAGCGCGCCGCCCAGGAGGAGGAGCACGCCGATCGGCAGCAGGCGCGGCCGGGCCGGATCGAAATAGGAGCTCGTGAGCGTCACCGGCGACGACACGAGCAGCACGCCCAGGATCACCGCCGCAAAACCCATGAGCAGCGCGAACAGGTCGTGGCCGCGCTCCTCGCCGTCCGGCAGCGGCGGCGTGGGCTCCAGCGCTCCGCCGAGCAGCACGCCCAGGCCGAGCACGGTGTAGAGGGAGGCCCCTGTCCAGAGCCGCAGGTCCGAAAAGCTGGAGGCCAGCGCCAGCAGGCTCGCCGCGGCGATCCCGTGCCCCAGCAGGCGCAGCGGCAGGCGGGGACGCAGGATGGCGATCGCCAGGAGAGCCACTCCGCCGGCGAGCGCCAGCATCCCCCAGCCGGCGCGATGGGGGTCCAGCCCCTGGTACTGGGGCCCCAGGAAGCGGTGCGGAGCCACCATCATGAAGGCGCCGACGAAGGAGCAGTACAGCCCCATCGTCCAGCGCAGGCTCTCGGCGCTCAGGGTGTCCCTGAATCTTGGCGCGAAACTCGGCGTCCTCGTCACTCGTACAACTCCTCCACGGGCCTGCAAGGATATCGGAGTCTGATTAGAATGCCCGGGATTCCACCCGATCCGGCGCCGAGCGCGCTGAGGAGACCTGCTGCATGCGCAGACGAGCCTCTCGAACCGTCCTGTCCCTTCCCCTCCTGGCCCTCCTGGGCGCCTCATCCGCGACGGCGCAGCAGGCGCAGCCAACCCCGCCCGCGCAGCCAACCCCGCAAATACTCGGGTTCACCGAGGCCCGGGCCCAGGCGCAGCGCGACCTCGAATCGCGCTTCGACGCCCAGCTCAAGGCGGAGAACCTCCGCGAGTGGATGAAGCGCATGTCGTCCCACGCCCACCACACCGGCTCCCCTTGGGACCGGCAGAACGCCGAATTCATGGTCGGCCTCCTCAAGTCCTGGGGCTGGGACGCGCACATCGAGGAGTTCCAGGTCCTCTTCCCGACCCCGAAGCTGCGCAGGCTGGAGATGACCGCGCCCACTCCCTTCACCGCCTCCCTCGCCGAAACCCCGGTCGCGGGCGACGCCACCTCCGGCCAGACCGACGAGCAGCTCCCGATCTACAACGCCTACTCGATCGACGGCGACGTCACCGGCGAGCTGGTCTACGTGAACTACGGCGTCCCCCGCGATTACGAGGAGCTGGAGCGGCGCGGGGTCGACGTCAAGGGCAAGATCGTGATCGCCCGCTACGGCGCCTCCTGGCGCGGCATCAAGCCCAAGGTGGCGGCCGAGCACGGCGCCATCGGCTGCCTGATCTACTCCGACCCGCGCGACGACGGCTACTTCCAGGGCGACGTCTACCCCAAGGGCGGCTTCCGGCCCGAGCAGGGCGCGCAGCGCGGCTCGGTCATGGACATGCCGATCCACACCGGCGACCCGCTCACCCCGGGGTTCGGCTCGACGAAGGACGCGAAGCGCCTGAAGATCGAGGAGGCGAAGACCCTCACGAAGATCCCCGTCCTGCCCATCTCCTACGCCGACGCTCTCCCCCTGCTGCGCGAGCTCGAGGGTCCCATGGTGCCGCCGGAGTGGCGCGGCGCCCTGCCGATCGTCTACCGCATGGGCCCCGGCCCCACCCGGGTCCACCTCCAGCTCCAGTTCGACTGGAAGCAGGCCCCTGTTTATGACGTGGTGGCGAAGCTCGCCGGCTCCGAGCACCCCGACCAGTGGATCCTGCGCGGCAACCACCACGACGGCTGGGTCTACGGCGCCACCGATCCGCTCAGCGGCATGGTCTCGGTGCTGGAGGAGGCCCGCGCCATCGGCGAGCTGGCGAAGACCGGCTGGCGGCCGAAGCGGACCCTGGTCTATATCGGCTGGGACTCCGAGGAGCAGGGCCTCCTGGGCTCGACCGAGTGGGCCGAAACTCACGCTGAAGAGCTGCGCGACCACGCCGTGGCCTACATCAACTCCGACAGCAACTCCCGCGGCTTCCTGGACATGGGCGGCTCCCACACGCTGGAGGTGCTGGCCAACCAGGTGGCGCGCGACGTCACCGATCCGGAGACCGGAGTGAGCGTGGCCGAGCGCCTCCGGGCCGGCGTGCTCCTGTTCGGCGATCCGCAGCAGCAGCAGCGGGCCGCCCAGCACCAGCCGCTCCACCTCTACCCCCTGGGCTCCGGCTCGGACTTCACCCCCTTCCTCCAGCACCTGACCATCGCCTCGATGAACATCGGGTACGGCGGCGAGGACGAGTACGGCCAGTACCACTCCATCTACGACTCGTTCGACCACTACGTCCGCTTCATGGACACCGACTTCCAGTACGGCGTGACCCTGGCGAAGACCGGCGGCCGGCTGATGCTGCGCCTGGCCGAGGCCGACGTCCTCCCCATGGAGTTCACCCGCCTGGCCGAGGCGATCGGCACCTACGCCGACGAGGTGGTCAAGCTCGCCGACCAGATGCGGACCACGACCGAGGAGGCGAACCAGCGGCTCGACGAGAACGTCTACAAGCTGATCGACGATCCGCGGCAGACCTGGTGGGTGGCGCCGAAGCGCCACGAGCCGGTCCCGCACCTCAACTTCGCGCCGCTCCAGAACGCGGTGGACGTCCTGCGCCGCAGCGCCCAGGCCTACGACAGCGCCTGGTCGAAGAGCGCGGGTCCGGGCCTGCCGAAGGAGACCCGGGCGAAGCTCGACGCGATCCTGCTCAAGTCCGAACGCGCCCTGGCGCGCAAGGACGGCCTGCCCGAGCGGACCTGGTACAAGCACCAGATCTACGCCCCCGGCTTCTATACGGGCTACGATGTGAAGACCCTGCCCGCGGTGCGCGAGGCCATCGAGCAGCGCAAGTGGAAGGACGTCGACGCCCAGGTGGAGTCGGTGGCCGCCACCCTCCGCGCCCTGGCCGGCGAGATCGACCGGGCCACCGCCCTCCTCCAGGAAAAAGGAAAATGACCATGCGATCGAGAGCCGCCCTGCTCCTCCTCCTGCTCGCCTCTCCCGCGGCGGCCCAGGTCTCCGGATCCGTCCCGCTGCTCGGCTTCAGCGACGACCGCGCCGCCGCGCAGCGCGATCTGGAGAAACGCTTCGACGCCCAGCTCAAGGCCGAGGACCTCCGCGAGTGGATGAAGCGCCTCACCGCCCATCCCCATCACGTCGGCTCCCCCTGGGGCCGCGAGAACGCCGAGTTCATGGCCGGCCTGCTGCGCTCCTGGGGCTGGGACGCCAGGGTCGAGGAATTCCAGGTGCTCTTCCCCACCCCGAAGCTCCGCAGGCTGGAGCTGATCGCCCCCACGAAGTTCACCGCCTCTCTCGCCGAGACCCCGGTCGAGGGCGACGCCACCTCCGGCCAGGCCGACGAGCAGCTCCCGGTCTACAACGCCTACTCCCGCGACGGCGACGTCACCGGCGATCTGGTCTACGTGAACTTCGGCGTCCCCAAGGACTACGAGGAGCTGGAGCGCCGCGGGATCGACGTCAAGGGCAAGATCGTGATTGCGCGCTACTACGGCTCCTGGCGCGGCATCAAGCCCAAGGTGGCGGCCGAGCACGGCGCCATCGGCTGCATCATCTACTCCGATCCGCACGAGGACGGCTACTTCCAGGGCGACGTCTACCCCAAGGGCGGCTGGCGGCCGGAGCAGGGGGCCCAGCGCGGCTCCGTGGCCGACGCGCCGCTGCGCTCCGGCGATCCGCTCACCCCGTTCGTGGGCGCCACCAAGGACGCGAAGCGCCTCCCCCTGGAGCAGGCCGACACGATCACCAAGATCCCGGTGCTGCCGATCTCCTACGCCGACGCCCTGCCGCTGCTCCGCGCCCTCGGCGGCCCCGTGGCGCCCGACGGGTGGCGCGGCGCCCTGCCGACCCCCTACCACATCGGCCCCGGCCCGGCGAAGGTACACCTCCAGGTCGCCTTCAACTGGGACCTCAAGCCGGTTCATGACGTCGTCGCTCGGCTGGAGGGCTCCGAGCACCCCGAGCAGTGGATCCTGCGCGGCAACCATCACGACGCCTGGGTCAACGGCGCCAACGATCCGGTGAGCGGCATGGTCGCGGAGCTGGAGGAGGCGCGCGCCATCGGCGGGCTGGTGAAGACCGGCTGGCGGCCGAAGCGGACGATCGTCTACGCCGGCTGGGACGGCGAGGAGCCCGGCCTGCTCGGCTCGACCGAGTGGGCCGAGACCCACGGCGACGAGTTGCGCGAGCACGCCGTGGCCTACATCAACTCCGACAGCAACTCCCGCGGCTTCCTCTCGATCGGCGGCTCCCACACGCTGGAGGTGCTCGCCAACCAGGTGGCCCGCGACGTGACCGACCCGCAGAAGGGGGTGAGCGTGGCCGAGCGGATGCGCGCCGCCAACGTCTTCGCTGGCTCGTCCGGGGACCGGAAGGACGCGCTGGCGAAGAAGCCCTTCCACCTCTTCGCCCTGGGCTCCGGGTCGGACTACACCCCCTTCCTCCAGCACCTGGGCATCGCCTCGATCAACTTCGGCTACGGCGACGAGGACGAGTACGGCCAGTACCACTCCATCTACGACTCGTTCGACCACTACGTCCGCTTCGAGGACCCCGACTTCTCCTACGGCGTGACCATGGCGAAGACCGGCGGCCGGCTGGTCCTCCGCCTGGCCGAGGCCGACGTCCTGCCCTTCGAGTTCACCCGCCTGGCCGAGGCGGTCGGCGGCTATGCGGACGAGGTGGTGAAGCTGGCGGACACCCTGCGCAGCGAGACCGACGAGCGCAACCAGGCGATCGACGAGGACCTGTATCGGATCTTCGACGACCCGAAAAAGACCTGGGTGGTGCCGGAGCGTCGCGATCCCGTCCCGCACTTCAACTTTGCACCGCTCCAGAACGCGGTGGACGCCCTGCGCCAGAGCGCCCGGGCCTACGACGAGGCCTGGTCGAAGGCCACCGGCTCCGGGAAGCCGCTGCCGGCCGAGGTGAGGGCGAAGCTCGACGCCGTGCTGATGAAGAGCGAGCGCTCCCTGCTGCGCCAGGGTGGCCTGCCCGGCCGGCCCTGGTACCGGCACGACATCTACGCCCCGGGCTTCTACACGGGCTACGGGGTCAAGACCCTGCCCTCGGTGCGCGAGGCCATCGAGCAGCGCCGCTGGAAGGAGGTCGACGCCCAGGTCGCGGCCGTGGCGGTTACGATCCAGTCCGCGGCCCGGGAGATCGACCGGGCTACGGCCGCTTTGCGCTAGTCACCTGCCCTTCTTCTCAGCCGCTTCCGCGACGGCTTGGTAGTCGCGAAAGCTCTCGCTCTCGTTGCCCCAGATCTGGAGGACGGCCCGGTTCTTCCCCTGGCCGTCCCGGATCACCTGGTGCCAGACGAACCCCGGCCCGCTGTTCTTCTGGTCGATCCACGCCGTGTCCCCCTGGAGCGCCAGCTTGACCGCCCGATCGTCGTCGCGGGCGATGAAGAAGCGCTCGAAGCCCGGCTTGTCCCCACACGCGGAGCAGGTTTCGGTGGATGGATATCGCCAGAGCACGGTCTCGTCCGCGGGGTCGGTGACGTAGAGCGTGGCGGACCGGGAGAAGGAGAGGCCGTCGAGCGTCCGAAAGAACTGGTGCAGGCCCGGGGTCGCGCAGGTCTCACAGGGGACCGGGATCCGGGAGAGCTCGGCGGTCAGATGCGGCCCGAGCTGGGCCATCTGGTCCCGGGCGATGAGCTTGAACACCTTGAGGCGGTGGGCCTCCACCCGCCGGTTCACGGCGGCCAGGGCGGACACGGTGACGATCAGCAGGACCAGGACCGCGGCCAGAGCCACGGTGTAAGTCCGCCGCGTGGCCTCCACCGGGTTCGCCGACGGGGTCGGTTCCGACCGCTCCACGAGCTTGCGGAAGGCCCGCACCACCTCCTGGATGCCGAGCACCACGCAGATCGCCGCGCCGAAGCCGCCCAGGGCCACGCTCGACGCGAACAGCCCATAGAGCAGCTTCTCCACCTCGGGGCTGAAGACGTCCCAGCCCAGGTAGTCGTCGAAGATCCCCAGCACCACCAGGAACGCTCCGACCGTGAGCAGCACGACCGTGGCGCGCACCGTCAACGACAGCAGCTTGATCTGGCTCCGCATTGTGACGCTCCTTTCGGAGGGTCTACGGATGAGCGGGGAAAATCGTTGGAAAAGGACGGCTCGCTTTCGGCGCCCTCGCGTACCTACTCTTTTAGAGAACGTGCTGTAAGCCAGCCGTATCCCTCCTCGGGGCGGGGTCGCGTGGGCCCCGCCCCCATTTTCTCCCCCGGAGTTTTCGCGTAGCATCGAGTCCGATCCTATGAACGGGCAGTGGTTCTACGTCCACAACGGCAGCACCGCGGGACCGGTCCCGGGGGAGGTCCTCGCCCGCCTGGTCGTGGAAGGGGTCATCCTGCCCACGACCTACGTCTGGCAGGAGGGCATGCCCTCCTGGGTGCCGGCGTCCGACGTCCCGGGTCTCCTCCCCTCTCCGCCGCCCTTCCCCTCGCCGTTCCCGCCACCGCCGCCCGTCTCTCCCCCCGTACTGGGCCGGAGCATCCTGGGGCAGATCGGGGTCAGCATCAGCCACGCCACCGAGCTGCCGACGCTCTCCGGCGTGCCGATCCGCGAGGTCCTGCTCGGCGGCCTCCAGCCCGGGGTGACCACCAGCCACATCGAGGACCTCTTCATCGTCGGCACCGAGACCACCACCCCAGCCCTCGCCACCCTCCCCTCGGGCTGGCCCACGCCGCGGGTGTTCTGGCGCATCTTCGCGGTGTCCGTGGCCGCCTACCTGCTCCTGATGATGGGCCTGCGCCAGTTCGGGAACGTCAACTTCCTGCCGGGCATGATCGTGCTCGGAGCCTTCGTGGTCCCCCTGTCCGTGGTGGTGCTCTTCTTCGAGCTGAACGTCCCCCGCAACGTCTCGGTCTACCAGGTCGCCAAGATGATCCTCTTCGGCGGGGCCTTGAGCCTCTTCGTGACCATGATCGTGGCCGCGCTCATCCCCGGCGACGGCGCGGGCTCGCTGATCCCGGCCATGCTGACCGGCGTGGTCGAGGAGCTCGGCAAGGCGTTCGTCCTGCTGATCATCGTCGGATCGCTGCGCTACCCCTTCCAGCTCAACGGCCTGCTTTTCGGCGCCGCGGTCGGGGCCGGCTTCGCGGGGTTCGAGTCGGCCGGCTACGCCTTCGTGACGGCGCTCTCGAACGACACGCTCGAAGCGGCGTCGAGCGGCGCCGCGACCAGCGTCCTGATCCGCGGCCTCCTCGCGCCGGGCGGGCACGTCATCTGGACCGCCATGGTCGGCGCCGCCCTCTGGAAGGTGAAGGGGAACAGGCCGTTCACGGTCTCCCTGCTCTTCCACCCCGTGGTCATCCGCCGCTGGGTGGCCGCGGTGGTCCTGCACGGCATCTGGGACACGGACCTGCCGCTCATCCCGCCGCTCCTGAAGTGCGCCCTCCTCCTGGTCGTGGGCTGGTACATCGTCTTCGCCATGCTCAAGCAGGCCCTGGCCGAGGTCGAGACCGCCAAGGCCGCCGCCGTCGAAGCGCTGACGCGGGCGGCCTAGAACAGCGAACCGTCCGCGCCGAGCATCGCCGAGCGGACGATAGGGATCGGGGGGCCGCCGAAGGACAGGAACCGGTCGTGGAACGCGCGCCAGGCCGAGCGGCCGCCCCGCGACGCGGTCCAATCCTCGCGCAACCGGCGCACCATCAGCTTGCCCAGCGTGTAGTTCAGGAAGGCCGGGTCGAACGTCCCCCGCGCCGCCTGCTGCCGGGCGTTCGCCACGTCCTGGAAGCCCTGCTCGCGGAACATCCGCTCGGCCTCCTCGACCGCCATGCTGCCGGCGTGGAGCCCGATCGCCACCAGGTAGCGTACGTTGCGGAGCAGCGCGTTCTGGAGCTGGCCGATCCGGGTCCTGGGATCGCCGGCGCCGAAGCCGGCCTCCCAGATCAGCTCCTCCGAGTAGTGCGCCCACCCTTCCGCGAAGCCGTAGCCCACGAACAGCCGGCCGATCAGCGACTCGGCGCGGTTCGAGTGGAGGAACTGCAGGAAGTGCCCGGGCCACACCTCGTGGGCGGTGATGAAGAGCAGGTCTGCCTCCCCAGGGAGATACGCGGCGCGCTCCTCGGGCGACCAGGCCGGGTCCGGCGGCGAGATGTAGTAGATCGCCGGCAGGTGCCGGTCGTAGGGGCCGGGGATGTCGATGTAGGCCGAGTTCCAGCGCTGGTAGGGGGGCGACTCCTGCACCTGCGCCTCCTCCTCGCCCGGGATGCTCACCAGCTCGGTCTGCTCGACGAAGCGCCGCAGGCCGGAGAGCTGGCGGCGGGCCGCCTCGACGGGTCCCTCCGGCGGCTTCTCGGCCTGCACCCGCTCCAGGCACTCCTGCACGGAGAGGTCCGGAGCCCACTCGCGGCAGGCCTCGCGCAGGGCGGAGAGGTTGCGCTCCAGCTCGCGCCGGCCCGCCGCTTCGAGATCGTCCAGGGAGACGTCAACCCGCTCGGTCTCGCGCAGCATGGCCCGGAACAGGTCGGGCCCCATGGCAAAACCTTCCACCGGCGCGGTGGCGATCTGGTCGTGGAACCAGCCGCCCAGCTCCCGCATGGCCGCCGCCGCTTCAACGTTCGCCTGCCGGAGCCCGGCCTGGAGGCCGGGGTCGTCCACGGCCGCGAAGACCTGGGGCACGTCGCTCTCGTAGTAGCCGGCCAGCCCGGCGAAGGACATCTCGCCCAGCTCGGCGTAGCTCCGGGGCATCCGGAACCCCTGCAGGTTCTCCCGGATCTGGGCGGCGGCCCGCGGCACCTCGCGGGCGTAGGCCACGTAGGCCCGCATGCGGTCGGCCAGCGGGGCGTACTCGCGGGTCAGGTAGAGGGCCGGGTCCAGGGTGCTGGCGTAGTAGATCGGGTTGCGCCGGTGCCAGCGGGCGTCCTCGATCCAGAACAGGTCGTGGTCGATCTGGGCGATCAGCCCCTCGCGCTCGACCTGCCGGCGCTCGTCCAGGCAGCCGGGGTCGAACGCCTGGGCCCGCTCGCGCTCGCCGCGCAGCCAGGCGGTCTTCTCCGCCAGGGCTTCGGCGCTCCAGTCCGGCAGGCGGCCGTCGTACTCGTGCCGCCCCGAGGAGGAGGCGAAGGTCGGATTGCGTTCGAAATAGCCTTCGAGGAACGACTCGGAGAACCGGTCCCACGCGGGAGCGACGGCCGACACATCCAGGCAGGGGAGTCCCTTGGCTTCCGCGTCCATGGAGTGCGATCTTAACGGAACCCGGTGCTAGGATTCCGTCCATCATGACAGAACAGAACTATCGCAATCATCGCAAGCTCGTGCCGGGCTTCCACTTCGTCACGGTCGGGATCCTGGTGCTCAATCTGCTGTGGTCGCTGTACAGGCTCTTCCGGCCTCCGGTGCCGGAATTCCCGCTGTTCGACCGGCTGCTGGGGGTCCTGGTGGCCGGGGCGCTGATCGGGGTCGCCTGGTATGCCCGGACCTTCCCCATGGGGGTGCAGGACCGGGTCATCCGCAACGAGATGCAGGCCCGTCTGGCCGCCGTTCTGCCGCCCGACCTGCGGCCGCGCATCGGGGAGCTGCGGAGGGGCCAGATCATCGCCCTGCGCTTCGCGAGCGACGAGGAGCTGCCGGAGCTGACCCGCCAGGTCCTGGACGGGCGGCTGGCCGGGGGAGAGGACATCAAGAAGGCGATCCGGAGTTGGCAGGCGGACCACATGCGGGCCTAGAAAGACAAAGGGGCAGGCAAAGGCCTGCCCCTACAGTCCCGAAGACATCCCCTTACGGCTGGGGCGGACGGTCGGTCTCGTTCTCGTCGTTGGCCTTCTCGTCGCCCGGCACGTGGACCTCGACCTTGGGCACCGTGACCTCGCGCTTCTCGGTCGTCACGTCAACGTCCGGGGCGTCGACGTCGTATTTGGGCATCTGGCCGCCCTCCGTCTTCACGTCGACGTCGGGCATCTTGCCCTCCTGGGTCTGACGGACACGGCAGGCGCCGGTCGCGAGGACCACGAGCAGGGCCATCAGCAGCACGAACACCTTCCAGCTTGAACGGGCCATGGTTGTTCCTCCTTGTTCAGGACTCCCTCTTGGTCGTCTCGAATCTTTGTCGTTCGCCCCTCCCGGGGCTCGCTCCCATTGAACTGCAGGGGCCGTGCCAACGCCCACTGGTAGAGTCGTCGCCATGTGGCGCCGGATCGCGCTCTCCATCCTGTTGTTCCTGACCACCGGCTGCTTCCGCCCCCGGCCCGCCACGGTGCCGATGCGTACGGTCGAGATCAAGCCCGGAGCCCCGGGCTCCCGGTCCCTGGTGGTGCTGCTGCCCGGCCGCTTCGACAAGCCCGAGGACTTCGCCCGCGCCGGCTTCGGCGAGCTGGCGGAAAAGTACGGGGTCGGCGCGCGCATCGTCTCGGCCGACGCCCACCTCGGCTATTACCTGGAACGCACGGTGGTGGAACGCCTGCGCCAGGACGTCATCGCTCCAGCCAGGGCGGACCGGGTCTGGCTCGCCGGCGTCTCCCTCGGCGGCACCGGCTCGGTCCTCTACTCGATCGAGCACCCAGAGGAGGTGGCCGGCATCACCCTGATCGCCCCCTTCCTCGGCGAGGACGACGTGCGCAAGGAGATCGAAGCCGCGGGCGGGCTGCGGAGCTGGACTCCGCCGCAGGTTCTGAGCCCCACCGACTTCCAACGCCGGATGTGGGTCTGGTTCCAGCACCCGGATCCGAAGATCCCGGTCTACCTCGGCTGGGGCACCCGCGACCGGTTCGCGAAGATCGACGGCCTGCTCGGCGCCGTCCTGCCGCCCGAGCGGGTCTTCACGACCCCCGGCGGCCACGCCTGGAAACCCTGGCGGGCGCTGTGGGAGAGGTTTCTCGCGACCGGGGCTCTGAAGGGGTTCTAGGCCGGTGCCGGGGCACGTCGAGCGTCGAGTACTCCAGCTCCCGGTCCTCCCGCACCGCCCGCAGCAGGATCGACCCGCGGCTCATGTCCCCGATCCCCACGAAGCAGCCGGGGAACACCAGCCGGTCGCCGAATTCCGGCAGGAGCAGGTCCACGTACTTGCCGGTGGCGATGCTCCCCAGGAGCACCACCCGTGTGTCTTCCGGCATGGCCTCGCGCAGGACCCGGGCGTGCTCCCGCAGGGGCGCGGCATAGTCGGGGTTCCGCACGTCGATCGGGGTGCGGCGGAGCGCCTCCATGCGGTCCAGGGTCAGCGGCCAGCCCTCGGGCACCAGGCCGAAGGCGGGCGTGATGACCAGCACGCCCGGAAGCTCCGCGGGCGGCCGGGCGAAGTGCCGAGCGTAGGCGATCTTCCCCCGGAAGTAGAGCGAGCTGAGGAAGGCAAAGGCCTCCTCGACCGGCACCCCCTCGGGGCTGCGGTAGCGCCGGGCCGTGTCGAACCGGGCTTCCGGCGAGGTGAGCTGGCGCGCCCGTTCCCCGGACAGGCTGGCCGGCGAGAGAAGAAAGATCTGCGAGGGAGAATCTACAGCGCTCACGGTACCCACAACAGGGGCCCGGAAAAGCGCATTCCCGGAAAGAGATGGGAAACTACGATACCGGACTGGAACGGCCCGAGAACGGCATCGGGCTCGGCCAGTCGCGCACGTCGCGGGTGATGAGCGCCTCCACCTCCTCGCCGTCCACCGGATGGGAGAAGAAGAAGCCCTGGCCGTACTCGCACTTCAGGCCCCGGAGCTTGGCCACGTGCTCCACGCTCTGGATGCCCTCGGCCACGACCTCCATGCCGAGCTGGTGGCCGAGGGTCACGATCGCGGCCACGATCGAGACGTTGCCCCCCTCCTCGTCGATCCGCGTCACGAACGAGCGGTCGATCTTGAGGATGTCCATGGGGTAGCGGTGGAGGTAGCTCAGCGACGAATAGCCCTTGCCGAAGTCGTCCAGGTAGAGCTGCACGCCGAGCGCCTTGAGGCGGGCGAAGCGGCTGTTCGCCGACTCGGCGTGGCGGATGATCACCCCCTCGGTGATCTCCAGGCCCAGGTGCTCGGGCGCCAAGCCCGAAGCGGCCAGGGTCCCGGCGATCCGGTCGTCCAGGTCCGCCTGGAAGAACTGCTTGTTCGACAGGTTGACGCTCACCCGCAGGTTGCGGTGCTCGGGGTACTTGAGCTGCAGCTCGCGCACGCGCCGGCAGGACTGGAGGAGGACGTGCTCGCCGATCTGGACGATCAGCCCGGTCTCCTCCGCCACGGGGAGGAAGTCGTCCGGCAGGATCAGCCCGCGCTTCGGATGGTTCCAGCGCACCAGGGCCTCCAGGCCGACCACCGTGCCAGTGGTCAGGTCCACGAACGGCTGGTAGTGGACCTCGATCTGGCCGCGCTCGATGGCGCGCCGCAGGTCGCTCTCGAGCTGGAGGCGGGCCATGACGAACTGGTGCATGCCGCGGTTGAACACCACGTGGCAGGCGCGGCCCGAGCTCTTCGCCCGGTACATGGCGGTGTCGGCGTCGCGCAGCAGGTCCTCGGGCTTCTCGTAGTCCGGGGTGTAGACCGCGATGCCGATGCTGGAGGTGATGAACACCTCGTGCCCGTGCAGGTTGATGGGCGACGCGAGCCGCTCGTGGACCCGCTCGGCCACGTGGGCCGCGTCGTCCACGTCCCGCCCCCCTTCCACCAGGATGGCGAACTCGTCGCCGCCGATCCGGGCGATGGTGTCCATGGGCCGCAGCACCGAGGAGAGGGCGCGCGCGATCTGGATCAACAGCTCGTCGCCCACCAGGTGGCCGAGACTGTCGTTGACGATCTTGAACCGGTCGACGTCCAGGAAGAGCACGGCCATAAGGCGCTCGAGGTCGCGCCGGGAGCGCTCCATGGCCTGCCAGAGGCGGTCCATGAACAGCGCGCGGTTCGGCAGGCCGGTCAGCTCGTCGTGCAGGGCGTCGTGGAGGAGCCGCTCCTCGGCCCGCTTGCGGTCCGTGATGTCGTGCGAGTTGAGCACGATGCCGGCGACCACCGGGTGCTCCAGCAGGTTCGAGGCCGTGGACTCCACCGTCAGCCAGGTGCCGCTGCGGTGCTGGCACCGGTACTCGATCGTCAGGTTCTCGTCCGGAAGGTCGACCAGGCACTGGAGCGCGTTCGCGACGAGGGGCCGGTCCTCGGGATGGACGATGTCGAGGAGGTTGCCGCCGACCAGGTCGCCGGCCGCGTGGCCGAGCAGGCGCTGGTGGGAGGGGCTGGCATAGCGCAGCGCGCCGTCCGGCTCCAGGATGGAGATCATGTCCGAGGCGTTCTGGACCAGGGCCCGGAAGCGCTCCTCGTTGGCGCGCAGCGCCTCCTCCACCCGCCGGCGGTCGGTCACGTCCTCCAGGGCGCCCTCGTAGCGCAGGATCTTGCCCTGCTCGTCCCGGTACACCCTCAGGCTGAAACGCACCCAGATCACCGCGCCGTCGTAGCGCCGCACCTGCGCCTCGAAGGAGCGCACGCCGGCGCCCGCCTCCGCCTCCACGATCCGCTGCCAGCGCTGGCGGTCCTCCGGGTCGAAGTAGATGTCGCCCACATTGGCCCCGAGCAGCGTCTCCCGGTCGGGGTAGCCCAGGATGCGCACCAGCGACTCGTTGGCGTCGAGCAGCCGGCCTGCCGGGGTGGTGCGGTAGAGGCCGATGGGGACGCCGTCGAAGAGGCTGCGGTAGCGCTCCTCCGACTCCCGGAGCGCCTCCTCGGAGCGCTTCCTGTCCGTGATGTCGCGCACGAAGGCGCAGAAGTACTCCTTGCCGTCGAACTCCAGGCAGTTGAGCGCCACTTCGACAGGGAACGTGCGGCCGCTCTTGGCGATGTGGGCCGAGTCGAACGTCGCCGTGCCCTGGTGGCGGAGGTCCTTCACGAACCCTTCGAAGACCTCCGCGAACTTCCGCGGGATGACGTCCTGGACCTTCATCCTCAGCAGTTCCTCCCGGGTGTACTCCAGGGAGCTGCAGCCGACGTGGTTCATGTAGAGGAGGTTGCCCTCCGCATCGGCCCAGCCGGCGGTCTCGGGCGCGCGGTCGAGGAGGAACTGGGTCACGCGCAGCTCGGCCTCGGACTTCCTGCGCTCGGCCAGCCGGCGCTCGGTGGCCTGAAGGCGCAGGTCGAGGAGCGCCGGATCGAAGGGCTCGGCCAGCCAGTCGTCGGCCCCGGCCGCGACGATCGCCGCCAGATATTCGGGGCTGACCTCCCTCGTCACCACCAGGAGGAGCCCGGGGCCGCTGCCGGGGACCGCCCGAGCCTGGCGGCAGAGCTCCACGGCCTCGGCCGGATCTGCGCGGCGGATGACGAGGAGCGGCCAGATCTCCGGCTTCAGCCAGGCCCAGGCCTCGGCCGGGTCCGGTGTAATCGAAAGATCGTACCCGCGCGCGCGCAGGACCTCCTCCAGGGAGTCCTGGCAGAGGGCCGCATCCTTCAGAAGTAGCGCGCGCATTCGAGTCAAAGCCCTCCGGGGCCTGTGAGGAATTACGGACAAAGTATATCGCTTTCCAATGATTCCGTGTGACGCCCTCCGCTGCCGCCCTGTGAGAGAGATCACAGCGCGGGGTCGCGCGGCGCGGTACTCTGGCATCAAGCAGTACGAGCCGCAGCGGAACGCAACCGGACAGCAGCAGAAGAACCTCCCTCTGCCGCGCCTTCCTCATCGGGCGCGGCCTTTTTTTGGCGTAAACTGTCCGGCAAGAGATGGTTCGAATCTGATGTGCGCGCGCGCTTTCGCCGGTGCCCTGGCCGGCCTGCTCCTGGCGGCCTCCGCCGCGGCGGTTTCTCATGCCGCGGAGCATGGCTATCCCCTCATCCAGTCCTATGTCCCGGCCCACCCGGACGCCGAGTCCCAGAGCTTCGACGTCACCAGCGACCCCCAGGGTGTCCTCTACGTCGCCAATCTGGCCGGAGTCCTGGCCTACGACGGCGCCTGGTGGCGGCTCACTCCGGTGGGCAAGGCGAAGGCCGCCTTCTCGATCGCCTCGGATGCGAGCGGCCGCATCGGGGTCGGGGGGATCGACGACCTCGGCTACCTGGCGCCGGAGCCGGACGGCTCGCTGCGCTACGTCTCCCTCCTCGACCGGCTGCCCACGGGCGACCGGCGGCTCGGCCAGATCCTGCAGGTGCGCGCCGCCGGCGGCGGGTTCCTCTACATGACCACGAAGCGGCTCCTGCTGTGGGACGGGACCGCCATGCGGACCGTGGCGACCTTCCCGGGCGACCGCCCCTACGCGGCGAGCTTCGACGCGAACGGCGAGATCTACGTCTGGACCCGGGAGGGCCTGACCCGGCTCGCGGGAGGCCGCCTCGTGCCGGTCCCCGGCGGCGAGGTCTTCGCCGGCCGGCGGGTGGACCAGATGCTCCCCGCGGACGGCGGGCTCCTGGTCTCGGTGCGCGGCGAGGGCCTGTTCCTGCTGCGCGGAGGTGAAATCGTACCGTTCGCGCCCGAGGCGTCGCGCTGGGCCGTCGAGTCCAAGGTCATCGAAGGACGCCGGCTGCCGGACGGCCGCTGGGTGCTGGGCTCGCTCCTCGGCGGCCTCCTCCTGCTGCGGCCGGACGGCGCCGTCGACCAGGTGGTCGATACCTCCGTGGGCCTCCCCGACGACATGGTCTCCGGCATGGTGGTAGACCGCGAGGGATCGCTCTGGGTGGCGCTCAACAGCGGCCTCGCCCGGGTCGAGGTCGCCTCGCCGCTGTCGCTCGTGGATGCCCGGTCCGGTCTCAAGGGGAGCCCCTACGCCCTGGCGCGCCACCGCGGCGACCTCTGGGTGGCGACCTCGGCCGGCCTGTTCACGACCGAGGGGGCGGGAGCCGGAGGAGGACTGATGCGGCTGCGCCCCGTGCCGGGCATCCCCCCCTCCGCCTGGAGCCTCCTTTCAGTCGGAGGCGACCTGCTCGTCGGCACGGTCTACGGAGTCTCCCTGGCCGAGCCCGGCGGAGCCCACCCGGTGTGGGCCTCGTCCACGGTCTACGCCCTGGCGCCCTCGGCCGATCCGGAGCGGGTCTGGGTCGGGTTCGAGGAAGGGCTGGCCGCCCTGCGCCGGCAGGGCCGCGAGTGGAAGCTCGAACACAAGGTCGAAGGCGTGACCGCGGAGATCCGGACCATCGTCCCGGGCGCGGGCGGCGTCCTCTGGTGCGGCACCACCCTCGACGGCATCCTGCGCGTCGAGATCCCGCCGGGCTGGCCGGCTTCAGGGAAGGTAAGTGTGCGGCGGGTCAAAGGTCCTTCCGGGGCCCAGGTCCACCGGATCGGAAACCGCATCCTGGTGACCGGGGACGGCGAGCGGGTCCTGCTCCTCGACGAGGTCCAGGGCAGGCTGGTGGAGGACCCCGGCCTGGCGGCCATTACCGCGGACGCCAACCTCCTCGTCGAGGATGCCGAGGGGAGCCTCTGGATGAATACCCGTCCGCCGTCCGTGGCGCTGCGCCAGGGCGACGGCTGGGCCGCCCATCCGATCCCGCTGGTCCAGGTCCCAGCGCGGGCCCTGGAGACGATCCTCCCCGAGCCGGACGGCGTAGTCTGGCTGGGCGGCGAGAACGGTCTCTACCGGTTCGAGGGGAGCCTGCGCGGCGGACGGGCCCTGCCCGCCACGAGGCTCGCGCGGGTCAGCCTCGGAGGCAAGGCGCTCTCCTACCTGGGATCGGAAGCCCCGCACCTCCCGCCGGACGTGCGCCGGCTGCGCATCGAATTCGCCCCCCTCTCCTTCCGCGCCGGACTGCGCTACCAGACGCGGCTCGACCCCGTGGACGCGGACTGGGGGGCGCCGGCGGCCGAGCCGTTCGCCGAGCTTACCCGTCTGCCGGCCGGGCAGTACACCTTCCACGCGCGCACCCTGGGTCCGAACGGGGAGACCGGACCGGAGACGGCCTGGAGCTTCACGGTTCCGGCCCACTGGTACGCCTCGCCCTGGGCGTTCGCGCTCTGGACCGTGATCGCCCTGGCCGGAGTGGTGGGGTACGCCGGCCTGCGCAGCCGGACCCTGAGCCGCCGCGCCGCACAACTGGAGGCCCGCATCGCGGAGCAGACCCGCGAGCTGCGGAAGGCCCTGGACGACCTCCAGCTCGCCCACGACGAGCTCGAGATCGCAAACGAGCGGCTCGAAGAGCTGTCCCGCAAGGACGCCCTGACCAACCTGGCGAACCGCCGCCATCTCCAGGAGGTCCTGGAGGAGGAGTGGACCCGCGCCCGGCGCAACCGCAGACCGGTCGCGCTGATCCTCCTCGACCTGGACCACTTCAAGCTCCTCAACGACACCCGCGGCCACCGGGAGGGAGACCGCTGCCTCCAGGCCGTGGCCCGCTATCTCGCCGGCTCGGTGCGCCGGCCCGCCGACCTCGTGGCGCGCTACGGCGGCGAGGAGCTGGCGATCCTCCTCCCGGATACGGATCTGGACGGCGTCCTGGAAGTGGCCGAGCACCTGCGCCAGGGGATCGAAGACCTGGCGATCCCCCATCCGGCCGCCTCCCTCGGCCATCTCACCGCCAGCCTGGGCGTCGCCTCCCTGGTCCCCTCCAGCCAGCGGCTGGAGGAGCTGATCGAGATGGCCGACCGCGCCCTCTACGAGGCGAAGACCGCGGGCCGCAACCGGGTCTCCGCGTCTGCCGAGAGCGAAGCCCCGCCGGCCGACCGGCGGTCGAGCGGCATCCGAAGGATTCAGTAGTCGAAGCTTGCCACGACGGGGGCATGGTCGCTGGTCCCCACGTCCGCGAGGACCCGGGAAGCCGTGGCCCGCTCGGCCAAAGGCCGGCTGGCGAGGATGTAGTCGATCCGCCAGCCGATGTTGCGCTGCTTCATGTTGCGCCAGGGGGCCCACCAGGTGAACAGGCCGTCGTTGTCCGGGTCGAGCGCCCGGCCGACGTCCACCAGGCCGTGCGAGAGGATCGCTGACAGGCGCTCGCGCTCCTCGCTCCGCTGGCCGATGACCCCCGGCTTGCGCTCCTTGGGATGGACGTCGCGGTCGGTGAGCGTAACGTTCAAGTCGCCGCAGAGCACCAGCGTACGGCCGGAGGCCTGGAGATCCGCGGCATAATCGGTCATGGCATCCAGGAACCGCAGCTTGGCCTCGTAGTCTTTCCCGCCGTTGGGCACGTAGACCGAGGCGAACGTGAGATCCCCGACCGTGGCGGTCACGATGCGGGTTTCATGGTCGAACGAGGGGTGCTCGTACCGGGGCTCCTCGGGAAACCGGTCCCGCCGGAGGTTGAGCCCAACGCCCGAGTAGCCGCCGGCGCCGTGCCAGTAGCACCAGTACCCCTCCAGGCTGCAGACGGTCTCGGAGAGCTTCTCCGGGGAGGCCTTGATCTCCTGCAGGCAGATCACATCGGGCCGGTCACGCCCGACCCACTCCAGGAACTGCGCCTCCCGGGCGCGGATGCCGTTGACGTTCCATGTGGCGACGGTGGTGGACATGGGCGGATGATACCGCAGTGGACCATCAGCGCGGATTTCCGGTATACTTCTCTCGTAGCCGCCACCCCAGCGGCACCGGATGAGGAGAACCGCGACCGTGAGATCCGTTCAGCCGCGACATATCAAAATAAAGGCGGAAGATCCAGTTGAGGAGCGTCTGGAGCGCAACCATAAGCTTGCGGCTCTCATCCAGGAGTGGCAGAAGGACACCTCCGGGCATGACCGGGATTTCTGGCCGGTGCTGAAGGCCGAGCTAGAGCGGCGCGACGACTGACTCCGAATGGACTTGGTCCTCGACTCCGGGATTCTCGGGAAGATCTGTCATCCCCTCCATCCCGAAAACACACCGATTGCCCGCTGGATCGAAGGCCTTCTTCTGAGATCCGCAACGAGCGTGGTCGTCCCGGAGATCACCGACTACGAGCTTCGACGCAAGCTCCTCCACCTCGTCCGTTTCAAAGGTACCTGGGAGGCGCGTTTGAGCCTGGACCGGCTGAACGAGTTCGTGGCCCAGGCCCGCTATCTCCCTCTTCATTCCGGGGTCATGCATCTCGCCGCGGACCTCTGGGCTACTGCCCGAGGAACCGGACAGAAAACGGCTGACGATAAAGCCCTGGACGTCGACGTGATCCTCGCAGCCCAGGCTCTCGACTGTGGAAGCCAGGTCGTGACGACCAATCGGAAACACTTGAAGCGCTTCGTAACCGTCTTCGACTGGGAGCCGCACGTCCGCGACGGCCTGTTGTAGTGTTCAGGGGATGAGAATCCCGCGTCTCCTGCTCCTGATCGCCATTTCCCTGATTCCCGTCGCTGCCCAGGCTCAGACGGAGCCGCAAGAGCTCGACCTCTGGTTCATCGGCTACGAGACCGAGCCGGCCATGGACTTCGGCGGCCGGACCCTGGCTTCGATCCAGAGCGGGATCAGCCGCGGCATCGGGTCGATCAAGGACATCGGCGAGCGGCACCCCGGCGTGACGCCGGCCTGGGAGTTCCCGGTAGGCGCCGCGCTCCTCCTCGTCCAGCACGAGGTCGGCGGCCATGGCGGACGGGCGCGCGAATTCGGGCTCGGCCCGAGCTACGGCTTCGGGTTCGACTTCTCCGGATACACGAACACCGACCGGGCTCCGCGGACCAACGAGGAGCTTCTGCTCCTGGCGGCCGGCGGCGTCGAGGCCGACCAGATCCTCGCGCGGCGGGTCTTCCTGGACATGCTCCGCGAAGAAGGGACCGACGCGGCCAGAATCCCGCTGGCCTTCATGGCCAAGCTCGACCTCTCCCTCTACGTCTCCACCGTGCCGCACCCCCGTCCGGGCGACGACGAAGGCGACTTCTCCGACGAGGCCGCCAACGGCAACGACATGACCCTCTACCTGGTCGGCCGGCAGGCCCAACGCCGCCGCGCCCCCGCGGCCGCGGTCTGGGACGGGACCTATGTCATCGACTTCGAGGACCCGCTCCTCGAAGACAACTGGGACGACGCCCGCATCACGGCCATCTGGAACGTCCTCGACCCGACCCTCGCCGCCGGCCTGTTCGCCTACTTCCGTGACCACGTCCTCCACGGCGAGAGCCGGGTGCACGCCCCGATGCTCCACGCGGGCAACGTCAACCTGATCCTCGGGACCCGCGGCGCGCTCGGTCCGCAGTCGGTCTCGCGCTTCCTGGACCTCCACGCCGCCACCCGGCAGGGTGTCTTCTCGGTCTACATCCGCGACCTCGACTCCTCGATCGACCGCGCCTACGGTGCCGGTGCCGGAGTCCACGGCCTGCGCCTGGGCTCGCGGGTCGAGCTCGGGCTCTCCGCGGACATCTGGTCGGAGCCGGAATCCGTCGAGCGCCTCTCCGAGAGCGATGGCTGGAACGCCACAGCCGAGGTGAACGCCCTGCTCGGCGCCCACTGGGGCCTCTCCGCCAAGGCCGGCGCCAAGTCGGAGGGCTTCTTCCCCGGTCTGCCGCAGGAAGACGGACCCTACGTCGGGCTCGGCGTGATGGGTAGCTGGTGAGCGCGCGATGTTAGCCGTCATATCGGCCTCCGCCTCCGGCGCCCTCCACCAGGCCGACCGTCCGATGGCGCGGCTGTTCGCGTACCTGCAGGCCTATCGCGGGCGCCTGACCTGGGCCTGCACGTCGAGCGTCTTCAACAAGATCCTGGACCTGATGCCGCCGCTCCTCGTGGGCTGGGTCATCGACTCGCTGCGCGGCGCGCCGCCGGGCTGGATCGCGCGTCTCGCCGGCACTTCCGATCCCTGGAGCATGGCCGTGGTGCTCTCCGGGCTCTCGGTCGGGATCTTCTTCTTCGAGAGCCTCTTCCAGTGGTTCTACCAGGCCGGGTTCATGAGCCTGGCCCAGCTCGTCCAGCACGACCTGCGCATGGATGCCTACAACAAGATCCAGTCGCGGGAGGTGGCCTTCTTCGAGGAGCACCGCCTGGGCGAGATCCTCTCCATGCTCAACGACGACGTGAACCAGCTCGAACGCTTCCTGAACACCGGCTTCAACGAGCTGCTCCAGATCGTCGTCCTCTTCATCTTCGCCGGCATCATGATGTTCTCCACCTCCTGGCAGCTCTCGCTGGTGGGCATGGCGCCGATCCCGATCATCCTCTGGGGGAGCGTCTACTACCAGCGCCGGATCGCGCCGCGCTACCGCCGGGTGCGCGAAGGGGTGGGCGGCCTGGCGAGCCGGCTGGAGAACAACATCGCGGGCATCCAGGTCATCAAGAGCTTCACGGCCGAACCGTTTGAAACGGAGCGCGTCCGCCGGGTCTCCGAGGAGTACCGCCTCGCCAACTTCGGCGCCATCCGCCTCTCGGCGCTCTACGTGCCGCTGATCCGGATGGCCATCGTGATCGGCTTCGCCGGGGTGCTCCTGGTCGGCAGCTACTGGGTGCTCCAGGGGCGGATCCTCACCGTGGGCGAGCTGGTCCTCTTCGCCATGATGACCGAACGCCTCCTCTGGCCGCTCACCCGCCTGGGCACGACCCTGGACGATTTCGAGCGCGCCAACGCCAGCGCCCGCCGCACCTTCGGACTGCTCGACACGCCGGCCGCCATCCTGGAACCGGAAAACCCGGTACGCCTGGGCCGGGCGCAGGGGGAGGTCGTCTTCGACCGGGTCGAGTTCCGCTACCCGAGCCGCCAGGGAGACCTGCCGGTGCTCGACGGCGTGACCTTCCGGATCGCCCCCGGCGAGACCCTCGGGGTCGCCGGCCCCACCGGCGCCGGCAAGTCGACGATCATCAAGCTCCTGCTCCGCTTCTACGACGTGACCGGCGGCTCGGTGCGGCTCGACGGCCACAACGTGCGCGACCTGGCACTGTCCGACCTCCGGCACAACATCGCCCTGGTAAGCCAGGACGTCTACCTCTTCCACGGCACGATCCGCGAGAACATCGCCTATGTGACCCCGGACGCACCGATCGAAGAGGTGGTCCGAGCCGCCCAGCTCGCCCAGCTCCACGACTTCGTGGCCTCGCTACCCCAGGGCTACGACACCCTGGTCGGAGAGCGCGGCGTGAAGCTCTCCGGCGGCCAGCGCCAGCGCCTGTCGATCGCAAGGGCCATTCTCAAGGACGCGCCGATCCTGATCCTCGACGAAGCGACCAGCTCGGTGGATACGGAGACCGAGCGCGCCATCCAGCAGAGCCTGCGGACCATCACCGCCGGCCGCACCGCCCTGATCATCGCCCACCGCCTCTCGACCATCCGCCACGCCGACCGCATCCTGGTCCTCCGCGACGGCAAGGTCGCCGAAGAGGGGCACCATGACGATCTCGTGGCCAGGGGCGGCACCTATGCCGAGCTATGGCACATCCAGTCGGGCGAGTTGGAGGAGGCGCTCCCCTGAGCGGGTGCCGATAAGACAGAGATACGCAGAGCATCCGGATTTCCCGCCACACACAAAAAGATTCCTTTCTGCGCTTTTTCCGGTGAGCAAACAACCGGCCGAAAGCGTTCCTGACAGCAAGCCTCGATGAAGGGGCGCAAGAAGAAAGGAAGAAATCATGAAATCATTTCGCATCCCCGCCGCGCTGTTCGTGATCGCCACCGGCCTGTGCGCCGGCTCCGCCTCGGCTCAGTCGTCCATCATCACCGCGAAGGACGTGATCACGCTCAATCAGGTCGCCGGGCAGCCGACGCCCGTGGACGTGTTCCTGGATGACAGCCAGCCCAAGCCCAACCAGCCGTATGCGGTCATGGCGGGAAGCGCCGAGAAGGCGGTCAAGCACTCCTGGCAGGTGAACGCCCTCTGCGGGCTGCGGCTGAAGAGCCTCTCGGTGAAGCAGGCCGACGGCGCGACGTACACGCCGTCCCTCACCCCGGCCACCAAGTCCTGGCAGAAGGAGGAGAGCTTCGCCACCTTCCCGGTCGCGGCCATCCGTCAGCTCTGCCTCGACATCGCCAACGGCAGCTCCGTTTCGGTGACCCAGGGCCTGATCGCCCAGCACGAGCTCACGATCCAGCAGAACGCGTTCAAGAACGGCGGCGTCGGCACTGCCTGGGTGAACGGGAAGCTCCTCCTGTCCGGCCAGTGCACCAACGCCGATGGCAGCAAGGTCATCACGAACGTCTCCAACAAGGAGTTTCCTGCGCAGATCCAGATCCGCTGCTGCCTGACCTGCGGCTGACCCCTGAGCCGAGCCCGTTGCATGGCCCGATTTGCGTGACGGGACATCCCTTTCGGGCTCCGTCCGACGTAAAATCCTCCCGGTCATGACGTCGCAGCCCGATCGCACCACCGCCGTCCTCGCCGAGAAGCCGTCCGTGGCCCGGGACCTCGCCAAGGTCCTGGGCGCGGAGCGGCGTGGGGACGGCTTTCTTCATGGCAACGGCTATGTCGTGACCTGGGCGGTCGGTCATCTGGTCGGCCTGGCCCAGCCCGGCGAGATGCGGGCCGAGTGGGCGAAGTGGCGGCGTGAGCAGCTCCCCATGCTCCCGCAGGACTGGCCGCTCGTGGTCTCCAAGGAGACCCGCGACCAGTTCGAGGTAGTCAGAAAGATCCTCAACTCCCCGCACGTCGAGCGGGTAGTGTGCGCCACGGACGCGGGCCGCGAGGGGGAGCTGATCTTCCGCTACATCTATGAGGCCGCGGGGTGCCGCAAGCCGTTCTCGCGCCTGTGGATCTCGTCCCTCACCCCCGACGCCATCCGCAAGGGCTTCGAGAAGCTCCGCCCTGGCCGCGAATTCGATCCTCTCGCCGACGCGGCCCGCGGACGCAGCCGCGCCGACTGGCTCGTGGGCATGAACCTCTCGCGCGCCTATTCGCTCGACTTCGACGAGGACCTCTCCGTCGGCCGCGTCCAGACCCCCACGCTCGCCATGCTGGTGGAGCGCGAGCTGGCCATCCGCGCCTTCGTGCCCGAGGACTACCTGGAGGTCTTGGCCACGTTCTCGCCCTCGCCGGGCTCGATCTATCAAGGGACCTGGTTCCGGGGAGAGGATCCGACTCCGGAGGCCAAGCGTCTCAAGGCGGAGAAGGACAAGCCCGGCGCCGAGTTCGAGGAGGCCGCGCGCATCGTCCAGCGGGCGAAGGCCGGCCGGGCGGAGGTCGAGTCGGTCCGCGCCGAGACCAAGAGGATGCCACCGCCGCTCCTCTACGATCTCACCGAGCTGCAGCGCCATGCGAACCGCCTGTTCGGCTTCAGCGCCCAGAAGACGCTCGGCCTCGCGCAGTCGCTCTACGAGCAGAAGAAGCTGATCAGCTACCCGCGCACGGACAGCCGCCACCTCTCCGAGGACGTGGCCGCCACGCTCGGCGAGATCGTGCAGGTCATCCAGGCGCCCTACCGCGAGCTGCTCGCCCCAGGTACCGGCGAGCGCCCGCTCGGCCGCCGCTTCGTGGACGACTCCAAGGTTACGGACCACCACGCGATCATCCCCACCACCACCCGGCCGGAGGGAGTCACGCTGAGCCCGGACGAGCAGCGGATCTACGACCTGGTCTGCCGGCGGCTCCTCTCCGCCTGGCACGACGAGCACGTCTGGTCCGTGACCACGGTCATCACCCGGATCACCACCCCGCCACGCTCCGGGGTCGGCGATCCGATCTTGGACCGCTACCACAGCTCCGGCACCCAGGTGGAGAAGCCCGGCTGGAAGGTGCTCGATCTGGATCTCAGGAAAGAGAAGGCGAAGGAAGACGACGAACAGGATCTGCCGCCGGGCCTCGTCGCGGACCAGCCGGTGGAGGTGCTCGACGCCAAGGCGGTTGCCAAGCAGACCCGTCCGCCGAAGCGCTTCACCGAGGCCACCCTCCTGACCGCCATGGAGACCGCGGGCAAGACGCTCGACGACAAGGAGCTCTCCGAGGCCATGAAGGAGACCGGCCTCGGCACGCCGGCCACCCGCGCGGAGATCATCGAGACCCTCCTCCGCCGCGAGTACGTCGAGCGCCAGGGCAAGTCGCTGATCGCCACGGACAAGGGCATCCGCCTGATCCAGGTCGTCCACCCGCACGTGAAGAGCCCCGCCATGACCGGCCGCTGGGAGGCGGACCTCAAGCGCATCCAGCGGGGGGAGGGGCAGTTGGAGGGGTTTCTGCGGGAGATCGAGGCGTATGTGAAGGTGGTGGTGGGGGGCCCTCACCCCCCGACCCCCTCTCCCGCTCCTCCCCTCACACCCTCCCCGGGAGAGGGGGAGACTTACACCAACGTCCGCGGCACCGACATCAACGTCCTTTTAAAAGACACCTTCCGCCTCCCCTCCTTCCGCCCCTACCAGGAGGCCGTCTGCCGGGCGATGGTGGAGGGCAAGGACGTCCTCCTCGTCATGCCCACGGGCGCCGGCAAGTCGCTCTGCTACCAGCTTCCGGGCCTCGCCCGCGGCGGCACCACGCTGGTGGTCTCGCCGCTCATCGCGCTCATGGAGGACCAGGTGGCCAAGCTGCGGGAGCTGGGCCTGCGGGCGGAGCGCATCCACTCGGGCCGGGACCGCGCTTCGTCGCGCCAGGTCTGTATCGACTATCTGGCCGGCCGGCTCGACTACCTCTTCATCGCTCCCGAGCGCCTGGCCGTGCCGGGCTTCCCGGAGATGCTCGCCAAGCGCAAGCCGGTGCTGGTGGCGGTGGACGAGGCGCACTGCATCTCCCACTGGGGCCACGACTTCCGGCCCGAGTACCGGATGCTCGGCCAGCGCCTTCCCCTCCTGCGGCCGGCGCCGGTCATCGCCCTCACCGCCACCGCGACCCCGCTCGTCCAGGACGACATCGCCGCCCAGCTCGGGCTGAACCCGAGCCGGTTCATCCATGGGTTCCGGCGCACCAACATCGCGGTCGAGGTGGCGGAGATGAAGCCGTCCGAGCGCCGCGAGACGGTCCGCCGCATCCTGTCCGACCCGGCGCACCGGCCGGCCATCGTCTACGCTCCGACCCGCAAGGAGGCGGATGCTTTAGGAGAGGAATTGCGGTCCGAGATGCCGGCCGCCGCCTACCACGCAGGCATGCCGGGCGCCGAGCGCGACCGCATCCAGACCGCGTTCCTCGGCGGCCGGCTGGAGGTCATCGTCGCCACCATCGCCTTCGGCATGGGGGTGGACAAGCCGGACGTGCGCACGGTCATCCACACCGGCCTGCCCGGCAGCCTCGAGGGCTACTACCAGGAGATCGGCCGCGCCGGACGCGACGGCAAGCCCTCGCGCGCCATCCTCCTCTACTCCTGGGTGGACCGGCGCAACCACGAGTTCTTCCACACCCGCGACTACCCCGAAGTGAGCGTCCTGCGGCAGATCCACAAGGCGCTGACCGACCAGAGCCAGCCCGCCGACCGCATCCGGAACAAGCTCAAGATGGACGAGGAGCCGTTCGAGAAGGCTCTCGAAAAGCTCTGGATCCACGGCGGGGCCCTGGTCGACGCGGACGACAACGTTTCGCGGGGGACGGACGACTGGGAGCGCCCCTACCTGGCGCAGCGCGATCACAAGCTCTCGCAGCTCGATCAGATGGTGCGCTGCGCCGAGGCCCACGGCTGCCGCATGCTCCACCTCGTCCGCCACTTCGGCGACCAGGAGGACTCGGGCAAGCCGTGCGGGGTCTGCGACGTCTGCGACCCCGAAGCCTGCCTCGTCCGCCGCTTCCGGGCCCCCGACCCAACCGAGGCGCGGGTGCTCGCGGAGATCCTCCACGCGCTGCGCCAGCGCGACGGCCAGAGCACCGGGCAGCTCTTCAAGAACCTGGACCCCGGCCTGCTGGCGCCCGGCTTCGACCGCAAGGCGTTCGAGCGCCTGGTCGGCGGCCTCAACCGGGCGGGCCTGCTGCGGGTGATCGAGGACGAGTTCGAGAAGGAAGGCAAGCTGATCCGCTTCCAGCGCGCCACCCTCACGCCCGACGGCCTGCGCACCCCGCCGGAGCCCGCGGCCCTGGCCGCGTTCGTCCAGCTCGCCCAGGAGCCGGCCGCCACCTCCAGGAAGCGCGAGCGGAAGAAGAAGGACGGAACCTCCCTCCTCACGAAGGTCCGCGAGCGGATTTCCGGAGGGATCGGGAGGCGCCGCAAGGAGGCCCAGGACGTGCTGCCCGGAGCGGAGGACTACCTCGAGGAACCGCTCCCGGGTCTGGTCGAAGCCCTCAAGGCCTGGCGCCGGGCCGAGGCGCAGCGCCGCCGGGTGCCGGCGTTCCGCATCCTGACCGACCGCACGCTCACGGAGCTGGCCGTGGCCCGGCCGAGCGACGAGGTCGAGCTCCTCGCCGTGCGCGGCATCGGACCGGCGCTGGTTGGCAAGTACGGCAAGGAGATCCTCGGGATTCTCAGCAACGGCGGGTGATCCGCCGATGTTAGGATTGGGGGCTCGATGCCTGAGATCCCGGCCCCTCCTCTGGCCGAAGCCAGGACCTTCCTGCGCTCCGTGCCTCTTTTCCGAGACCTCGACGAGGCCACCCTCGACGAGATGGCCGGCCATCTCGAATGGCTCCTCATCCCCGGCGGACAGGCGCTCTGCCGGCAGGGAGAGGACAGCGACGGCCTTTACCTGGTGGTCAGCGGCCGGCTCTCCATCGTCCGCGAGCTGCCCGGCGGCGAGCAGGTCGTGCTCAACCACGTCGGCCGGGGCGACAGCCTGGGCGAGGTCGCGGCCCTGACCGGCAATCCCCGGTCGGCCACGATCCGCGCGCTGCGCGACTCGGTGCTCGCCCGGCTGGCCCGGGCCGGCCTCGACCGGCTCCTGGAGAGCCACCCGAAGCTCATCCTGGCCTTCACCCGGCGCCTCGCCACCTGGATCGGACCCGAGACGTCCACCGAGCGCGGCCGGGGCTGCGTGGCCGTGGCCGTGACGGCGACCCACCCGGAGACACCGCTGGCGGAGGTCGCCGCCCGGCTCGCCGCCGCGCTCTCCAGGATCGGACCGGTCCTCCGCCTGACCTCGCATGGAATCGACCGGACACTCGCCTCCGACGAAGGCCGGCTCGGCGCCTGGATCGACGAGCAGGAGTCCTGCCACTCCTTCCTTCTCTATGAAGCGGATCCCGGCCTCACCCCGTGGACCCGCCGATGCCTGCGCCAGGCGGACCGCGTGCTGGTGGTGGTGGACAGCGACGACGAGCCCTCGCTCGGAGAGCTGGGCGGCGTGCTGGAGCGCTGCGAAGGGCGGCCGCGTGAGGAGCTGGTCCTCCTCCACCTCAAGAAGAAGGAGCGGCCCCGCGGCACAGCCCGGTGGCTCGGACTCCACACCTTCCTCCGGCACCACCACATTCGGATGGAGGTCCCGGCCGACTTCGACCGCCTGGCCCGGTTCGTCAACGGCACGCCGGTGGGCCTGGTCCTCGGCGGCGGAGGGGCCCGCGGCTTCGCGCACATCGGGGTCATCCGGGCGCTGCAGGAGGCCGGCATCCCGATCGACCGGGTGGGCGGCACCAGCATGGGCGCCGTGATGGCCGGCCTCCACGCCCGAGGCTTCCACTGGAAGGACATGGTCCGCCTGAACCGCTGGGGTTGGGTGCGCTACAAGCCGCACAAGCTCTACACCCTGCCGATTATCTCCCTCCTGTCGAGCCGCAAGGCCGAGCGGATGCTCGACATGATGTTCGGCGACGACCAGATCGAGGACCTCTGGCTGCCGTTCTTCTGCGTCTCCACCAACCTGACCCAGGCCGAGGTGGTGATCCACCGTTACGGCGAGATGGAGCGCCAGGTCGGAGCCAGCATGCGGCTGCCGGGGATCGTTCCGCCCATGGTGCAGGACGGCAACCTGCTGGTGGACGGCGGAGTCCTCAACAACCTGCCGATCGACGTCATGCGCCGCCAGGGCCGGGGCCCGATCATCGCGGTGGACGTCTCGGCCGCGATCGACGTCCGGGCCGACCCCAGCTACCAGGTCGCGCCGAGCCCCTGGCAGCTCCTCGTGGGCCAGTGGCGGAAGACGGCGAAGCCCTTCCCGAACATCCTCCAGCTCCTGCACCGCTCCGCGGTCATGGCCAGCGACATCTACGCCCGGCAGTCGAAGCACGAGGTGGAGCTGTACATCGACCTGCCCATGGAAAGGTTCGACCTCTTCAACGTCGAGCCCCTGGACGAGATCGTGGAGCTGGGCTACCGGTTCACCCAGGAGCTGCTGGGCCGGACCCGGCTCTCGGAGAAGATCCCCCTCGTTCCGCCCGAGCCCGCGCCACCAGCCCGAACGTCATCCGGGCGTTGATCTCGCCAAGAGGATTGAACGCGAGGCCGTCCGGAGTCCGATACTCCCAGGCGTCGATCCCGAACGGACCCACGTAGCCGGCCCGCTGCAAAGCGCGCCCGGCACCCTCCACGGCCTCTCTCATCCCAGGCGGGGTCTCCTCGATCAGCTCGATCCCGGCGAACTGGCCCTTGATGTCCACTGTCTGCCGATGGAATCCCAGGATACGGAGACCGGACGCAGTCAGGATCGCGGAGGCGCCGAAATCGGCCGTCCGGTCCATCCAAGGCTCGAAGAGGAGAGGTCCGTGAAGCTCGAACAGCCGCTCGACTGTCCGCAGAGCCTTGGGATCGGTGAGCACCCCTTCCTCTCTATGGATATACCGCGACCGGCCCGAGGCGGAGTATGGAGCCTTGACCACCCACGGACCCGGGACGTCGAGATCCGCAAGACTCTCGACCATCCGGGCGCCGGGCAGAGCGCAGCCCAGCTCGCGGGCGACCTTCAGATGGAAGCTCCGATGATTGACCGTTGCCACGACCTCCGGAGAAGCGGTCGGCAGGTGCCAGAGGATCTCGTGAAGCGGACCCTCCTCGTCCGAAACCCGCCGCGGACGCCGGCGCAGGGCCACGGCCTCGGGCGTCTCGCACCAGGCGAGCACCTCGTCCGCCGGCTCGGGCCGGGCACTTCCGGGAACCCACAGGCGGTCCCCTTCCTGAGTAAAAACGCGAAGCTGGTCAGCGAGCCCGGCGACCCTCTCGATGGTGTCGCGGGAGGGGGTCCGGGGCCGGCCGACCCGGGCCATGCGGGCGAGGTCGTCTTCGGCCAGGAGGTTGGCGAGAAGGAGCCTCACCCCCTGGCCCCCTCTCCCATCTCCCTACCGCCCCCCGCCGGGAGAGGGGGGACATTGCTGGGGCGGTGCGGCCGAATCTCGGCAAAGAGGTCGGGATGCGTTCCCCCTCTCCCGGGGGCGGAGGGGCGGGAGATGGGAGAGGGGGCCAGGGGGTGAGGTCTCAAGGCTCGCTCTCCTCCAGCCGCCGGATGAACTCCGCATCCAGCCCCGCCGCCTCCCGGCCTTCGCGGTTGAAGATCCTCCCCTTCGCCCGCGACGGCCGCAGCGGCCAGGTGAGGTTGGAGCGGTACGCGTCCCAGACCGACTCGTCCTCCTTCTTGAAGACCTGGAGCCAGGTCCATCCGAAACGGACGTGCTCGACCTCGTCGCGCTCCACCTGCTCGATGACCGCCGCCGTGCGCGGGTCGCCCGCCCGGCGCGCGGCCTCCGCGTACTCGACCGTGTGGTCCAGGTTCGCGTTCTCGAACGTGAGCGACATGGCGCACAGGAAGCGGAGGGGCGAGGTGATGTCCGGCACCTTGCTCCAGAAGTAGCCGTGTACCGGGTAGTCGCCGAAGCGCGCTCCGGCCGCCTCGACCCGGGCGATGTACATCCGGGTGTGCCGCTGCTCGTCCTGGAGGATCTTCACCAGCCCGCGCCGGAATTCCGGAGGTGTGTCCGGGAACGCCAGGAGTGCCCACGCGAACAGCTCGGCGGCCTGCAGCTCGTGGTTCGCGAGAGCGTGAAGGATGCGCGGGCGCTGGGCCGGATCGGGCATGCCCTCGATGTCCGGCACCGCCACCTTCGCGAACTTCAGGTGAGGCGGCCGGCCGGGCTCCTCGAAACGCACCGCCGGTCCCGGATGCTCGTCGGTCAGCTCATCCGGAGGCGGCGCGAGCTTGGTCTCCAGGTCCTCGGACCGCAGCACGGTCAGCGCAAAGTCGCGGATTTCCATCGTGCTAAGCTCATCGAACGTCATGAATACAAGATTCCAGGCTCTCCTCGCCGGGCTTCTGTTCGCCTCGGCTGTCCATGCCCAGCCCGGCGGTCCGCTCCCCGCCCTGTTCCCTTCGGACAACTGGTGGAACGTGGACGTCAGCCAGGCGCCGGTGGACCCGAAGAGCAACGCCTTCCTCGACTTCATCGGCCGCGGGACGCGCCTGCACCCGGACTTCGGCGGGTTCGCGGACACGCCGCCGGAGACCTACGGCATGATCTACCTGAGCGTGCCCGGAAGCCAGCCACTCGTGCCGGTGACCTTCGTCGAGTTCGGAGACGAGAGCGACGAAGGCGCGCCCGGGCGTCCGGCCGGCTATCCGATCCCGCCCGAGGCGAAGACCCAGCCCGGCTACATCGAGGGAGGATACCCCGGAAACGTGGACGCCTCGGGCGACCGTCACATGCTGATCGTGGACCGCGATCGCCGCCTCCTCTTCGAGCTGTACCACACCTTCTGGAACGCCTCGGCCAACCGCTGGGAGGCCGGCTCGGGCGCCGTCTTTCGGCTGGACACGAACGACCGGCGGCAGGAAGGCTGGACGAGCGCGGACGCAGCCGGCCTCGCGATTCTTCCCGGACTGATCCGCCGTGACGAGGTCTTCGGGCCTGATCCGATCCGCCACGCGTTCCGCTTCACGACCCGGGCGACCAACGGCCACGTGTTTCCGGCCTCCCACACCGCGGGCGGCACGAACGGCGCGCCGCCCATGGGCGCCCGCCTGCGACTCAAGGCGGGTAAGGACATCTCGGGCTATTCGTCCGAAATCCGGAAGATCTTCCAGGCCATGAAGACCTACGGCCTGATCCTGGCCGACAACGGCACGGACATGTACATCACGGGCACCCACGATCCGCTCTGGGACAACGACGTGCTGAACCCGGCCTTCGCGAGCCTGACCGCGGACGACTTCGAGGTCGTTCAGCTCGGCTGGAAGCCTTCCGCCACCACCGCCTGCGTGCCCGGCGAGACCCGCCTCTGCCTGGGCGGTGGGCGCTTCCAGGTGGACGTGGAGTGGACGACCCGCGCCGGAGCGAACGGCGCCGGCCATGCCGTCCCCCTGAGCACGGACACCGGCTACTTCTGGTTCTTCAACAGCGGCAACGTCGAGATGGTGATCAAGGTCCTGGACGGTTGCGCCGTGAACAACCGCTACTGGGTCTTCGCCGGAGGCCTGACCGACGTCCGGGTCCGGATCACCGTTACCGATACGTTGAGGGGGGTCACGAAACCGTATGGAAATCCTCAAGGAACTGCGTTCCGGCCGATCCAGGACACGGGCGCGTTCGCGACCTGCCCTTGACTGGAACCGGCTCGGCGTGGCCCTGGTGGACGCCGGGATCGCCGGCATTGCGGCCGGCGCCCTCGGCCTGCTCTCTCGCACGCTGAATCCGAGGCGGGCCGGAAAGCTGATCGGCCTCGGCGGGCTTCTCGGGCTGGCCGGAGCCGCCCTCCCCGCGCCGGTCCGGCGGGCGAGAGGAGCGCCGGTCCTCCTCGACATCGTCCTTCCGAGCTACGAGTTCCGGGAGTTTCACGAGACCCGGGTGAACGCCTCGCCCGAGCGCGCCTACGAGGCGATCCTGGGAGTCACGGCGGGAGAGATCCGCCTGTTCCAGACCCTGACCTGGCTGCGATCCCCCCGGCTCCCCTGGGGCAAGCCGGGACCGTCGACGATCCTGAACGCGCCCGCCGACCGTCCGATCCTGGACGTGGCGACCTCCTGGGAGTTCTGCAAGCTGGTGGAAGCGCCCGGCATCGAGATCGTGGTCGGCATGGCCGTGATCCGTCCGCGAGGCACCCCGCCCATCTCCGCGCCAGCCGACTTCTTCACCAGCAAACCGGGCTACGCCCTGGCCGCGATGAACTTCCGGATCGAGTATGAGGGTGCTGACCAGTGCCGCGTGACCACCGAGACGCGGGTCCACGCCACGGACGCTGTCTCAAGGAGGCTCTTTGCAGGCTACTGGCGCCTGATCTACCCCGGAAGCTCGTTCATCCGAGTCGAATGGCTGCGGGCGATTCGGAGGCGGGCGGAGAGTCAAGTCTAAGTTTCCCGCCGTCCGGCAGTTGGTTGCCGACCGTCCGCAATCCTTGGCGGATCGTCCGCGACCCTCTGCGGACCGTTGGCCAACGTCTGCCGACGATCGGCAACTCTCTGCCGGCCGTCGGCTACGACCTGCCGACGATCGGCCAACGTCTGCGGATCGCCGGCAACGCTCTGCCAGTCATCCGCGACCCTCGGCGGATCGTTGGCCAGCGTCTGCCGACGATCGGCAACTCTCTGCAGGCCATCGGCTACGACCTGCCGACGATCGGCTAGCGTCTGCGGATCGCCGGCAACGCTCTGCCAGTCATCCGCGACCCTAGGATCGATCAAGCGGCCGCAGCGCAGGACGGTCATCGTCTCCTCGGCATGGAGGGTGAACGGCGCGAGCAGGGCAAGCAGGACGAGGCCGTATCTCATGGAGTCCTCCGGAAGCCGCATCAATCAATCGGGTTGAACAGCGTCAGAGCGCACTCCGCAAAATCGTCGACGTTGCGCGTCACCAGCACGAGCTGATGGATCTCGGCGGTGGCAGCAATCAACATGTCCTGCACCGATCGTGTCTGGCCGCGCGCCTGGAAGCTGCCGCGCATTACTCCGGATCTGTTGGCGATCTCCGGGGTGATCGGCAGAAGCTTGCATCGCTCGCTCAGGAAACTTTCAAGAGCGCCAAGGATCCGAGGCTTGGGCCTCCAGCTCAAACCGAATTGAATCTCCTCGATCGTGACCACGCTGACAAAGATCTCCGAAACCCCTTCAGCCCAATCAAGGAGCTTCTGACTGGGGCGAGGGCGGAAAAACTCGCTGACTACATTGGTGTCACAGAGGAACATCGAGATCCTCGGCAAACGGATTGGACCTGCCCTGCTGAACCCGTCTCGGCACCTCCAGGGTGTAGCCCTCTTCCGCGCAGATCCGGCTCAGCTCTCGAATCGAGTCTGCCAGGGAGCCCTTCCTCTGTCGCTCGCGCCATTCCAGGAACTCCTTGATTTCGGCGGCACCCACGACGGCCGCCACCAACTGATCCCGGTTGTAGATCCGTTGCGGCTCATCCTCAGCGGCGCGGACCACCTCCGAGAATCTCTGTTTGGCTTCGGCGATCTTCCAGTCCATACCCAACCTCCTGAACTTGTCCATGTTATCCCATCAATATGTCCAAGTCGATCCAAGCGGGTAGACGGAGCGGACTACGGCGCCTTGTGGAGTCCTCCGGAAAGTGTCCGAAGTCTACTCCTCGGCTCCGGAGAGGTGCCAGACCGGATCGCGGCCTTCCACCCCGACCCGGCAATCGTCGCCCCCGAGGGGTGGATGCTCCGCCCCCCGGGGTGGATGGCTGAACCCGCGGGGTGAACGTCTCGATCCGGGTTCGCGACAACTCAACCCGCGGGGGGAATGAACAACCCCCGGGGGTGAGTCAATCGGTACCAGGACGAATCGATTCCACCCGCGGGGCGGAGGGCTCATCCCCAGGGATGGACGGTCACTCCCACGGGGTTGGCAGCTCCGAAGTCGGGGGAAATGACCCCGAGGTCTCCGGAGGTAAGCTAGGAGAACCAGGAGGAGTGCCCGTTGCCGTTTCACATCGACCACATCCGGGAGTCCCTCTCCCGTCACCAGCCCCAGCTCGTCACGCCCGAGCCCGGAAACAGCGCCGCGGCGGTGGCGCTGGTCCTCGCTGGGCCGCGGGACGACCTCTCCCTCTGCTTCATCCGCCGAGCCGAGCATCCTCTCGACCCGTGGTCCGGGCACATGGCGCTGCCCGGCGGACGGTGGGATCCGACCGATCCTCATCCCCGGGCTGCCGCCGAGCGGGAGACCCTGGAGGAGGTCGGCCTCGCGCTGGACGGCTCGCACTGGCTCGGACCGCTCTCGGACGTCCTGGTCCGGCTCGGAGGCAAAACCGACCGGAGGATGATCCTTTCGCCGTTCGTCTACTACCTGGGCGAGGAGCTGGCGCCGTTCGTGCCCAACCATGAGGTGGCCGGGGCGTTCTGGATTCCGCTCAGCTACCTCTGGGACGCCCGCAACATGGGCAGCCTGGAGTGGGAGCGCGAAGGCCGGCGCCTTCTCTACCCGGCCATCCGCTTCCAGGACTCCTCGATCTGGGGGCTCACGTTCCGGGTCCTGACTCTTTTCTCGGACGTGCTCGACTCGCCTCTCCCCCACCTGGAAGAGATCCCCGGCCTGGGGCAGTGAGAGTTTCGGCGGCTCGCCGGATGGAGAAACCGGCCCCCCTGATCGTTCCGGCAGACCGCCGTATGCTTCCGCCTCGGCCGATAGATGAGGTCAAGGTCGATTCAAGAATGCCGAGAAGTACCAGCCCCCCTTGGCTCGGCAGAAGGCTTCGACCTCTGTGCTGGAAAACACTTCAGGGCCCGCACTTGGTTTGTAGCGCAGGACCGATTCGATGGGCAGCAAGTTTCTTCGGGCAATCTCATAGCCTATGACTGCGGCGATCATCTCCACAGTTCGCGAAGCGAAACCATATTGACCGTGGCCATTCACGAGACTCGTGTAATCCCGACGAACGTCTTCCTTCAGCGTCGCGGTTTCCTCATTTTCCCCAAACAGGTTGTAGAACAATCTCGCCACTATCGACTGTTGAACCACGTGCGCGACCAGCCGGACATGCCTCTCCCTCTCGCTATGCGGCACATTGCTGGTCGCCATTTCCTGCTCGATGACATGGCCTCTTTCCTCAAAGCTCATGGCGAGTTGCACACATCTGTCGGCGCTTCGTTTTACAATCTCTATCCACTGTAACCGATCTTCCAGCCTCAGCAGAGAGACGACCATCGCCAGCCACTGGCCTGCCGATTCTGCTTCGTCCTCGAATCTCTCGAAGGCAGTGACCGCCGTGACGAGTCGGTCCACTTCTTCCTGCTCCGCTCGATCCTTGGCCACGACATTGTTGAACAAGCCCGTCAAGATCGCCTGCTCCTGTCTCACGACGTCCGCCACGAAACGAAGGTACTCGACCGCTTCCTCCAACAACCTGGCGGCTTCCTCTATGTGCCCCTGGGCAAACTTCACATCCGACAGATGCAGGTTGATGCTGGCCAGGATGCGATACTGAGGGCCCTCAACAGCGATGTTTCTACCCTCTTCGAATGCGCGGGCCGCCTGCTCGAAATCGCTCAAGGTGCTATAGCAGTATCCTTCAACCAGTCTGGCCTTGCACTCGATGAGCCGATCGCCTGAATCTTTGGCATCGTCCAACGCTCTCTGAGCGAACCCAAGACCTTCGTTGCCCTGATAGTTGAAGGCATACATCGACGCCCGCAGCACGAAGCACTTGGCGCGCAGATCCAATCGCTGACCCTGTTGAAAGGTTGATTCCGCCTCGGCACAGAGGCGCTCCGCATTGAAGATGTCCGTTTGCGACTCGAAACGTATCTGCGCATCCATGAACTGGCACCGGGCAAGAAGAATCTCATCATGATTCAGTTCTTCCGCGGTGTAGGCACGTGCCAGGCAGATTCGCGCCTTGTGGTGCTCGCCAAGCTGACGGTAGGCTTCTGCCAACCCAAGAAAGATGAGAACCTCATCCTTGGGCTCCATTCCCAGAATTGCGTAGAAGTCCGCAAGCGCAAGCAGTGGTTTCCCCGAGTACAGGACTCGAAGCTCCGCGCGCCATCGAACCAGCTTGGAAAATGTCGAAACCGGCACCTCCTCCATCGAGGAGAGGGACTCTCTGAGCAGCTCAAAGGCGAGCGAAGAAAATCTCGAGTCCTTTTGAGCACGCTTGCAGACCCTTTCGACTTCTTCCATCCCTACCTGGACCGAGACTCCGGCATCCTTCTCTTCATCGTCGTTTTGGATTTGATGCCGTCTCTCCTGGACGGCAACCCACCGCGAGCGAAGATTCGCATGCTCCGTAGCTCCCTTCCTCTGAAGCTGGCGAACGACTTCGGCTTCGGAAAGCCCAGTTGCCCCGAGCAAACACTGCATTACCTCAAGAGCCGAGATGTTCGGTACGATCTTGATTCTATAGCTTTCCCTGGCCAGACGGAGAACACTCGGGCGTATGGACTCGCGGCTCCCATAATGACACCAGATGATTCCGGCATCAAAGCCGCGCTCGTTCGCAAGCTCACGCTCAAGAACCTTCATGACAGCATCTTCCCAGCCGTCGTAACCGATGACAATCAACCCACCACCTTCCGAAGCATGGCGAAGGCTCTGAATTATTGCTTCGATGCGGTGGTTCTTACCTCTCGGGTGATTGTCCTTGAGAGCCTCCAAGAGATACTCCATCTGGCGCTGGCTATTGATCACTCTATAGTGCAGGTATCGTCCATGCAAGTAAAGAAGGCGTGGATAGCGCGTGTCTACAGTATCTTCTGTGATCGCCTGCGGATGATCCAACACTCTGAAGTGACCGTCAAGGTGAGAAAACGAATTCACCAGGACATTATCGAAGTTGGTCGTGAGGATCGTGTTTATTCTCAGGGAGGAGTGATTATGAAGACGGGTGCAAAGATACCCCAGGTAGAGAGACTCGAAATTCCAACCCAGAGACATCTGTTCCGCGGTTGCCAGCAGCTCAGCCACGAATTGGGTCTGAGACCGAAGATCGAGCGGGAAGATCTGTTTATCGTCAAACAGCTTCGTGTACATCGTCGAGTAGTCGCCGGTCAGAAAGGATGGGCCAAGTACGCTGGTCAAGGCTTGGGCTGCCTGGGGCCAAGCATCCTTCTCCTGCAGAACACGACGGATGATTTCAGTCAACGTCTCATTGGCACGTCTGACTTTGGCGATTTTATAATTAGCTAGAATGGCCGCAATGTCTCTCGCCAGGGGAATGCCGGCGCTCTTTGAAAACCCGGCGCCGAGCAGAAACGAATATGAAACCTGCCCGGCCGAGCTCATCGCATCGGCAAATTGCGCTATTAGTGCTTCCTTACTCAGGAAAATGTCGTCGCTCACGGGGTCGTCATCTTAGCACCTACACACCAGTCCTGAAAACCCCGAGTTGCGACAGCATGCCGGTGACGCTGATCGACTCCGGCTGGTGCGCCAGAAGTACGCAGGCAGAGCCGACTACGGTAGCGCCACCGGCTGCCACGCTCCCAGCGCCTGCCGGAGGATCACCAACTGCCCGACGTGGTAGGCGTTGTGGTCCGCGATCAGCATGGCTTCTCTCAGGATGGTCTGGCCGTTTCCCCAGGGGATCTTCGCGAAGAGGTCGGTCTTCGGATCGGCGACCAGATCCCGCATGGCCTGCAGGTCGCTGCGGAACTGCTCGACGCTGCGGTCCCAGGCCTGGTCGTCCGGCGGAGCGGCGGTCTCGGGCCAGTAGTCGTCGGGGAATCTGAGCTCCTTGTAGTCGGGATTGCGGCTGAAGTCGAGGATGTCCCACTGCGCGAGGCGCAGGTGCTCCAGGAGCTGCCAGGGGGTGTGCGGCAGGTCCTGGGCGCGGGCCCCTCGGAGGTCCGCGGGCAGACCCTTGATGGCCTTGTCGAAGGTGAGATGGGCACTGCCCCCGCGGAGCAGCTCCAGGAGATGGTCGCGCAGACTCTGATCGCTCATGCGGACACCCCCGCGAGCGTATCGACCAGGGGACGGTTGCCCTGGATCGCGACTCTCTGCATGTAGAGCTTCAGACCGACGAGGCCTCCCAGCTCCTCGCCTCCTCCGGCGCGGCCGGGGCCTCCGTGGAGGGTCTGGGGCAGGGCGGCTCCCGAGCCGGGGGCTTCCCCGGCGCTTGCCTCGGAGCCGATGTAGACGCGGCCGGTCGATTCGGCTCCCCTCGCCAGGAACTCTCCGATCCAGCCGGCGTCGTTGCTGTAGACCGAGGTCACCAGCGTGCCTCCTCCCATGGCCATGATCTCCGCGGCACTCGCCGCGGTCGCGTCGTAGGGCAGGATCGTGGCCACCGGGGCGAAGACCTCGCGGTCGTGGACCGGGCCGGCGGTGGCCGGGTCGTCGCTCCGGAGCAGGGTCGGCGCGAGGAAGAAACCCTTGCCTTCCGGCGCGCCCACGCCTCCGGCTCTTTCGGCCTTGCCGTGGACGATCCTCGCCCCCTGCTGCAGCTCGGCCAGGCCGCGGAGGGCGTCCTGGAGCTGGTCGGCCGTGGCGAGCGGGCCCATGCGGACGGACGGGTCCGCGGGGTTGCCGACGACCACCTTCTCCAGCCTTGCGATCAGCGCGGCCTGGACGTCGTCGGCCCGGTCGCGCGGCACCAGGATGCGGCGCACGGCCGTACACTTCTGGCCGGTCTTCTGGGTCATCTCCCGCGCCACGTCCTTGACGAAGAGGTCGAGCGTGGGCGAGCCGGGCTCCACGTCCGGGCCCAGCACGGCGGCGTTCAGGCTGTCGGCCTCCACGTTCACCCTCGTGCAGGAGGCCAGGAGGTTGTCCCTCGACCGCAGCATCTTCGCGGTGTCGGCCGAGCCGGTGAAGGCGAGCACATCCTGGGGGCCGAGACGGTCCAGGAGGTCGCCGGTGGAGCCGACGATGAGCTGGAGCGCGCCTTCCGGCAGAAACCCGGCCTCGACGATCAGCTCGATGCAGCGCTCGGTGGTGAGCGCCGTGGCCGTGGCCGGCTTGGTGATGACCGGCATGCCGGCGAGCAGGGCGCAGGCCGCCTTTTCCGCGAAGCCCCAGACCGGGAAGTTGAAGGCGTTGATGTGCACCGCCACGCCCCGGCGCGGCACCAGGATGTGCTGGCCCCAGAAGGCCTCGGTCTTCGCGAGCTGCACCCCGTCGCCCTCGGCCAGGAAGGTGCGGTCTCCGAGCCGTTTGCCCACGGACGAGTACCAGGCCAGGGTGCCGCTTCCGCCGTCGATGTCGAAGGAGCCGTCCGGCGCGGTCGTGCCGTTGTTCTGCCGCGAGAGGTCCAGAAGCTCGTCCCGGTTGTCGCGCAGGACCCGCGACATCTCCTTGAGCAGGCCGGAGCGCTGCGCGAAGGTCATCCCTCTCAAGGCCGGTCCGCCCTTGTCCCGGGCGTAGGCCAGCACCTCGCCGAAGTCGATCCCTTCGCTGGACGCGCGGGCGATCTCTTCCTCGGTCGACGGGTTGACCAGGGTCGCGAATCCGGACGCGGCCTCATGCCAGCGTCCTCCGATATAGCTTCTGAGCGTCTTCATGCCGTTCCTCCCGGCCGGCAATCCTATACCGCCTGTCCGTCCTGGTGACCGCCGGTTGACCGCCGGGTAACGTCCGGGGTACCTTGTCGCCATATCACCTGTAGATCTCGCGCCCCCGGAGCATTCTGCCCGGGTGGAGCCGTGTGACGGAGACTCCCCATGGCCGTGACCGTGACAACCAGCAAGTCCTGGTTCTCCCGCATCATCGAGTCGATCAAGAGTGTGCTGGTCGGCCTGATCCTCTTCATCGCCTCCTTCCCCATCCTGTTCTGGAACGAGGGCCGGGCCGTGAAGACCGCCCGCAGCCTGGAGGAGGGGGCGGGCGCCGTGGTGTCCGTGGCCGCCGACTCCGTCAATCCGGCCAACGAAGGCAAGCTCGTCCACGTGTCCGGCGCGGTCTCGACCGACGGGCCGGTGGCCGACGGCGAGATCGGGGTCGAGGCGCAGGGCATCAAGCTCCTGCGCAACGTCTCGATGTTCCAGTGGGTCGAGGAGAAGAAGTCGGAGACCCGCAAGAAGCTCGGCGGCGGCGAGGAGACGGTCACCACCTACGATTACAAGAAGGAGTGGAAGGACGAGCCGGTGGACTCCTCCTCCTTCCAGGAGACGGCCGGCCACGAGAACCCCGGCGCGTTCCCGATCCCGTCGCAGACGTTCGTGGCCGATCCGGTCCGCGTCGGCGCCTTCACGATGTCGGAGGAGCAGCTCGGTCACCTCAACGACGCCAAGGATCTCCCCCTGGCCGCCGACGCCCAGGTGAACATTCCGCAGGAGCTGGGCTCCGCGACCCGCATCGACAAGGGGGTGATCTACGCCGGAGACGACCCCGCCTCGCCGCAGGTCGGCGACGTGAAGGTCTCGTTCCAGGTGGTCGCCCCTTCGACGGTGAGCCTCGTCGGCGTTCAGAGCGGCGGGAGCTTCTCGCCCTACCAGGCCGAGGCCGGCGATTCGGTGCTCCTGGTCGAGGAGGGCTCGCACACCGCGCCGGAGATGTTCAAGACGGCCCAGGACGCCAACACGGTGCTGACCTGGATCCTCCGCGGCGGCGGCTGGCTCGCGATGTTCCTCGGCCTGGTGCTGATCTTCCGGCCGATCGCGGTGCTCGGCGACGTGGTGCCGCTCTTCGGCAGCCTGCTCGGCGTCGGGGTCAGCCTGTTCTCGTTCCTGGTCTCAGCGACCCTTTCGTTCGTCACGATCGCGATCTCCTGGATCACGGTCCGGCCGCTGCTCGGAATCACGCTCCTGGTCCTTGCCGGCGCCGCCGCGTTCTGGCTGATCAAGAAGAGCCGCCAGAAGAAGGCGCAGGCCGCGGCCGCCGCGGGAGGGTCTTCGATGGCGGCGTAAAGCAGGCGTGATATCGTTGGGCATCATGCCCACAATCACACCCGCTCTCCGCCTCACCCGCGACCAGCTCCGCCGGGTCTGCGTCGCCGCCCAGGGTCTCGCTCCAGCGCCCGGCCAGTCTGTGGTCGGGGCGCTGGAGGAGACCGGTTTCGTCCGGACGCTCGGCGGCGTCGACGTCTACATCGCCGTCCGGGCCCGGGTCCCCGGGCTCCGCCGCGACGACTTGGACGGCACGGTCGAAGCCCAGCAGGCCCAGATCATTCCCGCGGCACGGGGCTGCATGTATCTCGTGCCGCGCCGGGACGTCCCGATCTCGCTGCGGGTCGCCAGCCTGCTCTCCCGGACCCGCGACGAGCGCGATCACGAGAAAGCCGGCGTCCGGCCCGGCGAGGTCGAGGAGGTCGCCAAGGCCGCGCTCGCCTCCCTGCGCGAGCGCGGGCCGATGACCACCGACGGCCTGCGCAAGGCCATGCCGGCCGGGACTCTCCGCAGCCTGGGCGAGCAGGGCAAGAAGGTCGGCATCTCGTCCGCTCTTCCTGGAGCCCTCCGGCGGCTGGAGTTCGAGGGGCTGGTGGAGCGGGCGCTCGAAAACCGGCGGCTCGACAGCGAGCGCTATCTCTGGCGGGCCGTGGCGGTCAGCCCTTTCGAGGGCGTGAAGCTGCCCGACGACCCGATCGATCTCTATGCGGGCATGGCCCGGATCTTCTTCCACGCCGCGGGTCTGGCTACGCAGAAGGACTTCGCGGGCTGGATCGGGATCCCCCAGCGCGACGCCAAGGCGGCCATCGAACGGTTGAGCCTGCTGCCGGTCGAGGTCGAGGGAAGCGGCGATCTCCACTATCTCCAGGAGGACCGGCGCGGTCTTCTGGAGGAGTCCGGAGACGCCATAGCCCTCCTCTCCTTCGAGGACAACCTGATCCACCTCCACGGCGGCCCGGCGTTCCTGGTGGACGAGGCGCACCATGGCGCGGAGGTGCCGTCCTGGGGCATGGGCCGGCCCAGCACCCTGGGCGAGGCCAGGCACCTGTCGCTGCGCTCGTTCGTGACGGACGGGAAGATCGCCGGCTTCTGGGAGTACGACCCGGACACCCGGGAGATCGTCGTCCGGCCGTTCGCTCCTCTCGCGGCGAAGACCCGCAAGAAGGTGGATGAAGCCGCGGCGGACCTCTCCCGGTTCCTGGCCGAGGATCTCGGCCATGGAAGGAGCTTCTCGCTGGATACGGATGAAGAGCTAAGGAAGAGGACGGCGAAGATCAGGGAGGGGTAAAAACCTCACCCCCTGTCCCCCTCTCCCATCTCCCGCCCCTCCGCCCCCGGGAGAGGGGGAACGCATCCGAATCTCTTTGCCAAGATCCGGCTACACCGTCCCAGTTACGTCCCCCCTCTCCCGGCGGGGGACGGTAGGGAGATGGGAGAGGGGGACAGGGGGTGAGGTCCCTGCGGCTCCCTCTCCCCGGTATCAATCAAAAATTCAGGATCGCCGAGACCACGTAGGCCCGCGGCGCCGAGATCTCGGTCGCCCGGCCGAAGTTGGGGTTGTTCGGCGCCGTGGCGCGGCCGAGGATCAGCCGGTCGTCCACCTGCGTGGCCACCTGCTCGTCGAAGACGTTCAGGATGCGGCCCTCCACCTCCAGGCCGAGGACGCCGAAGTCGAAGGAGTGGGAGACCAGCAGGTCGAGGTTCGTCCAGTCCTCCATCCGGCGCGAGCCGGCCTTCTCCAGGTAGCGCACGTAGGACGAGCTGGAGACGTTCGCGTCCGGCAGGCCGCGGGCCTCCCAGGCGCCGCCGCTCTGGTACCGGAGGTAGCCGCCGATCCGGCCGTGCTGCCAGGGCTCGACCGTGGCGAAGACCTTGAGGACGTGGGTGCGGTCGCCCCGCAGCAGGCCGTCGCGGTTGTCGGTGATCAGCACGCCCGGGCCGTCCTGGAGGAAGGACGAGTTGTAGAAGAGCGACTCGGCGTAGTCGATGTCCCAGTTGCCCTTGAGCCGGCTCCAGGTGTAGCTCGCGTTGACCGTGAGGTGCATGAGCGCGTCGTCGAGCGGCAGGCGGTTGAGCATCAGGGTCGCGGCCGTGTACTTGCGGTAGGCGCCCGGGAGCTGGGCGACGTGGAACGGGCCGTTGCCCAGGCCGTCGGCGCTCACGTCCTCCATGATGTCCCCGACCTCGCGGTAGAGGCCGAAGATCTCCGCGGACCAGGTGCGGGTCAGCGGCCGGGCGTAGCCCGCCAGGTACTCGTCCGTGTACTGCGGATCGAGGCCCGGATCGATCGTCTTGGTCTGGGTGTTCTGCGCCGGGATGTCGCTGATCACCTTGCCGGTGGCGTCGATGGTGGCGCGGGTGGTGAAGATACGGGTGGGCGAGGCCGCGCGGACGAGCGACTTGTTCTCGGTGTTGTTGTAACGGCCGAAGAAGGCATAGAGCTTGTCGCCCTTGTCCACGTCCGGCACGAAGGAGATGCCTAGGCGCGGCTGGATCTCCTGGTCCCAGTCGAAGGTCAGGATCTTCTTCTTGAACTTGCTCTGCGGCGAGGTCGCCCCCTCGCCGTAGTAGACGTCCTTGTTGACCAGGAGCCCGGCGGTGACGGTCGTGCGCTCGCCGAAGGTCACCTCGTCCTGGAGGAAGACGCCGTAGGACTGGCCGCGGCCGGTGTGGGGCGGCTGCGCCGAGACGTAGCTCGCGGTGAACAGCTTCGTGGTCGGGTTCCAGGTGAGCGTGCCCCAGCCGTTGGCCAGGCGCTCCAGGCGCTCGGAGTCCTCGTCGTAGCTGACGCCGAACCGCAGGTCGTGATCCGCGCCCCACCAGCCCTGGAGCGACTGGAAGGTGGCCCGGACCTCGTCACGCGTGAAGTCCTGGTTGTTGACCGCCAGGCTGTTGCCGCCCACGGTCTGGCCGGCGGCGATGGCGCCGCCCACGATGCGGTCGGCGGTCGTGGTGAAGGAGCCCATGCGCTCGGGGTGGGCCGGGTCGAAGGTCGGCCGGTAGCCCAGGTCGGTGATCGGGTCGATCGAGTTCTCTTCCTTGTTGTGGTTGTACTTGGCCTCGACGAAGCTGTTCGGGGTCAGGACCCAGGTCCAGCCGAGGGTGCCGAGGAGGTAGTCGGTGCTGTCGTTGGTCGCCACCGAGGGGTGGGAGCTGGCGCCGACGTTGGCCAGATCCGTCGTGGTGTCGCGGGAGCGCAGCGCGGCGAAGAGGCTGTGGGCCGAGGCCGGGTTCGAGGTCAGCTTGAGGAAGTACTCCTCGGTCTTCAGCTCGCGGTCCGGCACGGGACCCAGATTGTTCACCCGGTCCGTGGTGGTCTCGCTCGGGAAGCTCGCCGAGCCGTAGTACCAGAGCCGGTCGCGGACGATCGGACCGCCCAGGGCGCCGGCGAAGTTCTCGCGGTCGACCGTGTTCTGGAGGGTCTTGTCCTTGGAGTCGGCGACGAAGTCCGCGGGCTGATACTCCAGCCGCACGCGGCCGTTCAGGTCGTTGGTGCCCGACTTGGTCACGGCATTGACCACCATGCCGCCGGTGCGGCCGAACTCGGCCGTCACGCCGCCGCGCTTGATGTTGACCTCGTCGATGTCCAGCTCGGTGATGTTGGGCAGGATGTCGCCGTAGTGCGGGTTGGTGATGTTGATGCCGTCGACCAGGAAGGTGTTGTCCATGCGGGCGCCGCCCGCGTTGGGGGCGAGGCGGTTGTTCTCGCTGACGCCGGGAGCGAGCTGGAACAGGCCCTTGTAGGTGCGGGTGATCGGCAGGTCCTCGATCGCCTCCTGGGTGAAGTTGACCTGGACCTCGGTGGAGCGGGTGTCGATCACCGGCGCCACGGCGCTGACCGTGATCTCCTCGGAGACGGCGGCGGCGCCGAGGTCGAGGTTCACCTGGGTGTCGCGCCCGACCGAGACGATGACCGCGCGCTCCGCCGTGCCCATGCCGGACAGCTCGGCGGTGAGCTGGTACTCGCCCGGGGGCAGGCGCTCGAAGTCATAGGCGCCGTTGTCGCGGGTGACCTCCACCGTGCCGGTCGGGAGCAGCGGTCCCTTGATGGTGACGGTGGCGCCGGGCAGGGGTTGGCCCTCCGAGTCCCGCACCACGCCGGACACGGAACCGGTCTGCTGCGCGAAGGCCGCGCCGGCCAGCAGGAGCAGCACGAGCCAGAGGATGGGGCTGAGCCTCATACGCATGACGAATCTCCTCTCCGGAAAGAACACAAGGTAGGGTCCCGAGAATATCACGGCCCGTCACACCCCTGTAACCTTTCGCGGACCTCCGGCGTAGTGAGGTCGTCGGAGGTGAAAGATGAGCGCACTCGAACACAATCTGGTCCTGGTGGCACAGTGGGGAACGATCGTCACCGGACTTCTTTTCGTCGCAACCCTGATCGGAATCTGGCGGCTCGGACGGGGCCGGCGCCTGCTGGTGCCCGCCACCTGGGGCCGGCGCGGCGCCTCGGCCGGCCTGCTGGTGCTGGCCCTCGTTTTCGGCTTCGCCCTGTTCCTTCTTAACGGTCCGATGCGGCCCATGCTCGCCGAGGTCCGGCGTCTCCAGACGCTGATCGGCCAGCCGGCGGGCGACATCGCCTTCCGCCAGGTCGCGGACGGCTCTCCCCGCCGGCTGCACGACTTCCGCGGCCAGGTGGTGGTGGTGAACCTCTGGGCCACGTGGTGCCCGCCCTGCCGCGCCGAGATGCCGGACCTGAACCGGCTTCAGCGCGAGTACCGGAGACGCGGCCTCGCCGTGGTCACGGTCTCGGACGAGCCGCGGGAGACCATCCAGGGCTTCGCCGCCAAACAGCCGTTCACCACCACGAACGTCTTCGCGGAGTCGCTCGGCTGGCTGGACGTGCCGGGCCGCCCCCTGAGCATCGTGATCGACCGGGACGGCACGGTCCGCCGGATGTTCATCGGCTCCCGCGACTACGAGACGTTCGAGGCCGCGGTCCAGCCGTATCTGGGTTGAAAGCGGGTCAGGGCCGGACGATCTCGAGGAGCTGGATGTCGAAGACGAGCATCCCCTCGGGCTTGCCGGGCAGTCCGCGGTAGGCGAGCTTCTTGGGAATCCAGAAGCGCCGGGTCTCGCCTTCGGTCATGAGCTGGAGGCCTTCGGTCCAGCCGGGGATGACCTTCTGCAGCTCGAAGAAGGCCGGCGCCCCCTTGGCAATCGAGGAGTCGAACATTTTTCCGTCCGTGGTCCAGCCGGTGTAGTGGACGCGGACGGCGCCATTCCTCGACACGTGGCGGTCGCCGGTCCCTGGGGTCAGGACCTTCCAGGCGAGGCCCGACTCGGAGGTCTGGGCGTCGGCCGGCGGCGCGGCCACGTCCGGCGGAGGCGGCGGCACGCGCAGGATGTCGAGCAGCTCGACATCGAACACCAGCATGCCCTGGGGCCGGTCGGGCT
>DATANP010000460.1:0-1814 GCA_036266195.1 Thermoanaerobaculia bacterium | reverse complement strand
CTCGCGGTCAGCATCGCCGCCGTGCTCGGCCAGAACGCCTACTCGGTCATGATCGCGATCGGGGCGGCGCAGGTGCCGATCTTCGCGCGGCTGCTCCGCGGATCGATGCTGAGCCAGGGGCGCTCCGACTACGTGCTCGCGGCCGGCGCGCTCGGCCTGCGCAAGAAGCGGATCGTGGTGAGCCACGTGGTGCCCAACAGCGTCGGACCGACGATCGTGCAGGCCACGCTCAACCTCGCGACCGCGATCATCGAGGTGGCGGCGCTGTCCTACCTCGGCCTCGGCGCGTCCGACCCCGCCATCGCGGAGTGGGGGCGGATGCTGGTCGCGGCCCAGGACCGCTTCGACGTCGCCCCCCGGCTCGCCATCCTGCCGGGGGTCGCCATCGCGATCACGGCGCTGGGCTTCACGCTGTTCGGTGAGGCACTGCGCGAGGCCCTCGACCCCCGGACGCGGAGATGAAGATGCCCATCACCTCTGAGCCCCTGCTGACCGTGCGGGACCTGGCGGTCACGTTCGGTGTCCGCGGCCAGCGAGCCGTGCACGCCGTCGACGAGGTCTCGTTCGAGATCCGGCCCGGCCAGCATGTCGGCCTGGTGGGGGAGTCCGGTAGCGGCAAGTCCGTGACCTCGTTGGCCATCATGGGCCTGCTGCCGAAGCGGGGGGTCCGGACCTCGGGGGAGGTGCTGTGGGGCGGACGCAACCTGCTGACCGCCGACCCGGACGAGCTGTCCCGGCTCCGTGGCCGGGAGATCGCGATGGTGTTCCAGGACCCGATGACCTCGCTCAACCCGGTGGTGCCGATCGGCGTCCAGGTGTCGGAGGTGATCAGGAGGCACGAGAAGGCCGACCGCCGGGAGGCCCAGGACCGGGCCGAGGCGCTGCTGAGGCAGGTCGGCATCCCGGACCCGGGCCGCAGGCTGCGCGAGTACCCCCACCAGCTGTCGGGTGGCATGCGCCAGCGGGTGCTGATCGCCATCGCGATCGCCTGCGGCCCCAAGCTGCTGATCGCCGACGAGCCCACGACCGCGCTCGACGTGACGATCCAGGCCCAGGTCCTCGAGGTGCTCAAGGAGCTCGTGGCCGACACCAACGCGGCGCTGCTCCTGATCACCCACGACCTGGGGGTGGTGGCCGGCATCTGCGACGAGGTCAACGTCATGTACTCCGGCCGGATCGTGGAGTCCACGACCCGGAACCGCCTCTTCGCGACGCCGCGACACCCCTACACCGGCGGCCTGCTGGCGAGCATCCCGAGGCTCGACTCGCCGCGCGGCGCCCCGCTGCGGCCGATCCCCGGCTCCCCGAACCAGACGATCCCCTGGACCGAGGGCTGCGCGTTCGCCCCCCGTTGCGGGAACAGGGTTGACGAGTGCACCTCCTCGCCCCCGGCGCTGGAGTACGTGGGGGACCGCGAGCTGCGGTGCTACAACCCGCTGTCGGACCCGGCGCGAGCGGAAGCGGTGCAGGCATGAGCGCGTTGGTCTCCGTGGAGGGCCTCAAGGTCCACTTCCCGATCCGCTCCGGGATCGTGCTCAACCGCCGGGTGGGCGCGGTCAAGGCGGTCGACGGCGTCAACCTGGAGATCGAGGAGGGCACGACCCTCGGTCTGGTGGGGGAGTCCGGCTGCGGCAAGTCCACGCTGGGCCGGGCCCTGCTGCGCCTGTCCCCGGTCACCGAGGGGAAGGTGATCTTCGACGGCGTCGACGTGGCCGGGCTCCGCGGCGAGGAGCTGCGGCGCATCCGCCAGGACATGCAGATGGTCTTCCAGGACCCGCTGGCCAGCCTGAACCCACGCCAGAGCGTCGAGACGA
>DATANP010000459.1:0-4956 GCA_036266195.1 Thermoanaerobaculia bacterium | reverse complement strand
AGATCCATGGCGATGGTGGGTCGCGGCCACCAACCGGAGTGACCTGAAATGGTCAGCCTCGGGTCGCCGTGGAGGTAGGAGGGGCTCATGCTACCGAGGAAGCCGGGCAATGCCGGTGGAGGGACGGAGCCCTGGTTCGGGAGCGCTTCTGAAGGCGGCCAAGACAGGGCATTGCCGTAAGGCTAGAACCCGATAGTCGAGGGTCAGTGGAAGAAGCTCGATGGCAGGGCCAAGCAGGAGGCGCAAGGCTCTTTCGCGAGGAGCCGGGTAGTACGCGACGGTCTGTGCAGGCCCTGTCGTGAATCCCGTCCGAGAGCCGGATGCGGGAGATCCGCCAGTCCGGTTCGATGAGCGGCGGCGGGAAACGGAGTCAGGGTCGAGACTGAGGCACCGGCACAAGGCGAAAGCTGCCGGCAACAGCTACTCCCTCGACCTACAGCCACCGCGCCCGCCGCCGACTCTACCTTCCTCGGCTCGGTGCGACTGCGAGTGTACTGATACGGGCGACCTGCGCTGTCCTCAGCCTCAGTGGGTTGCCCGTAAACCGCAAACCTCGGAGAGACAAAAGACTTTATCCGAGGAACACTGCGACGGACTCCATGAGCAGGAAGAGCAGGCCGTAGCCGGTTCTGAGCAGGACCAATCCCCACAGCACGGCAAAGGTGTCGACCTCCGCCCGGCCTGGATCGGCCGGATCGTAACGGACCGGCACGGCCTGACCGACTTCAAAACGCTGAAAGCCGCTTCCCATCCAAGACTCGGTCCTCTGCACCTGGCCTCCGGGGCCTCGGAACTCGAGCAGAGGCACGCTGACCGCGTTGCGGCCGAGGCCCCGGACCCGGACCTCGACCACGGTGCCGGCGGCGGTCTGCGAAATTGCGAGAAACTTCTTCCGGGCGAGATAGATCCGCAGTGCGGAGGCGAGGAATCCGCAGCCCACCGCGATGCAGATCAGACCCCAGACGTCGAACGCTCTCAACCGTGGCACCTCTCATCCGGCACCCTTCAAGAGATCCACGTCAGATGTGGATAGGGCGCGGGGGATAGTAGCGGATCACAATCGGCTGTCCACACTCGTAACAGAGATACACGTCGTCATTGCCAAAGGAGCCAACGCAAGGAGGCTTGACTAGAGGCGGGCCGATGTAGGGAACAGGCTTTAACTCTATTGCCCGTTGTCGAGCCAGTTCCTCGACGTCAAGCTTGAGGATGGAATCAACGTGCAAGCGTGGAGAGAATTTCTGTGGTCGTATCGTGTATTTCTTGCGAAGTGCTGCGCCGGATTTCCCGGACGCCTTGGGCTTCCCGGCGCGGGGCAATCTGACCTCGAATCTCAATGGTTGGCTGGTCAGGTTCTTGATATTGACCAGGGTGGATCGCCAGGGAGGTATATCTTCGACCAGAATGCACCCTTCAGAGACCAGGTTCTGCCACCCTTCGGTTTCGATCAGCAAGTCATAAGGCAGAGGTCTTGATCTTTCGTTGGGTGCGAGCTTGATCTCGACTCGTTGTTCCTCCTTCTTGGTTCCAGGTAGATCCGGGTAGAGGGTAATGGTCGTCCGGGACTTGTTGGTGACGGTAACGAACCTGGGGTTTGTGGCCATAGATCCGCCTTTCTGCCCTCATAGCTCAGGTCAACCCTTCTTCGGCAAGCGCCTTCGTGGTTGGCCGAACACCAGAGTGCGTACAACGGGTCTGCGGCGATTCTGCGATTGCTTCAAGGTTAGAGAAGGTGTCGCATAGGTCTCTTTTTCGCCGGGCCGGTGAGGGAGTTCCCCCGGCGGGAGCGTCTCCTGTTCAGCCAACCTGAATAGGAGAGCCAGACATGCCCGGTCACCAGCTGCCGTTTGCGAAAGTCTTGAGCAGGATCTTCCCCCTCACCGTCCTCGCGCTGTGGGCCGCCGCCTGCTCCCATGGCAGCCAGGTCCCCAGCGATGTCGCCAACGTGACGACTTGCTCGGTGCCGTCGGCGACCGTCGCGAGCTGGTTCAAGTCGGGATCGGTCACCCTGGACGGCGAGGTGACGCCCGCCGACAGCATCAACTTCACCAACCACCCCAACTGCGATTTCCATGTCTGGTCGGAACGCATGTTCCTGTGGCTGACCTCGCCGACCCCGCCGAGCTACGGCGGCGGCGGTGGGCGCATCTTCGCCTCGCCCGCCTTCTTCGACGTCTCTCCCGAAGGCCCGGGACAGGTGCGCACGCTGATCGCGCACAAGGTGGGACTGCCAATGAATCTCACCTTGCGCGAGGCGCAGAAAGGGCCGCACGAGCTGCCAATCGTGCAGGACAGGAGGAACGGACGGCTGTTCGAATTGGCGCCGACTCCGATCAGCGAGCGCAAGCTGCAGATGATCCGCAACACGGCCGGTGAGCTGGTGGAGATCCAACGCGCGGAATTCAACGGCGACCGTCCGCCCACGCTGTTCGATCCGCAGGGCAGGAAGATCGATTTCCTGAGGCCGAGGGACAGGAACCTGAAGCCCCGGGAAATCGTGCAGATCCAGAAGTTCACCTTCAACGGCAAGATCGTCCTCTTCTCCCTGTTCGGCGACTTCCTGCAGGCCGAACAGGCCGAGGCCGATCTGGGCGTGCTGATGGCGCAGAACAACTCGCTCGTCTACTACACGATCGAGGTGAACGACGTCTACGGCTACTTCGCCTCGGGCGTGAATTCGGGTGCGATCACTGCCACGCACTTTCCGCTCTCCGCGAGCGACGAGGCGCCGATCCTCGCCTATGCCGCGACCAAGGGAGTGGCGTCGTTCCCGGATGCGGAGGCGCTGGCCATCGAGCTCAAGACCTCCTGGGTGGAGGCGGTGAACCTGCCTTCAGGCTGCAACTACATTACGATGAAGGCCGAGATCCCGGACTATGACACCAGCAACTCCAGCGTCTGGCCGCAGACCGGAACCCGCATCGCCACGCTGGCCATGGTCGGCATGCACGTCGTCGGCAGCACCAAGGTCCATCCGGAGATGATCTGGGCCACGTTCGAGCATATCTGCAACGCGCCGACCACAAGCTACACCTACAACGGCTCGTCGCTTGGCCAGTCCGGACCGGGCGAGACCGGCCCCTGGCTGCTCTCCTCGACCGACACGCCCGTCACGCCGGTCGTGAGCCGGATGTTCTACAACAACATGGTCAATCCGCATCAGATCGAGGCGAACTCGGGAGACACGATCGGGCCCACTGATGTCCAGCGCTTGATGCCCTGGGGCCTGCCGGGCACCAGCAGCACAGGCTCGAACACGGAGGTCATCGCCGTCAACCACAGCGTGCTCTCGCAACTCGCCTCGGGCGATCTGCGCGCCAACTACGTCATGACGGGCTCGACGTGGCAGCCGAATGGCAATATGAATTTTCCTGCCGTGGGAACCAACCAACTCGCTGCTACGTCGATGGAGACGTTCGCACAGCCGAGCAACTGTTTCGACTGCCACGATGGCACTATCAATCCACTGGGCGACTCCTCGGGCAACGGTCTCAGCCACATCTTTGGAGAAATCCAGCCGCTTCCCTGACCGGGCGGGCTCTCCGCTCCACGAAGATCAGGCCGGGACCGCAACATCGGTCCCGGCCGCTGACTTGCAGAGTTGCCCCGCGGCTTCGCTGTAGAATGCCAGTCATCAGTCTCATCTGAACGGTTGAGACCGGAGTAAGCCCATCATGCCCCTTGAAGACCACCTCCCGCCCGACCTGAGAGGACCTGATACGAGGATCGACCGGATCGCCGCGGGGCTCTCGGGCGCTGGTGTCTACCGTGTCGAGGCCGCCGGCCAGACGTTCGTGCTCAAGGTCGCCGCGGAGAGCGAGGATGCCGCCAACTGGCATCGGACATTCCAGATCCAGCGGCTCGCCTCAGACGCCGGCCTTACGCCTCGCGTCGTCCATGTCGACGAACCGGGGCGCGCCGTGCTGACGGTCTTCGTGGTCGATCGTTCGTTCCCAGCCTTCTACCGGGACCCGAGCACCCACGAAGCCACGCTCACGCAACTCGGCCGCACCGTGCGCCGCATCCACGCGCTCCCGATTCCCGCCGACGCGCCCGTTCGTGACCCCCGCGCTTTTTTAGTCCAGATCTGGGACGAATCCCTGGCCGGCTTTGCCCTCCCGGACTTCGCCGTTGACGCGGTCCAGCGCGTGCTTGCTGAGAAACCTCCGGCCGGCGAACGCGCCCTAGTCCTCGGCCACAACGATCTCAATCCCACCAACTTCGTCTATGACGGCGAGTCGATCCTGATGCTCGACTGGGCCACAGCCGGGCTGCTGGATGCCTTCTACGATCTCGCGAACCTCGCCGTCTTCCTGATCATGGACGAGGACACCTGCCTGCGCTTGCTGTCGGCCTACGAGGGCAGGCAACTCGCCGAGCTCCCCAGCCTTTTCCTTTACTACCGCCGGCTGGCGGCGGCGCTTATCGGTGCAATGCAACTCAGTGGTGCCCGCCAGATGAAACACGCGGGCGCCACCGGTGCGGAGACGCTCGACTCCACGCTCGGGCTCCGCGATTTCTATCAGCGATTGAGGGACGGAACGCTGAAAATCGGCACAGCGGAAGGCTGCTGGGCTTTCGGTCTCGCCTTGCTGAAGGTGGGCCTGGAGCCCTTTTCGTCGCCGCCGACGTCCGGTTGAACAGAGAGAAACATGGCGACTCTTGACGGTATCCGATGGCCACAGAAGTACCTGCCGGCGAATGCTCCTGTCCACGTGCGGAACGAGTTGGAGATCGCGGCGCCTGTCGATCGCGTCTGGTCCTGGCTGATTCGGGCGAAGCATTGGCCAGACTGGTACTCCAACTCCTCGAATGTGCGGTTTCTCCGGGGAGCGGGGCCGGACCTCGAAGCTGGAGCGCGCTTCCGATGGAAGACATTCTGGGTCACGATCGAGTCCGAGGTCCTCGAATTCAGTCCCCAGGAGCGCATCGCCTGGAACGCCCATTCATTCGGAG
>DATANP010000458.1:0-8943 GCA_036266195.1 Thermoanaerobaculia bacterium | reverse complement strand
GATTCCGGCGCCCAGGGCAGCAGCTCGGCGGGATTGTTTCCGGTCGCATCCGATGATCGGAACCAATACCGGGTCACGATGCCGAAGTTGCCGGCGCCCCCACCCGTGTGCGCCCACCAGAGCTCGCGGTTGGGGTCGGATGTCTCCCGGGTGGCCACCACGCTGCTCGCCCGTCCACCCTCGTCCACGGTCACCACCTCGACGGCATACAGATAATCCGCGGCAAGGCCGAGATCGCGGCAGAGGAAACCGAAGGCGCCGCCCGCCACATGCCCACCCATGCCGATCCCCGGATACTCGCCCAGCGGCACCACGACTCCCCACCTCTCGAACAGCGCCTGGAACGTCTCGCCCACCGTGGCACCGGCCTCGACGGCGATGGCCCTGCGTTCCGGGTCGTAATACACCTGCTTCATGGGAGAGATGTCGAGGATCACCCGCACCTCGGGATCGGAGACGAACCCTTCGAGGCAGTGTCCGCCGCTCGTCACGACGAGGCGCCGGCCTTCCTTCACCGCCTCCTCCACCGCCGACACCACCTGATCGGTCGAGCCGACCAGCCGGACATAGTCCGGGCTCGCGCGGAACCGCTTATTGAACCGCTTCTCGACCACCGCGGCATACCGGGAGTCGCCGGGGCCGATCCTGCTGGAATCGATTTGCGTGTTGTCGGTCATTGTCCCGCCTTGTCGCGTCGTTGTCCCGCGCAGAGGGTATCCTCCGCTTTGGGGCGTGTCAACCGAGCCGGCTTTGCTCTCATTTCTCTATTTCTGTTGGTAATTAAGATTGACAGCAGGGTCCTCCGCTGCTATACGCGAATCGATCCACCATCCGCAGCGCCGCCTCGACGCCCGACTTGTCAGGAGGTCACCATGATCACGTCCAGAAACACCGTTACCGGAACCCTGGTCGTCCTGATCCTGCTGTCTCTGACCGCGCTCACCCCGGCGGCCGGAGCGAGCGCCTTCTCCACTGGACCGTCCGCCTTCTGCCACGTCACCGACGGGCACTTCACCGACTGCAACCCCGGCAGCGGAATCGAAGAGTGGTCGGACATCAGCTTCCTCGCCGGCCTGGGGACCAGTTCGGGCGCCGTCGTCTACACCGACCAGAGCGTGTCGCCTCCCCGCCTGCTCCTGATGTACGACCTGCTCCTGCACCAGGTGCCGCTGGCCCCGACCTCGTTCTTCGACGTCAGCTTCAACGTGTTCGAGGACGATGAATTCGAGCACTACGAGGTCCGCTGCTTCGGGAACAACACGTTCCAGGTGTTCGAGGACGGCGAGGACATCACCTCCGAGGCCACGACGGTGGACTGCGCCGTGGGCTTCAACGGCCACAACGTCCAGGTGGAGCTGGAGATCGATACGCTGGTCACCTACTCGCCGGACATCCCGCTGTTCTGGTCGACCGCGGCGCCGCATCCCCAGTGCCCACCGACCAAGCCAGGGTGCCGGAATGACTTGGCGCCTCCGGGCTTCGTCGAAACCTCGTCGACCGTGGTCATCGCCTCCTCGGACGGCACCACCCAGGTCGTTGGCCTGCCGGTCGGCGGCATCACTCCAGCAAGCCTGTGCGACAAGCCTTCGGGCACCGGCGCCCTGGTCGATCTGCTCGGCCTCTTCGCGGGCGGCAACCCTGGACAATTCGTCAGCCTGGCATCCCACGATGCGCGCATGGCGCTCGACAGCCTGGCCAGCTTCGGCGTGATCCGCCCGAACCAGATCGGCGGTCTCCACGCCTGCGTGGTCTCGACGTTGGCACGACAGTAGAGCGGCTTTCAGCGCTTCGAAGTTGTCAGGCCGTACCGGTCCGATACGATCTCGCCGATCCCCTGCTCAGGACCGGCTACAGCCCGACCGGCTGGAGCGGGATGCCGGTCGCCGCCGCCTCGCGGAGCCTGGGATCGGGAATCAGCCCGAACCCGTCCGCCATCCGCGGGAAGTAGTTGAAGATCGCCACGACGTGGGCCACTTCGAGCAGACCCTGTTCGGTCAGGCCCGCGTCGCGCAGCGGCTGCCAGTCCTCGGCCGTCATCTCGCGCGCCTTGAGCGTCATCTTCTCGGCCAGCGTGCAGAGCGCGCGCTGCCGCGGCGTGAGGTGGGTGAGCTCGCGCCAGCGGTGCTGCTTGATCGCCTCGACCAGGGCCGGATCGTTGTTCTCGACACGCAGAAACTCTGCGTGAGACTCCGTTCAGTATTCGCAGTCCTGGGCCGCCGAGGCGACCGCGGCGAGCATCTCGCGCTCGGCGCGGCTGAGCTCTCCGGGCGCGAACATCATTTCGTAGAACGCCCCCTGCAAAGCCTTGCCGATGCGCTCGTGCGCGGCGAGCAGGCGGGACATCCCGCCGATGAATCCGAAGTTGTACACCGGCTTCATCCCGGACCCGTCGGGCTTCCTCCGGGCAAGCATCTCCTCGTCCGAGGGCAGGGTGATGAAGGGCTGCTGATCGTCGGACATCGAGGTCTCCTCCACGAACGTTCGCCAAGGTTCGGCCGCATTGTACCCTGCCCGGGCCTCGGATACTCTCCCGCAGTCATGCCATTCCTGGGACATCGGGCCGTGCGCGCGGCGCTCTTCCTCGCCTTCTTCGCCCTCTACCTGGCGACAGGGCGCTCCCTGGGCAGGACCGGCGTGTTCGATCACGACGACGCGCTCTTCCAGTCCGACACCTCGCGAGCGGCCCGCGACCTGACCGAGCCCGGCGCGGACCACTACCGCACCAAGGTTCACCCGCTCTTCGTGATCCTCTTCAATCCCGCCGGCACATTGCTGTGCAAGGCGACCGATTCCCCCTACCTGGCGGCTGCGCTCCTGGTCTCCGCCGCCGGCGCCCTCTGCGTGGTGGCGGCCCATGTGTTCTTCACGGCGATCGGCCACGGCCCGGTGGCGGCCCTGACGCTCTCCTGCCTGCTCGGCGTCTCGGCCAGTCACCTGCTCTTCGCCTCGATCCCGGATACCTTCATCTTCACGGCCCTGAGCTTCGTCGTCTGCGCCTGTCTGGCCCTCCGGCGGCCCGGCTCTCTCAAGGCCGGCGTGCCCGCCGTCGCCTTCGCCCTCGGAATGGCGACCACGAACATCGCGCCGTCGAGCCTCCTCTTCTTCGGAGGGGCCCGCAAGGAAACCGGCTTCTGGAAATCGGTCGGGAGATCGGCGGCGCTGGTGCTCCTCGCGCTCACGATTGCGGCCGGACTGAGCCTGCTCCAGAAAGCGATCTATCCCTCCTCGAATCTCTTTTTCGCGAGGGAGTCGTTCCGCGAGGACGTCGAATACGTGTTCCATCCGAAGAACGCGAAACAGGCGAGGATCCGCAAGCTGGTCCTGCTCCGCCACCTGGCGGTCTTCGACGTCGTGGCCCCCGAAATCCAGGACCGCACGCCGAAAGGCTCGCCGGTCCCCTGGGTGACCTTTCACAAGGCGACGCTTTCGGATATCCATGGCGCCGGCCGCGCCGCGGTCATCCTGCTCCTTGCGCTTGACCTGCTGGCCCTCTACGGCATCCTACGCCGCCGCCTCTTCCTGGAACCCGTGCTGCAGAGCCTGATTCTCGGCATCCTCTTCCTCGCCACCCTTCATTATTACTATGGCGACGATCTCTTCCTGTACTCGTGCAGTTGGCTCTTCCTCGTCCTGGCCGTGATGGCCTGGGGCCTCCAGGGCTTCGCCCAGGCCGGCCCGCGCTGGACACAGGCGGTGAACGGGCTTCTGATCGGTCTTCTCATCCTCACCGCGGTGAACAACCTCGCGTTCCTGCGCTCGCTGGCGGGCCTCTACCTCCTGTAACGAATCCTCCGGCGGCCAGGCCTTCGGGAGCCAGCATGAGAAGCTGCTTGGGTCGAAGAACGCTGAAAGAGAGTTATGCGACAATCTCTCTAACCTTGGCGCAATCGTTGAAGAAGCCTAGAATTGGAGCTGGCTTCCGAGGAGCACGCAGTTTGAAGATGATACACGTCAGTAGCGACCAGGCAGCAAGGGCGGACTCCTGCAATCAACTTCGGCATGACTCCGAAAGGATAAAATAGACATGGAAGACTCTTCCCGCGAGCACCTTGACGATCAAGCAATGACAGAATCAAGAATGGACCGCCGTGAAATAGCGAAATTGCTGGGCGTCATCACGGCCTTGGGCGCAAGTCTTGGAGTAACCCTCATAACCTCGGCGGCAACAAGCGCGGAGGGAGCTCAACTCAAACTGAAATTTTTCAAGCAGGCGCCGGACGGCGATCCGGCAAAGGCGGAGTTGCTTTGTACCATCGACATCTCACCCGAAGACGAGCGCAAAATTGTGACAGCAGGCGGTCCAGTTGAACTGAGAGTCATTCATGACATCGCCATGAATAGCATAGGCAACATGCGCGCAAGAGAAATCGCCCCTCAGGAAGTTACTATATCATCCCAAACGATACCCGTCGCCGCCTGGAAGATTCATAAGATAAAAGATCAATAGCGCCAAGTCGGCTGAGCCGGATGATCACAGATGAAAGAACAGCTTTCATACAACCTCGGGCGCGAAAGCAGCTTTAGCTATTCTTGCAACCGTTGCATGAAATGCTGCTACTCCAAACGGATCATGCTGACTCCCTACGAAATCATTCGCTTGGCGCGCAACTTGCGCATAACTACCCGAGAGTTTATTTCGCAGTTCACGGAAGCAGGCGGGACGATCTTGCGCTTCCGTTCCGAGGATGGTGGCTGTTCCCTGTTGTCCAAGAACGGCTGCGCAGTGCACGCAGATCGTCCGGCGGCTTGCCGGATCTACCCCTTGGGCGGATTTTTTCAACTCGACGGCCAAGAGACATTTGCGCTGCTTACACCACACCCTGAATCACTCGGAGTCTATGGGACACCTGCCACTGTTAAACCAGGCGACACCGTTGCGAGCTTTCTCGAGAGCCAAGGAATAGAGCCTTACCACCGCGCAAATCGGAAATATGTCAGGCTTTTGACGATCCTGCTCCCGCTGATTACGGCATATATCAGTAACCAGGAAGAGAGCGCAGATACCGCGGATCTGAATTGTTCCCAAGAAGAAATAATGAAGTGGTTTGACGTTGACGCAGTGGTGGAGACCTATTCCTCAAAACATGATATTCCTGTCCCGGCTGATCTCGACGAGCAGGTAGATCTTCATGTCAGGGCGTTGGAAGAATGGTTCAGCCAGGCCGCCCAAAGAGACGATACTTAGAATGACCTGCATGGAGTCGAAAGCCGAATGAACATCAATCCAATGGAAGCATGGCTTCGACTTGTCGCCGACAAAGACATTGCCGGCGTGGATTCGCTACTTGCCGAGAACGTGGTTTTCCATTCTCCCGTCGTAGACACACCTCAGGCCGGAAAGGCCATTACGCGGCAGTACCTGGCAGCGGTCTTCGATATCTTCTCGAAGGTTCCGTTTCGCTATGTCCGTGAGGTCGTCGGCGAGCATGACGCCGTCTTGGAATTCCTGGTCGAGATCGACGGTGTCAGCGTGAACGGCGTAGACATGATCACGTGGGGGGACGAGGGGCAGATCGTCGATTTCAAGGTCATGCTTCGACCTTTGAAGGCGATCAAGGTGATGCAGAGGAGAGTGGCCACCATCTTCCAGACGGCGGAGTGAAATGCGGAAAGGTTACACGTCGAGCACGATCTTTCCCACCGATTGCCTTGATTCGATCAGGCGGTGCGCCTCGCCCGCGGCGGCCAGCGGGAGGATTGTCGATACATTCAGCCGAAGCCGGCCCTCCTCCACCCATCGCAGCAGCTCTTTCCGGATCTCCGCCCAGCGTTCGGGCCGATAGTCCACGTTCAGCGTGTAGGAGCTGACCTTGAGCGATCGCTCGTAAAGACGGTCCGGATCGATGGGCGGCGGTGGACCACTGGCATCTCCATAGTTGACGAGGTGGCCGAAGTGAGCGAGTACGCCGAGACTCACTTCCTGGGTGGCGTGGCCTACTGAATCGAGCACCACGTCCACACCCTCTCCTCCGGTTGCGGTCAAAACCCGATCGAGAAGATCCGGACCGTAAGCCAGGGGCTCGCCGCCCGCCGCTCGCACCGCCTCCGCCTTTCGTTCGTTCGACACGGTCCCGAGCACCCGGGCGCCGGCTTGCCTGGCCATCTGCACGGCGAGGAGCCCGACTCCCCCGCCTGCCGCGTGGATCAGAACCGTCTGCCCCGCTTCGATCCGCGCTCCGAGATGGATTACACCGTATGCGGTCAGGCCTTGTTGCGGCAGGGCCGCGCCCTGCTCGAAACCGATGCGGTCTCCCAGGCGGAAAAGTGACGATTCCGGGGCGACCGCATACTCGGCGTAGGAGCCGCTGACGGCCGGGGGCATCGCCCAGAACGCCACGCGCTCTCCGATCCACCCCGCATCGACCGCGCCTCCAACCTCCTCGACGACTCCCGCGCCCTCGGTGCCCGGGATCCAGGGCAGGTCCGGACGCCGGTAGACGCCGCGGCGGCGCTCCGTATCCGAAAAATTGACGCCCGCCGCATGGACGCGGACGAGCACCTGCCCCGGTCCCGGAGCTGGGCGGTCCGCCTCGGCGAGTTTCAGGACCTCGGGCTCACCCAACTCGGTGGCTACGATCGCTCGCACAGACCGGAGTCTATCGCGGATAGAATCTCCCGCATGCCCGAGATCCTTCCTCTCCTCCTGATCCGTCCGGCGGACGTGGCGCCTCTCGCCTTCGTCTGCGGCGATCTGATCCCGCGCGGGCGGTAGACTTTCACTCATGGATCGCCCGCAGCGCGTTGCGCCCTATATCGCCGTGCCGCTCGTGCTGGGGCTGATCGTCCTGCTCGGGCGTGCCACGGGTGCCAACGCGATCACGGTCGGTTTCCTGTTCATCACGGCCGTCCTCGGCCTCGCCACGTGGGGCGGCTGGGCCGTTGGAGCGATGGCCTCCGTCGCCGCCACGCTCTGCCTGAATTATTTCTTTCTCCCTCCGACCGGGACCCTGACGATCGAGGAACCTTCGAACTGGGTGGCCCTGATCTGCTTCCTGGCGGCCTCGACCCTGGTGAGCCGGCTGGTGACCCAGGCGCGCAAGGAGGCCGGAGAGGCGCAGGGCCGGCAGCGGGAGCTCGAAATCCTGTACGACCTCTCCTTCGGCCTGTTCGCCTCGATCCAGAGGTCCGGCGCTCTCGACGAGGCCGCCAGCCGCACCCTGGCCGCCATCGAAGCCGATGCGGGCCGCCTCGTTCTCTTCGCACCCGGCGCGGAAGAGACCGTCAGCTCGATCGGCCGGGAAATCGAAATCAATTCCAACCTCCTCGACCGTGCCCGCGAGGGGACCGGCGTCTTCGAGATCGACGACGTGACCTACATTCCGCTCAAGGTGGGAGGCGCCGTCAACGGCGTGCTCCTGGCGCAGACCGCTCAGGCCAGCCGCGCGGTCGTGGAATCGGCCGCGCGGCTGCTCGCTCTGGCCGTCGAACGCGAAAGGCTGTTGCGCGAAGCCGCCCATCTCGAAGCCGTCCGTGAAAGTGAAGCGTTGAAAACCGGGTTGCTGCGGGCCGTCTCCCACGATCTGAGGACGCCTTTGACCGCGATGCGCCTCGGGATCGATTCACTCCGGCGCTATCTGACCGGTCAGCCCGAGGCCCTGGGGATCCAGCGCAGCCTCTCGCTGGAACAGGAGCGGCTCAGCCGCCGGATCGGCAACCTGCTGGCTCTGGCGCGACTGGAGGCCGGTGTGGCGCAGCCCCATCCCGAGCCGACCCCGGCGAGCAGCCTGATCCGCGCGGCCCGGGAAAACCTGGCGTTCGCCCTTTCCGATCGCACGGTCGAGGTACACATCGAGCCGGACTGCCCCGACCTGTGGACCGATCCCTCGCTGACCCTGGAGATCCTGGTCAACCTGTTGGAGAATGCCGCAAGAGTGGCCGAAGGAATGCTCATGATTTCCGCCAGTCCTGCGCCGGATGCGCCGGACCGGGTCCGCATCGAGATCATGGATCGCGGACCCGGGCTGTCGCCGGCCCTGCGTTCGCTCCTCGGCACATCCGGAGTCATCGCCCCCAGCAGGACCGCGGCCGGAGACAGCACGTCAGGAGGCCTGGGGCTGCGGATCGCGGTGAGCCTGGCGGAGGCCAACGGCGGCTCCCTGGTGCTGCTCGACCGTCCAGGAGGTGGTACCCTCGCCCGCCTGGACCTTCCCGCGGCGCGCTACGAGGAGGAATCATGATTCGTACGACCCCCCTGATCCTCGTGGTGGACGACGATCCGGCCATCCGCGAGAGCCTGATCCGCGAGCTCGCCCTGTCCGGCTATGACACGGTCTCGGCCGTGGATGGCAAGGAGGGCCAGGAGCTCTTCGAGCAGCATCGCCCGGACCTCGTGGTCACCGACCTTGCCATGCCGCGGGTCGACGGTTTCTTCCTGGTCTCGGCCATCCGGCAGATCGACCGCACGCCGATCCTGGTGCTCTCCGTCCGGGAAGGAGAGGGCGACAAGGTCCGCGCCCTCGACCTGGGGGCCGACGATTACGTGACGAAACCTTTTTCCATGCAGGAGCTGCTGGCCCGGGTGCGCTCGCAGCTCCGGCGCGGCGAACGGACGGCTTCGGAAGTCCTCCGCTTCCCGGACCTCACCATCGACCGTGGCCGGCGCACCGTGCTCCAGGGTGACCGGGAGATCCGCCTCACGCCCACCGAGCTGGCGATCCTGGAGCTGCTCGCGAGCCGCGCCGGCAAGCCGGTGACTCCGCGCCAGATCATCGCGATCGTCTGGAAGGGGGCCCCCGCCACGACCGTGGACGCGGTCCGGGTCCATGTCGGGTCGCTCCGCCGCAAGCTGGAGCCCGATCCGGCCAATCCCCGCTACATCGGCACGGAGCCCTGGGTGGGCTACCGCTTCCTCGTCGAGCCCCTCTGATCTTTCGAAACTCTTTCGCCCCCTCTTAGCCACCTTTCCGGTCTCTTTCCGGACTTCCTGCGCGCCTCCCGGCGACA
>DATANP010000457.1:0-12362 GCA_036266195.1 Thermoanaerobaculia bacterium | reverse complement strand
TCCGGCACGGTCGTCTGGCCCCAGCGGATATCATAGAGATTCGCATCCAGCGCCTCGCCGGTGCCGAGATACATCAGCTCGGCGCCCACGAAAAAGTTTTCCTCGACCTTCTCGTTGCCCACGAAATACGAGCACGACTCGGGAGGCAACTCGCGCGTCCAGTGCCGGATGCGGCCGGTGTCCGGCCGGACGACCATGCGGTAGGCATAGTTCATCCCCGTCTTCGTCTTCCAGACCCGCGTCGCCTCGCCCGGCCGTAGCTCGACGCGCTGCGGCTCGTCCCCCTTGAGATCCAGGCTCTTCTCCTCGTCGCCCAGATCGATCCGGACCCGGTTGCGCGGCGCCGGGCTGCCCACCAGGAACACCAGCTTTTCGAGCGGAGCGCCGGACATCAGATAGATCTCGATCGAATCGGCGCCCCGCACCCAGACCAGATCGCCGAGCGGCAGGAACTGATCCTTCCGGGCGATCATCCGGAAGTCGCCCATGGGTATCCGATGGTAGCCCGGGACGTTGCGCAGCGTCAGCTCCAGCGGGAACCAGCGGAATGGGATGTTGCGGACGTGGGCCTGGAGCGTCGGCTCCGGCCCGACGTCGCCGAACGGAGTGAAGATCAGCGGCGCCAGGAACAGCCCCGCCCACGCATAGCCCGCCGGCACCATCCAGCGCGGCCGGATGCGCGTCACCAGGAAGAGGAAGGCCGGATAGACGTTCACGAAGTACCGGTTGCCCACGAACCCGCCGCCGCCCTGCCAGTTCCATGCGATCTGGAGCAGGAAGAACAGCGCCACCGCCGACACCGCCGCCAGGATCAGCCAGCGCTCCACCGATCTCCGGCCATGGAGAAGGAAGAGAAGAACCGACAGGGCCGCGAACGGAAGGTAGAGGATCAACCCCGCGTGGCGTCCCCACAGGAAGTAGCCCACGTTGTCGGTGAATTCGCTCCAGTGGGTGTCCGGCAACCGGAAGAGCCACGTCATGGCGTTGCCGGTCGGGGAGGCCGCCGCCGCAGCAGCCCCGCCCTTGGCTGGTCGAGGAGCCTCTGCCTGCGGCTTGGCAGGCTCCACAGGCATCTTGCCCGGCTCACAGACCGTGAACCCGCTCCGCTGGACCCCGAGATACGATGTCGGAGTCCCCGTCAGTCCCCAGGAGATCCCGGCCACCACAATTCCGCACAGAGCCGCACCTGCCAGCCAGGCGCCGGCCGTCCGCCAGTCCTTCCGCCGGACATAGCCCCACATCGGCGCAATCCCGACCGCCGCGATCATCGGCTTGTTGTAGACCGCCAGGAACAGCGCCGCTCCGGACACGGCCGCGAGGAGCAGACCCCGCCGCCCCGTCTCCGGAACCGTCTCCTCCCGAGGCAGCCCGAAGTACAGGCACGCCGCCACGGCCGCCATGTTGAAGACCTCGGGCTGGATCCAGAAGATGTACGCGAACCCGGCGCTGAGCAGCACGAAGCCCACCGAATAGAGCGCCGCGAGGCCATCCGGGTTGAAGCGGGCGAGATAGGACGTGCCCATCCAGATCATCGCCACGGTCAGCAGCATGTTGAAGAACAGCAGCCCGTCCGCGCCGAACAGCCTCGCGAATGGCGCGGCGAGAAGCGAATAGATATACGGTTTGCCGTAGTGGACCGTTTGCCAGCCGTCCCGGGTCATCAGGATCAGGTTGTTCACCGGCTGGTAGGGGAACTCCTGGAACAGGCGGTCGACGTCCTTCACCTCCAGCCGCAGGTCGCCGTCGTGGGCGAGGCTGAGCGACATCAGGTAATAGGCCGCCTCGTCCGCCTTGAGATGCGTCGGCAGACCCGGCTTGCCGAGGGCGAGCGGGAACACGAGGAGGAACAGGGACAGGGCGGCCAGGGTCAGCCGGACAGAGGAGCTCACGGCGGGGGAGTCTACCTCACCCCCTGGCCCCCTCTCCCATCTCCCGCCCCGGCCCCCGCCGGGAGAGGGGGAACGCATCCGAACCTCTTTGCCAGGATTCAGCTACACCGTCCCAGCCACGTTCCCCCTCTCCCGGGGTCGGGTGGGCGGGAGATGGGAGAGGGGGCCAGGGGGTGAGGTTGCTGTGATAGAGTCGGGCTCTCCGTTCCGCTTTCCAGGCAAAGGGACTCGCCCATGAGCACCATCTATTTCGATTCCAACAAGAACGACGAGCAGCGGCGCCAGGCGCTGTACCAGGGGCACGTCTTCGTGTACTCGCCCCGCCCGAGCACCAAGGCCCTCACCGACTGGGCCGGCGAGCTGATCGAGCAGGCCTTCCACCCGCTCGACCCGGTCCACGCTCAGGACAACCTGCCGGTGGAGCGCTTCGTCGAGATCGTCGGCCCCCTCAAGCCCCGGTTCATCCACCACCCGAAGACCAAGGAGCTGCTGCTGAACCTCCTCGAAGACCTCGGGTCGGACATGGAGAAGACCTACTTCGACGTCCCCCGCATGCGTGTGGCCACGAGCGGCGGCTACCTGAACGCGGGCGTGGCCTACGTCCTCCATCCGCACCGGGACATCTGGTACTCCTCCCCGATGTGCCAGCTCAACTGGTGGCTGCCGGTGTTCGACTTCGAGTCCGAAAGCTCGTTCGCGTTCCACCAGCGTTACTGGGACAGGCCGATCAAGAACAGCTCCAACGAGTACAACCACTACGAGTGGAACCGGGTGGGCCGTGCGCAGTCGTCCTCGCAGGTCAAGACGGACACGCGCAAGCAGCCGCGGGCGCTGGAGGAGCTGGAGCTCGAGCCCTCGTTCCGCGTCGTCTGTCCGCCCGGCGGCCTGATCCTCTTCTCCGGAGCGCACCTGCACTCGACCGTGGAGAACACCTCGGGCCGTTCGCGCTTCAGCATCGACTTCCGGACGGCCCACCACGACGAGCTGGCAACCCAGGGTGGCGCGCCGAACCTCGACCGCGAGTGCACGGGCACCACCCTCTTCGAGCTGCGGCGCGCCTCGGACCTCGCGCCGGTGCCGGAGGAGATCATCCGGATCTACGACCCGAACCCGCCGGAGGACCGGGAGGGGCTGGTCTTCAAGCCGCCCGCGGACGTGCTTGCCACCGCCAAGTGACCTCCTCCCGTACGAACGTTCCTTGAGCGCGGGCGCCGTCCCGCGCCTCAAGGAGCTGGTCAAGGGCGTCCTCTCCGCGAGCGCGCTCCCGCTCGGCAGCCTCATCCGGGTCGCCACACGGGAGCCGGCCATCGCCCTCACCTTCGACGACGGCCCGCATCCCGAAGACACCCCGCCCCTCCTGGACATCCTGGAGCGCCATGGCGCCCGCGCTACCTTCTTCATGGTGGGCCGCAGCGCGCGCCGCTGGCCCGAGCTGGTGAAGCGTGTGGCGGAAGGCGGCCATGCCATCGGCAACCACACCCTGGACCACCTCTCCATGCCGCTGCTCACGGGCCGCTTCCGACGCAAGCAGATCGAGTGGTGCGACGAAGCCCTCGCCCCGTACGGCGCCCGCCTGTTCCGGCCGCCCTACGGCGAGCAGATGCCCGGCTCGCGTCTGGACGCCCTGCGCACCGGCCACCAGGTGGTCTTCTGGGACGTGGTGGCCGAGGACTGGCGGGACGACCCCGCCGACGTCCTCCTGGCAAGGATCTACCGCCGCCTCCGGCGAGGCAGCATAGTCCTGCTCCACGACACCCTGTACACGACAGTGGACGAGACCTGGCGCGACCGCGCCCCCATGCGGGCCGCCGTGGAGCAGCTCCTGACCGACCTCGGGGACCGCTACCGCTTCGTGACCGTCCCCGAGCTGCTGAAGCTGGGCCGGCCCTACCGCTGGCACAAGTACCACCCGGCCAGACTGGACTGGTTGCGGCAAGTGAAGTAGATCAGCCAAAGATTCTCTAAAGATTCTTCGCGGAACGTGTCCCGCTTTTCCGGGGCCGGTGTACCACCACTAGTAGAAGCAAGCAGTAGGAGCTGCCGGGGAAGCCCCCGGACGCTTTCGGAATTGGCAGCGCGGTAAGAATCGGCTGGTTCTCTCTTTCGCCGGAAGTAAAACTCTGAGCGCGCAGTAGACGTGTGCTCACCGAGAGGCGGAAGAAATCAAAAGGGGTTCTGCGGTTCAGCCACAGGGTGTGGGTGAACCGTTGGGAATGCCCCCGCAGTGGGGGAGAAAGTTCAACCTTTTTGTCAGTCGGAGGCAAGAGCATGAATCGCAGATCGATGGTAATTGCTGGAGCGTTGCTCATCGCCGGACTTGCTGGAAACGCCGCGGAAGCGAAGCGGTGGGGTTGCTGGATCCAGGCGGACCGCAATGTGCGGATCCGCAATACCACCAGCAGCGCGAGCGCGGCGGTCAGCGATTGGAACAATCTGACCATCCTCAATCTCTCTTCGGTGAGCTCGGGCGAGGAGACCTATGTCTTCAACGCCAACTCCGGCAACACCGGCTGGGGCGGTCTCGCCACCATCACCAACTACAGCGGCTGCACCATCCTGCGGGCGACCGCGCAGCTCAACACCTACTACTCGTGGACCACGAACGCCGCCCGCGGCGTCCACTGCCAGGAAGTCGGCCACACCTTCGGCCTCGATCACTCCAATGACGGCGGCTGCATGGGCGGTGGCTACTGGTACGACATCGGTACCCACTACACGATCGTCCAGGCGAACATCAACGAGATCGGTTCGATGTACGCCAACCGGAAGGCCGATCCGAGCGAGGTGTTCGGCGAGCACGGCAGCCCCGGCGGCCTCGCGCCCCGCATCCACGCCTTCTGGTACAACCACCCCCACAGCCTCCACGAGGCCACCAAGATCGCGACCCACGTCGTCGTCGCGACGATGACCGGCGTGAGCGACGGCAAGCCCATCGTGAGCCGCGCCGAGAACGACAACTACGTGACCCGCATCCCCACGCAGCGCGTGACCTTCCAGGTCATGGACAGCCGCAAGGGCGATCTCGGTGAGAACCAGACCTTCGTCCTCTACCAGAACGGCAACTTCCAGAACCGCTTCGACGAGGACCCGAGCTACAAGATGGGCCACACCTACCTGATGTTCCTGAGCGACCGCGGTGACGGCACCTACATGGTGATCTCTCCGGAAGGCCGCTATGAGATCGACTCGAAGGGTCGTCTGATTCCGGCGGTCGAGAACAGCTTCACCGACTCCCTCAAGGGCACCCAGGTCGAAGACGTGGTCCGCGACGTGCAGCGGGCTATCGAGCAGTAGTAGAGTCCTGCCTCTGAATCCAGCGTGCGCCGGCGTGGCAATGGAGGTCCCGCCGGCGCACCTGGAGCCTCCTTCTCTATGACCTTCCATCCCTGGCTGCGCCGCCTCGTCCCTTTCGTCGTCTGCCTGCTGGCGGCGATCGTGGCCACCTGGCCTCTCCTGCCTGCCATCGCCCATGCCCTGCCGCTCGGCACCGAGCACGAGGCCACCGTTCCGCTGTTCAACCTGTGGACCCTGTGGTGGGACGCGGACCGCGTGCCGCACGGCTTTGACGGGCTCTGGAACGCGCCCATCTTCCATCCCCTCGAAGGAACTTTCACTTTTTCTGAGCCGCTGCTCCTGCAAGGGGTGACCCTCTCGCCTCTCTGGTGGATGGGGGCTCCGCCGGCCGCGATCTACAACCTGGCGATCCTGTTCACCCTGGTCTGCAACGGACTCGCCACCGGCAGCCTGGCGCGGGCGCTCGGCGCGACGCGGAGCGCGGCCCTGCTCGCGGCGCTCGCCGGCGTCACCCTTCCCTATACCGCCAAGGTCCTGGGAGTGCTCCCCGTGCTCCCCCTCTTCGGCACGATCTGGGCGCTCGCCGCTCTGATCCGCTTTGGAAAGGAAGGCGGGTGGAAACCCACCGCGCTGGCGGTCCTGTCGTTCGCCGCGCAGTTCCTGGCGGGGCAGCAGATGGCGCTCCTGAGCCTGCCCTTTCTTCTCCTGGCGGGAATCGTGGCGCTGGTGGAGCAGAGGTTCCGCTTCCGGTCGATCGCGACGCTCGGCGCCCTGGGGATCGTCGGGGCCCTCGTGATCGCGCCCATCGCCGGCACGGTCAGCTCCTTCCATGAGAAATACAAATTCAGCCGGTCCGAGGAGGTCGTGGCGGCCCTCTCGGCCCAACCCGAGGACTTCGCGACCCGCCCCGGCTCCTCCCGTCTCGCGTTTCCGTCCCGCGAGGACTCCTACAGCGGGGATACAGGAGGCCTCTTTCCCGGCTTTCTCCTCCTCGGCCTGGGAGCGGCGGGCGCCTGGCTCGGCTGGCGCCAGGGGGAGCGGAGGCTCTGGATCGTCTGCCTTCTCGCCTGCGTCGTGATCGGCGTGCTGCTCGCGCTCGGTCTGAATTTGAGGATCGGGGATTGGCGGCCCTTCGCCAACCTGCGGGAGGTAGTGCCTGGCCTCCGCACGCTGCGCAGCCCGTTCCGGGCCGCGGCAATCTCCCAGGCCCTGCTCGCGGCGCTGGCCGCGCTGGCCCTGGCCCGTCTCTCCTCCTGGCGCGGAAACACCGGGAAGATTCTCGCGATCGCCCTGGGAGTTCTGGCGGCCGCCGAGAACCTCGCCTCTCCCGGCAACCTGGTGCCGACCCCCACGACCCCGCGCACCGCCTGGGCGGAGTGGCTGCGCAAGCAGCCGGGAAAGCTGATCGTGGCGCACGTCCCGTTTCCGCGCGGGCTGCACGTCTCCGACTACGAAGTGGAGACGTGGCGGATGTTCGCCCAGATCGACCACCACCGGCCGTTGCTCAACGGCTATTCGGGCTACTTTCCCTCCGGCTACGGCACGTTCCAGGTGGACATGGACGAGAACTTCCCGTCCGAGCGTCTCCTCTGCATGATGGGGCTGGGCATGGGGGTCAACACCCTGGTTCTGGACCGCCCCTATCTGGAGGAGCGGCGCGACCTCTTCGAGAGCGAGTCCCTGCAAGGCTTCTTCCGGCCCGGATACATCGATCCCGACGTGGTGATCGTGCGCCTGAGCCCGCCGCCCGAGGCCTGCGGCGCCCCGCCCGGGTAGCCGGGGCGCCGGCACACCTCTCCTGACCGGAGGGCTGGCCGCACAGCCCCCCGGCTTCCTACGGTACGTCGCTTGTCAAAGAACCGGCGGCCGGCAAGCCGGCCGAGCTTGAAGGTATACGGACGATGCCACCGATCCGTCGCCTTCGAGGCCGCCGATGATACACACCTGGCGGCCGGATTGAGCCGGTCACTGCGAAATCCGTAGGTAGTTACAAAATTCAGGGGGTCGAAAACGCTTCTCACGAGCCTGTGGTGCCTATATAATAAGGAAGGGTCTGCTTCTCCGGCGGGGCGGAGGATGGGTAACGAGGCATAAGAGGGCGGTTTTTGGGCGGCACGGAGGCGATGTAAGCTTATTTGCGGCGTTGTAACGTTCCCCAGCGCAATGTCAACTTCCCTGGGCCATTGCAAGCTTCCCCAGCCCAAAGTAAGGTTCCCTGGCCCGTTGCAAAGTCCCCCACGCCGTTGCAAACTTCCCTGGGCCGTTGTCAACTTCCCTGGCCCAATGCAGAGTTCCCCAGGCCATTGCAAACTTCCCTGGGCGGTTGCAAAGTTCCCTGGCCGAAAGTAACGTTCCCTGGCCCGTTGTAAGCTTCCATTCCGCCAGGGAACCTTACATTTCGCTGGGGGAGTTTGCATTGGCCCAGGGAAGGTTACAACGCGATATAGCAGCCTTCCCAGCCTCCCACAGGGGTGAGGCCTCGTCCCGCCCGCCAAGCCCGTTTTGAGGGGGCTGATTCTGTAGCTACATACGGCTTTTGGAGGGATGGGCATCAAACGGCGCCCGGCTGTGTAGAATGGGCGCTCGCCTGTCGCCAGGTGCGACGGATCGGCAGGCTGGCTCGTATAAGAGTCTGTCGGTGCAGTTGAAGTTTCATGGGTTCATTGACAATTCGGAAGGATGGCGGCCACCGTGTCCAAGGCCGCCGCCATCCCGCCCGGGATAGCCCGTCTGCTGGAAGAGGAGGGGCTATGCCGGAGGTGTGCGGAGCAGAGGTGCTCCGCACACCTCGGGAGCCGGGTTTGTCTTGAACTTTTCTTGATATGCGGGGTAGGCCATGCGCTCGCCGATGTTGTCCTGTATTGGCTCGGACGGATCTTTAACCAGCATGGATTCCACGGCTACGAGGCAGAATATCAGTTTCGCGTAAGGCTCCTTTGCCACATTATTCTGCGAGTAGATAAGCGATGCGTCGAAGAGGCGCTGTTGAAAGTCGGTACGCTGTTCTGCTGCAAAGATGCCAATCAAATTCTGTAGAAGCCTCTGCTGGTGCTCCTCTTTGGGTATCTCCCAGAAACTTGGGAAAGGCCAGCGAGCATGCACCTTCCGGCCCTGAAACACACAGTTCTCATAACGATAAGCTTGATAGCTCTCAAGATTTTCGCTCCCCAGAGGTCGTACGTAGAGGGCTGTGTTTGGCGAAGTGTTTACTGGATGCATGACACGGAGGAGAGCGACCGCCTGCTCCGCTTTCTCGAGGCACTGCTCGCAGGCATACTCCTCGTCCGACTCAATAGTGAGGGACACGGCAGCCAATCCCTGTGTTTCCCTCCTGATACGATCGAAATGCTCGTCTTGAGCGCGTTTGCTGCCTCTGGATGAAGTTCGAATCTTGGCATCGCTCGTCCTCGGTTCAAGGCGACGGCATGTAATCCGCCGTTAGACAGTAAGGATTAGAGTGTATCGCAAGGCATGAGCAAGCGGAAACGGTGCCCCAAAGGTGTCACCTAATAGGATGCGGGAGGTGCAAGGAGGTCGCCGATGCTCTGGCGGACACCTGCTGCGGATTGTTCGAGACTCTGGCGAATCGTCCGAGCGTCTCGTCGCCAAGAAGGTCGCGGGAAGTTTTTTCTCGGACGACGCGGACTCTCGCGACCCTTCAGGCCGCGGAGTTTGTTATGGATTTGTTTCCCGAGGCGTCGGCCTTCGGCCTCGGCCTCGGGCTGAGGTCTGCCGGCCCGATAGGCCGGGCGCAGAAGGGAGGCACCAGCGAGACGCTCCATCCATGGCGCAGAGAAGAGAACTCGTGGGCTCCAGTGCCGTATGTAGAGGTGCCTGTCCATATGGACGGCTCCCGCCTGAGAGGAGGACGGCCTGATGTTCGCAAAGCTGATGGGCTTGAAAACGGTGTCTCCCAACGAGCTCCACCGCTTGATGCAGGATCATCCCGTAACAGTGATCGACGTGAATTCCCGGCAGAGTTGGGTCCAGGCCCGGGTCCCAGGTGCCCGAAACCTGGATCCGCTTGGCTATGCGGAGCGCGATCTCCCGTCGGAGAAGGGCTCGACTCTCGTGTTCTACTGTTCGAACTTCCTGTGCCGAAAGGCGCCCAACGCAGCCCGCCGTGCCGAGCAGATGGGGTACGACGACGTTCGCGTCATGTCCGCGGGCATCAGCGGTTGGCTGGGCGCAAAGCTGCCAACGGACTCTGGCGGGTAGGGCGGGTATTTCTCTTGCAAGCCTCCGGGAAGCGAGACATCGAAGGAGGCAGCAACCATGGCGCACACAACCGAGGAAGTTCAGCAGGAGAAGCAGACCCGGGAGGAAAAGCCGCAGATCCAGAGCGAGCCCAAGCCGCCTTATCCCGGGCAGAAGCTGGAGAAGCCGGGGATCGAGGCGGAGATGGAGCAGCAGCCGCGGTGGCGGGCCCCGCGGTACAAGGCGGCCGGCAAGCTGGAGGGCAAGGTGGCGCTGGTGACCGGCGGCGACAGCGGGATCGGCCGGGCCGTGGCCTATCTGTATGCCCGCGAAGGCGCGGACGTGGCCATCGTCCATCTGCCCGAGGAGCAGCAGGATGCGGATGTGACGCGCAAGGCCGTCGAGGAGGAGGGGCGGAAGTGCCTGAGTCTCGCCGGCGATCTGACCGACCCGCAGTTCTGCCGCGACGTCGTGGAGCGGACCGCGCGCGAGCTGGGCCGCCTGGACATCCTCGTCTCCAATGCCGCCTGGCAGAACCGCAAGGAGAGCATCGAGGACATCAGCGAGGAGGAGTGGAGCCGCACCTTCCGCACCAACGTCGATGCCCTTTTCCACCTGTCCAAGGCCGCCGTCGGGCACATGAAGCCGGGCAGCGCGATCATCGTCACCAGCTCCGAGACGGGCCTGATGGGGACCAAGGAACTGCTCGACTATTCCTCCACCAAGGGAGCGGTCAACGCTTTCACCAAGGCGTTGGCGCAGCAACTGGTCTCGAAGGGTATCCGCGTCAACGCCGTGGCTCCCGGCCCGGTGTGGACGCCGCTGAACCCCGCCGATCAGGGCGCGGCTCCGGAAAAGATCAAGGAGTTCGGCAAGGACCAACCGATCGGGCGCGCGGCCCAGCCAGAGGAGATCGCCCCGGCCTACGTCTTCCTGGCGAGCGACGCCGATTCCTCCTACGTCACCGGCATCGTGCTGGAGGAGATGGGCGGTTTGACGACCGCGGGTTGAGGTCCGCTTCGGCCTTGGCGGGGTTGGAGGACTTTCCGCGTATCTCTCCAAAGAGAGGGGCCGAGCAGGCCGCAGGGAGGGCTCCATGCGCGATTTTCCACGCGGGCCGAAGGCCAGTCAGCAGGCTACGCCCGGTCGGACACCACAGTCTTCGACCTCACAGCCGAAGAAGCTCGCCGTCGGACGGGCCGGCGGTCCGCTTGAGCAGCAGGCAGACCGCATGGCGGAGCAGGTGATGCGAAAGGAGCCGGATGCCTCTCCCGCCGCTGCTCCGGCGCACGTCAGCCCGACGGCGCAAGACGCGGCTGGAGAGATCGACGGCCGTGTCGCATCCGAAATCCGGAGCCTCTCCGGTGGCGGTGCGCCTCTCCCCGAATCTTCGCGTGCTTTCTTCGAGTCCAGGTTCGGACACGACTTCGCGGCCGTACGAATCCATTCGGATGACCGCTCGGCGAGGCTCGCCCACAGCGTCGACGCCCGGGCTTTCACGCTGGGCCGGGATATCGTGTTCGGCGCGGGAGAATACTCGCCCCGGACGGGAGAGGGAGCGCGGCTGCTGGCCCACGAGCTGACGCATGTGGCGCAGCAGCGAAGCTCGCAAGCCATCCTTCAGCGCCAGCCCGCGCCGGGAGGACCGTCGCCGTCCACGGCGCAGCCCTCCCTCATCGAAGTCAATGACCAGCTTGCCATCGTCAGGGAGGGACAACTGCCGTTGAAGCTCTACACGGCAGAAAACCGCGCGCTCAGCTTCGAAGGTCGGATGACCCTGGAGTTCCAAAGAAAGCTGGCGGCGATCCACAGGCTTGGCGAGTTGCGGTCAGAGCTTGCCGTATTGACGCTCGTTGCCCTGCTCGAAGACCGGTTCGCGTCGCCCAAGAGGGATTTCTCCCCCACGCAGAAGTTCCTGCTGAAGCAGGCGGCAGCGGATGCGCTCGCCAAGATCGGCGGCACGGCGGCGCTCTCGAAGTTGAGCGGCCTGCTGAAGAGCAAGGATCCCGACGAGAGAAAGATAGCGGCGCAGGGACTCCCCGGGGTGACCGGCGGGCAGACCGCGACGGATCTGCTCAAGGCGCTCCAGGCCGAGACGGACGACGGTCTGAAGGCCCAGATCATCTTCGCGCTGGGGAGAGCTGCCTTTCACGTGCGAGACATCCGTGAGAAGCAGGCCATTACGGCAGAGCTGATCCACCAGATGGAAACCGGCAAGGATGAGGTCAAGCTCCCTGCCATCGAAGCTTTGGGAAAGTTCCGGCAAAAGAGCGCGACGGAGCCGCTGTTGAAACAGCTCGTGAAATCACACGATGAAGAGCCTATGGCGGCAGCGATCGTGACTGCGCTGGGAGATATCGGGGATCAGAAGGCAGTGGACCTGGTGATCGTCATCCTCAGGGTTCATATGAAGCCGAGAGTCAGGATCGAGGCGGCGCTCGCGCTCGGAAAGATCGGCGGCTCCAAGGCAAAGGCCGCCTTGAAAGAACGGCTGAATCAGGAGAAGGACGCCGGCGTCAAGAAGGCCATCTCCACGGCCATGAACATACCATCCGTGATCCACTGGACGTTCAGGCCGGATTAGCCGGACGCCGGTCACGTCGTCCGGCGGATGAGCGGCATCTTGCGCAGCTTCGCCCGCACCCGGCGGCCCTCCACCTGCCCTTCGAGGAGGAGCACATCCTTCTCCGGCTGCTGGAAGGAAAGGGCCGAGCCTGGCGGCCCGAGCGTCATCGTCTTCCTTTCCATGTCCAGGATGAGATCGTAGGTCTTCCAGGCTCCGGCCATCTGCTCGATCCGGAGCGAGCCGGGCTTGACGAACTGAACCAGCCGCCACCGGTCCGGTTCCGTGTAGAGCGGCACGTCCTTGCCGTCGCGCGCGAAATCCTCCACCGTCCAGTTTCCATAGAGCGCCGGACGCGGCGGATGGAACCTTTCATATCTCTGCGCGGACAGCTTGAGGCCCGCCTGGATCGAGTACAG
>DATANP010000456.1:0-13060 GCA_036266195.1 Thermoanaerobaculia bacterium | reverse complement strand
CGGCTCCATGGGCCGTTGGGTCTCGTCGCCCAGGCTGCCGTCGTCCGGGCTGCCGCCGAAGTAGGCCATGGAGGAGACGGAGAGGAACCGGCCCACCCCCAGCTTGTAGGCGAGGGACGCCACGTTCTCGCTCCCCTGGATGTTCGTCTGGCGCATCCGGTCCGGCGGGCCGGTGAGGTCCAGATCGGCCGCGGCATGGATCACCCAGTCGGCGCCGGACATCCCCTCCCGCAGCGAGTAGCGGTCCTGGATGTCGCCCACGAAAGTGGCAACGCCGAGGTCCTGGAGAGGCTGGGCGTTGCTCGTCGCCCGGACCAGCGCCCGGACCTCGTGGCCCGCCTCGACCAACCGTTGCGCCAGCGCCCTGCCGATGTAGCCGGTGCCGCCTGTGAGATAGATCCGCATGCCCCGGATTCTAGCCGAGGGGCGGGAATGGCGCGGGGGTCGGTCAGGTTTTCAACAGTGAGAGGGCGGGTTGTCCCGGGAGTTGGACCCGCCCCGGAGGCCATACTCCGACCATCTCCTTCAGCTCCCTCTCCTCCCCCCGCGCCGACCTCCCTCCACGGCGCGGGGATTTTTTTGGGCCCTCACCCCCGCAGCAACTGCCGCAGCACGTAGTGCAGGATCCCGCCGTGCCGGTAGTACTCGACCTCCTGCGGGGTGTCGAGCCGCACCCGGGCCTTGAACTCCGTGACATTGCCGTCGTCCGAGGTCGCCCGGACCGCGACCTGCCGGTCCTCCGGAAAGCCGTTCGCCACTCCGGCGGCCAGGCCGTCGATGTCGAAGGTCTCCCGGCCGGTGAGGCCCAGGCTGTCCGCGTTCTGGCCTTCGAGGAACTCCAGCGGCATCACGCCCATGCCGACCAGGTTGCTGCGGTGGATGCGCTCGAAGCTCTCCGCGATCACCGCGCGCACGCCGAGGAGACGCGGTCCCTTCGCCGCCCAGTCGCGCGACGAGCCGGTGCCGTACTCCTTGCCGGCCAGGATGACCGTCTGCACCCCCTCGGCCTCATACTTCATGGCCGCGTCGTAGATCGACAGCGGCTCGCCGTCCGGCAGATGGAGCGTGAAGCCGCCCTCGATCTCCGGCACCAGCCGGTTGCGCAGGCGGACGTTCGCGAACGTGCCCCGCATCATCGCCTCGTGGTTGCCGCGCCGCGCGCCGTAGGAGTTGAAGTCCTTCGGCGCCACGCCGTGCTCCTGGAGGTACTTGCCCGCCGGGCTCGACGCCTTGATCGAGCCGGCCGGCGAGATGTGGTCGGTCGTGATGCTGTCCCCGAACAGGCCCAGCACCCGCGCCCGCTTCACGTCCTCGACCGGCGCCGGCTCGGCCGGCATGTCCTGGAAGTACGGCGGCAGACGGACGTAGGTGGACTCCGGGTCCCAGGCATACGTATCGCCCTGCGGCACGTCGAGGCCGTTCCAGCGCTCGTCGCCCGCAAACACATTGGCGTACTCGCTCTGGAACATCTCCGCCCGCAGGCCGCGCAGGATCGTCTCCTCCACCTCCCGGCGGCTCGGCCAGATGTCCTTGAGATACACCGGCTGACCGTCCTTGCCCGTGCCCAGCGGCTCGGTCTGGAGATCGACGTCGATCCGCCCGGCCAGGGCGTAGGCCACCACCAGCGGCGGCGAAGCCAGGTAGTTGGCCCGCACGTCCGAGTTGATCCGGCCCTCGAAGTTCCGGTTGCCCGAGAGCACCGCGACCGCCACCAGGTCGCGGGCCTCGATCTCCTTCGAGATCTCGGTGGGCAGCGGACCGCTGTTGCCGATGCAGGTCGTGCAGCCGTAGCCCACGAGGTTGAACCGGAGCTGATCCAGGTACGGCGTGAGCCCCGCCTCGCGCAGGTACTCGGTGACCACCTTCGAGCCGGGCGCGAGACTGGTCTTGACCCACGGCTTGACCTCGAGCCCCCGCTCCACCGCCTTCTTGGCGACCAGGCCCGCGGCCACCATCACGGAGGGGTTCGACGTGTTCGTGCAGCTCGTGATGGCCGCAATGACCACCGAGCCGTGCTGGAGCTCGCCGGCCGCGGCGTCGGCCTCGGTCGTGGTCACCTCGTGCTCCGCGACGGCGGTCCCGGTCGCGGTGCCGCCCGCCACCTGGTGGCCGGGGGACGGCTGCTTGACCCGGCCGCTGCGGCCCGCGGCGGTCATGGTCTCCAGCTCCTTCAAAAACGAGCTCTTCACGTCCCCGAGCCGCACCCGGTCCTGCGGCCGACGCGGACCCGCGAGGCTCGGCTCGACCGTCCCCAGGTCGAGCTCCAGGGTGTCGGTGTAGACCGGCTCCGGCGTCTCCGGCGTATGGAAGAGACCCTGCTCCTTCATGTAGGCCTCGACCAGAGCGATCCTTTCCGCCGGCCGGCCGGAGAACTTGAGGTACTCCAGCGACACCTGGTCCACCGGGAAGATGCCGCAGGTCGCGCCGTACTCCGGGGCCATGTTGGCGATCGTCGCGCGGTCCGCGAGCGGCAGGCTCGACAGGCCCGGACCGAAGAACTCCACGAACTTGCCGACCACGCCCTTCTTCCTCAGCATCTCGGTGACCCGCAGCACCAGGTCCGTGGCCGTGGACCCTTCGGGCAGGCTGCCTGCGAGCCGGAAGCCGACCACCTGCGGGATCAGCATCGAGACCGGCTGGCCGAGCATGGCCGCCTCCGCCTCGATGCCGCCCACGCCCCAGCCCAGCACGCCGAGGCCGTTGATCATCGTGGTGTGCGAGTCGGTGCCGACCAGCGTGTCCGGATAGGCGTAGAGCTGGCCGTCCACCTCGCCCTCCATCACCACCCGGGCCAGGTACTCCAGGTTGACCTGGTGGACGATGCCCGTGTCCGGCGGCACCACCTGGAAGTTGTTGAACGCGGTCTGGCCCCAGCGCAGGAAGGCGTAGCGCTCGCGGTTCCTCTCGAACTCGCGCTCGGCGTTGATCAGGAAGGCCGCGGCGCTGCCGTACTCGTCCACCTGGACCGAGTGGTCGATGACCAGCTCGACCGGCTGGAGCGGGTTGATCTTCGTGGGATCGCCGCCCATGGCCGCCATGGCGTCGCGCATGGCCGCGAGATCGACCACCGCCGGCACGCCCGTGAAGTCCTGCAGGAGCACGCGGGCCGGCATGAAGGCGATCTCGCGCGACGGCACGGCCTGCGGGTCCCAGGTGGCGAGCGCCTCGACGTCGTCGGCGGACACCAGTTTGCCGTCCTCCAGGCGCAGGAGATTCTCGAGCAGGATGCGCAGGGCGTACGGCAGGCGGGACAGGTTCCAGCCGCGGCGCTCGAGCGCGTCGAGCCGGGCGATACGGATCTCGCGCCCCCCGGCCTGGAGGGACGCGCGGCTTCCAAAGCTATCGTTCATGGTTTCTCCTCGGCCCCCGGGGCGGGGATCCGGGGGGGATTTCAACGATATCAGCAGGAGCGCATGGCTGTCATGCGGAGCCGGGCGGGGTAAGATGGGCTGCATGTCGGTGATCGCCTCCGACCTGACCACCCCCGTCCTCCTTCTGGCCATGCCCCAGGTGGTGGACCCGTTCTTCCATAAGAGCGTCGTGCTGCTCCTCCATCATGAAGAGGAAGGGAGCTTCGGCTTCATCGTGAACCGGCCCACCGAGATCCGCCTGACCGAGATCCTGCACGGGATGGAGGTGGCTTGGCAGGGCGGGGAGGCGGCCGTCGCCCACTTCGGCGGCCCGGTGCAGCCCCAGCTCGGCACCGTGCTCTTCGCCCCGGGCGAGGCGGAGACCGAGGCCGCGAGCGAGGTGCTGCCGGGCGTGGCCATCACGCAGCACATCGGCGACCTCTCGCGCCTGGCCAAGACGCCGCCGGACGCCTTCCGGCTCTTCCTGGGCTATGCCGGCTGGGGTTCCGGCCAGCTCCTCCAGGAGATCCTCCGCAACGACTGGCTGACCGCGCCGGTCCGCGCCGATCTGATCTTCGCCCCCGACCCCGAGGAGGTGTGGTGCGAAGCCCTGCGCTCGGTGGGCGTCGACCCGTCCTCGCTCCCGTCGTGGACGAAGTCGAACGACGAGGAGCCGACCAACTGAAGCGCCCGCGACGGACCCGGGCCCGCGGCCCCAGGCCGGATCGGTCGCAGGCGCCCCCGGCGCCAAACGCCGCCGGCATCGAGGACCATCGCTCGGCGGGAGGGCTGATCGTGAACGGCTCGCGCATCCTCCTCATCTCGGTCCTGGAAGGCCGCCGCTGGCAGCTCCCCAAGGGCCACATCGAAGAGGGCGAGACCCCCGAGCAGGCCGCGATCCGCGAGGTCCAGGAAGAGACCGGCGTGACCGGCACCATCCGGGCCCCGCTCCCCGGCATCGAATACTGGTTCGTGGACCGCCGCAAGCGCCGCATCCACAAGACCGTGGACTACTTCCTCCTGGACTACGTGAGCGGCGACCCGGCGAACTTCGACCCCGAGGAGGTCTCCGGCGCCGAGTGGATGACCTGGGAAGAGGGCCTCGCCCGCCTCACCTTCGACAATGAGCGCAAGGCGGTCGAGGCGGCGCGGGAGATCTGCGAAAACCTCACCCCCTAGCCCCCTCTCCCATCTCCCGCCCCTCCGCCCCCGGGAGAGGGGGAACGCATCCCGACCGGCTTGCCGGAATCCGGCTGCACCGCCCCAGTCACGTCCCCCCTCTCCCGGCGGGGTGTGGGCGGGAGATGGGAGAGGGGGACAGGGGGTGAGGTCTCTTGCTGCTAAGATCCTCCGACCAAGGAGGGCCCATCCCATGCTGCGCGCCCTAGTGCAGATCGTCCTCAACGGCGTCGCCCTGCTGATCGCCGCCACCCTGGTGCCGGGGATCCACTACCAGGGCAGCCTGCTCTACCTGCTCATCGCCGGGCTGGTCATCGGCCTGATCAACCTGATCGTCAAGCCGATCGTCAGCTTCTTCTCGTTCCCCCTGATTCTGGTCACGCTCGGCCTGTTCTACCTGGTGATCAACGGCCTCATGCTCTATCTGGCCGACGCCCTCCTCGCCGGCCTGCGGGTGGACGGCTGCCTGCCGGCCATCCTGGGCGGCACCCTGATCGCTGCGTTCAACTGGATCGTGCGCGCCTTCACCTCGGACGACAAATGAGCGGCATCACCCCTGCCCAGGCCAAGCGCGAGTCGGGGAAGGCCCGCAAGGCGCGGACCGGAGAGATCCTCGCGCGCCTCCGGGCCGAGTACCCGGACAGCCGCTGCTCGCTCGACTTCGAGAGCCCGCTCCAGCTCCTGGTCGCCACCGTCCTCGCCGCCCAGTGCACGGACGAGCGGGTCAACGCGGCCACGCCGGCCCTGTTCCGGCGCTGCCCCACCGCGAAGCACTACGCGGAGATCCCGATCGGGGAGCTCGAGGAGCTGGTGCGCACCACCGGCTTCTACCGCAACAAGGCGCGCAGCGTTCAGAACCTCGGCCGGACCCTGGTCGCCGAGCACGGCGGCGAGGTCCCGGCCACCATGGACCAGCTCAAGGCCCTGCCCGGCGTCGGCCGCAAGACCGCCAACGTGGTGCTGGGCAACGCCTTCGGGAAGAACGAGGGGGTGGTCGTGGACACCCACGTCCAGCGCCTGTCCCGGCGGCTCGGGCTGACCGCCGAGACCGACCCCGAGAAGATCGAGCGCGACCTGATTCCGCTCATTCCGCGCGAGGACTGGACCCTCTGGTCCCACCTGCTGATCGACCACGGCCGCAAGGTCTGCAAGGCGCGCAAGCCGGAATGCCCGGCCTGCCGCATCGCCGATCTTTGCCCGTCGGCCGAAGTCTAGGAGAATCTGCCCATGACCAAGACCGCTGTCGTGACCGGCGCCAGCTCCGGCATCGGCGCCGCCACCGCCCGCGCCCTGGCCGAAGCCGGCTGGCAGGTGTTCGCCGGCGCCCGGCGCGAGGACCGGCTCCGCGAATTGATGGAGCCGGTCGGCGCCACGGCGATCACCCTGGACGTCACCGACCCGGCCAGCGTCGAATCCTTTGTCTCCAGGCTCCCGGAGGCGATCCACCTGCTGGTCAACAACGCGGGCGGCGCCCAGGGGGTGGAGAGGATCGAGGGCGCCGTGGACGACAAGTGGCGCTGGATGTGGGAGACCAACGTCCTCGGCACGATGCGGATGACCCGCGCGCTCCTCCCCCGGCTGCGGGCCTCGGGCGACGGCCACATCGTCAACCTCGGATCGATCGCCGGGTTCGAGACCTACGTCGGCGGCGCGGGCTATACCGGTGCCAAGCACGCCGAGCGCGCCTTCACCCGGACCCTCCGGCTGGAGCTGTTCGGCGAGCCGATCCGGGTGACCGACGTCGCGCCCGGTCTGGTGGAGACCGAGTTCTCCCTGGTCCGCTTCGCGGGCGACGCCGAGCGGGCCAGGGCGGTCTACAAGGGCATGGAGCCGCTGACCGCGGAGGACATCGCCGACTGCATCGTTTGGGCCGCCACCCGGCCGTCCCGGGTCAACATCGACGAGATCGTGGTCCGGCCGCGCGACCAGGCGACCGCGACCCTGGTCCACCGGAGGGAGGAGCCGAAATGAAGCTCCGCACGTTCGTCTTTCTGATCGTCCTCGCTGCCGTCGCCTACTACGGCCAGGACCTGATGGACATGGTGGTCAAGCGCTCCCCGGGCGAGAAGGTCTGGAGGAAGCACTGCGCCGAGTGCCACGGCATCGACGGCGCCGGCAACACCCCCGGCTACATGGGGGAGACCTATGCCGACCTGACCGACAACCTCTGGCGGGCCGGCGGGAACGACGGGGCCTGGGAGTCGGTCGTCACGACAGGGGTCTTCGGCAAGATGCCGCCGACGCAGCTCACCCCCGGAGAGCTGCGCGCCGTGGTGGCCTACATCCACCAGTTGCGCGGAGAGAAGACCCGCGGGACGACGAATTGAGGACGGCGCTCGCTCCTCTCCTCGTGGCCCTGTCGGCGATCTTGCTGGTCTGGCTGATCCTGGCCTGCGCCCGCGACCGCAGCGCCCCGGGCCTCTACCGGTCCTACTGCAAGCGCTGCCACGGCGCCGAGGGCCAGGGCCCGGACCGCAAGGTGAAGCTCTACCCCTATCTCAACCTCCGCAAGTCGCCCATGATCCTCCGCCGGGACCGGGCCGCCGTGCGGCAGAGGATCGTCGAGGGCCACGGACCGATGCCGGGCTTCCGGAGACGCCTGAAACCCGAGGAGCTGGAGCGGCTGATCGACTTCACGCTTCAGCTCCCCCACACACCCGAGCCGAAGGAGTGACATGGACCCGCAGAGACTCAAGGACGCCTATCAGAAGCTGCAGCTCCTCGACGAACGGCTGACCTACAAGGTCCGGCCGAGATCCGGCGCCACGCTGTCGCGGCCGACCTCCGAGCAGCTCGAACAGAGCCTGCGCGACCTCGCGACCTACACGGTCGAGCTGAAAGAGGTCGTCCAGGAGCTGTTCCTGGCGATCGCCGGAAGACCCAAGGCTGAAGGGGGATAGGACAGGCGGCACAGGCGTTGCACCGTTCTCCATCCTGGGCGCGCGTCCCGTGCCCATCCTCGAAAGGAGGGAGGACATGAGAGCCAAGGCACGCTTGTTCGGCCATCCGATCCACCAGATGCTGATCGTGTTCCCGCTGGGGCTGCTCGGCACGTCCCTGCTGTTCGACATCCTGCACCTGGCGACCGGCGGCCCCCACTGGGCGCAGGTCTCCTACTTCATGATCGCCGCGGGCATCATCTCCGGCCTGGTCGCCGCTCCGTTCGGGCTCATCGACTGGCTGTCGATCCCCTCCAACACCCGGGCGAAGAGGATCGGCCTGCTGCACGGCGGCGGCAACGTGGTGGTGCTCCTGCTCTTCGTCGTGAGCTGGTTCCTGCGCCGCGACCTGCCCACCGCGCCGGGCGGCCTGGAGATCGGGCTCTCGGCCCTGGCCGTCGGCCTCGCCCTGGTGACCGGATGGCTCGGCGGCGAGCTGGTCGACCGCCTCGGAGTGGGCGTGGATGAAGGAGCCAACATTGACGCTCCAAGCTCACTCTCGGGCCAGCCTGCGGCATCCGGCCGGCACTGACCTTAACCTTTTAGAGCTACGTTGAACGGGCGTCATTCCGCCTCCTCCCGTCCACCCCGGATGGGAGGAGGTCACGAAGCGCATCCTTTTTCCACCTCGTCACCTCCCATGGGCTCGCATCTCCGATATAGTTGTCGCGGAGATGAGCTACGGCAAAGACAGACCCGACCCGGCCGGCGGATGGGAGGGGCTCGCCGAGTGGACCGGCGGGCTTCCGCCCGAAGAGATCCAGGCCCTCGCCGCCGTCCGCCCCCTTGAGGCCTTCCATTCCCTGTTGCGCGGACTTGCTGGCCGCAACCCCCGCGACCTGCTCGTGCGGGCCGCCGTCCTGGAGTCCCTGACCGCCAGGGTATCCACGGAAAGCAGTCCCGGCGAGGCCCTTTCCTGGCTGAACGAGCCGGTCCGCGGCGAGGCCCTGCGCGCGCTCCAGCGCAGCGGCTGGCTGGAGCCCGGCCCCGGCTTCGCCCTCACAACGCTCGGCCGGCAGGCGTGGAGCTCGATACGGCACGCCGCCGCTCCCGCCGCTCCGGGAAACGCGCCGGCCTCGCCGCTCCTTCCAGCCCTCCCAGCCGGTATCACCCCCGAGCAGATCGTGCGCACGCTCCTGGGCTGGAGCGTGGAGGAGCTGGCTGCGGCCGGCCGGCACGCGCTGGTCCCCGTGCTCCCCGCCCACCCCCTCCTCAACACCGGATCCGTGGCCCGAGCCGCCGAGGCCCAGGCCCGGGAGACCGGAAAACCACCCTCCCCCTCACCTGGAGAGAGCCGCAGACGATGAACGACGCCATCCGCATCTGCGCGCGCCTGTTCCGGGCCGGCGCCGTGCTCCGCGCCGACCTGCCCGGGCTCGAGGTCCCCGACATCCTCCACGACGTGGAGCGCCGGCTCCGCAGCGTCGGCCTGGTCCTGGCCACCAGCCCCCACTCCAGCCATGTGGGCCTGCGGCTGGCGCCCGAGGTGGCGGCCGATCCGGCCTTCGAAGCGGCCTCGAACCTCGGGCTCGGGAGCGAAGCCTGCGCCCTGCTCGTCGTCCTCTGGGTGCGCCTCGTCCTGCCCCGCTGGCAGATCCCCGCGGAGAGGAACCCGCAGCGCCCCCAGGTCCGCCTCGACTTCCTGGCCCGCGAGCTGCGGCCGCTGCTCGGCGACCGGCGCCGGATCCGCGTCCTGGTGGCCCAGCTCCGGCGCCTCGACTTCCTGACCGGCGAAGGCGAGGTCATCGAGGCCGGCCCGCTCCTGGAGCTCGGGATCGACGGCGAACGCCTGATGGAGCTGCTCCAGGGCGGCGTCCTGGCCGGCCTCCTGGAGGGCCGGAAGCGGGGCTTCCGCAAGACGGGCGAGGACGAGAGCGAATCCTTCGCCTCGCACGTGCTGGAGATCCTCCGGCGCCTGGGCGGCTCCGCGGGCATGACCGAGCTGGTCCGGGAGACCGGCGCGCCGGCCTCGCGCCTGCGTCTGGCTCTCCGCACCCTCGCCCTGTCCGGGCGCGTGCGGAGGACGGGCGAGCGCCGCTCCACCCGCTACCATCTCCAGTCGGAAACCACCCCTCCGGGCGGCGCCTGACGCCCGCCGAACACCCCAGGGCCGTGCTAGGATCATCGGGCCGCGTCCGGTCCCGCGCCGCGGCGGGGCCAAGGAGGCGGCCATGATCTTCCTCGCATCCATCCTCGATCGGCCCGTCCAGGGAAAGACCGGCGAGGTCATCGGCAAGCTCGACGACCTCATCGTCCGGATGGATGCGCAGTACCCGCTCGTCGCCGGGATCATCGTGCGGGACGGCCGCCGCCGCTTCTTCGTCCCCGGCCGTCTCCTCCAGGAACTGAACGGCGCCGCCAAGCTGGCCTCCTCCACCGTCGACCTCCAGCCCTTCAACCGGCGCGACGGCGAAGTCCTCCTGCGCCAGGACGTGCTCGACCACCAGCTCATCGACGTCTCCGGCCGGCGGATCGTCCGGGTGAACGACGTGCAGCTCGCCAGCCTCGAAGGCGGCATCCGGGTGGTCGGCATCGACATCAGCCCCCAGGCACTGCTCCGCCGCCTGGGCCCGCGCGCCTTCGCGAGCCGGATCGTGGGCCGCCAGATCATCGACTGGACCGACGCCCAGTACCTCGCCACCGCCGCGCCCGTGCAGCTCAAGGTCTCCTACGACCGCCTGGCCGACCTGAACCCGGTGGACCTGGCGCGCATCGTCGACGCCCTCTCCTACCGCGAGAGCGCCGAGATCCTCTCCGCCCTGGACAACGAGACCGCGGCCGAGACCCTGGAAGAGGTCAGCGACGAGCGCGTGGCCGACCTGCTCGAAGGCATGGACCAGGAGCGCGCCGCGGACATCCTGGAAGAGATGACCCCGGCCGCGGCCGCGGACGCCCTCGAAGACCTGGCCGACGACGTGGCCGAGCAGCTCCTCGCCCGCATGGAGCCCGAGGAAGCCGCGGACGTCCAGGTCCACCTCGCCTACGACGAAGACAGCGTGGGCCGCATCATGACCACCGACTTCGTGAGCGTGCCGGCCGGCTCGACCGTGGGCGACACCCTGGCGGCCGTGCGCTCCCTGGAAGAGGTCCCGGACCCGCTGCTCGCCGTCTATGTGCTCGACGAGTCGGGCGCCATGCTCGGCCTCGTGCGCCTGCGCATGCTGATCCTCTCCGATCCGGCCACGCCGGTGTCCGAAGTCATGGACGGCGACCTGCCGACCGTTCAGCCCGAAGACCAGGCCGAGGACGCCGCCCGGGTTCTCGCCGAGTACAACCTCCTGGCCGTGCCGGTCCTCGACGCCGGGCGGCGGATGGTCGGCGTGGTGACCGTGGACGACGCCCTGGCCGTCCTCCTCCCCGAAATCTGGCAGCGCCGGGGCGCCCGCGCCTTCGCGGCATGACGCGTCGCCGGCTCCTCTCCTACCTGCTGGCGCTCGGGCCCGGCCTGCTCGCCGCGAGCGCCGGCAACGACGCCGGCGGCATCGCCACCTACGCCTCGGCCGGCGCCTCCTACGGCTATGGCCTGCTCTGGGCCATGGTCCTGGTGACCGTCGGCGTCGGCGTGGTCCAGGAGATGAGCGCCCGCATGGGAGCGGTCACCGGCAAAGGCTTTTCGGACCTGGTGCGCGAGAACTTCCGGCTGCGGCCCACGGCCCTGATCCTCCTCACCCTGCTCGTGGCCAACGTGGGCATCATCGTCTCCGAATTCATCGGCATCGCGGCCGCGGCCGAGCTGTTCGGGGTGAGCCGCTACATCGCCGTGCCGCTCGCCGCGGCCTTCGTCTGGCTGCTCATCACGAAAGGCTCCTACGAACGCGTCGAAAAGGTTTTCCTCCTCCTCTCCCTGGCCTTCCTGGCCTACGTGGGAGCCGCCTTCCTCGCGAAGCCGGACTGGAGCGAGGTCTTCCGCCAGACCCTCCACCCCCAGGTCCGCATGGAGGTCGGCTACCTCCACCTGCTCATCGCGCTCATCGGCACCACGATCTCGCCGTACATGCAGCTCTATATTCAATCGTCCGTGGTGGAAAAGGGAGTCAAGCCGGAGGAATACGCCTACACCCGCTTCGACGTGATCGCCGGCACGGTCTTCGCGGGCCTGATCGCCATAGTCATCATCATCGCTACCGCCGCGACCCTCCATCCCAGGGGCATACAAATCGAGACGGCCGAGGACGCCGCCCAGGCCCTGCAGCCGATCGCCGGGAAATATGCGAGCGCGCTGTTCGGAGTGGGCCTGCTCGGCGCCTCGCTGCTGGCGGCCGGGGTCCTGCCGCTCGCTACGACCTACATGATGAGCGAAGCCCTGGGCTTCGAGCGCGGCGTATCGCGGACCTGGTCCGAGGCGCCGGTCTTCATGGGCCTCTTCACCGGCCTGATCCTTCTGGGCGCCGTGCTGGCCTTGATCCCGGGCCTGCCGCTGATCCGCGTGCTGGTCGGCGTCTACGTTTTGAATGGCCTGCTCCTGCCCGTGGAGCTGTTCGCCATGCTCCGCCTGATCAATCAGAAGGAGATCATGGGCGAATACGTGAACCGTGGCTTCTACAACCTTCTCGCCTGGGCCATCGCCGGGATCGTGAGCCTGCTTTCGCTGACCCTGATCGTCCTCACCGTCCTGGGCTGGCTCGGCGTGCCGACCGGCGCATGAAGTCTCCGCTCCCGATCGATCAGGTTCTGCCCGACCTCCGCGAGGCCCTGCAAGAGAGCCCCTCGGCCGTCCTGATCGCCCCCACCGGAGCCGGCAAGACCACGAGGGTGCCGCCGGCCCTCCTGGATCAGGTCGAGGGCCGGATCGTGATGCTGGAGCCCCGCCGCATCGCGGCCCGGGCCGCGGCCAGGCGCATGGCCGAAGAGGGAGACTGGCGCGTCGGAGACGAGGTCGGCTACCAGGTGCGCTTCGATCGGAAAGCCGGCCCTTCGACGCGCATCCTCGTCGTCACCGAAGGCATCCTGGTCCAGATGCTCCAGGCCGACCCGTTCCTGGAGGGAGTCGGAGCCGTGATCTTCGACGAGATCCACGAGAGGAGCCTCCACACCGACCTCTCCCTGGCCATGGCCCGGCGAGTCCAGAGAGAGGTCCGGTCGGACCTGAAGCTCCTCGCCATGTCGGCCACCATCGACCCTGGGCCGATCTCCGAGTATCTGGACGCCCCGGTGATCCAAAGCGAAGGCCGCCTTTACCCTGTCGAGGTCCGTTACCTGGACCGCGAGACGCCCATCGCCACCGCCGTCCGCCGGGCTCTGACTGAGACGACCGGAGACATCCTCGTCTTCCTCCCCGGAGTCGGAGAGATCGATCGCGCCGCCCAGACCCTCGCCGGAGAAAAAGACCTCGCCGTCCTCCCCCTCTATGGAGACCTCCCCGCCGAACGCCAGGACGAGGTTCTGAGACCACTGACCCGCCGCAAGGTCGTCCTCGCCACGAACGTAGCCGAAACCTCGGTCACTGTGGAAGGAGTCACGGCCGTGGTGGACGGCGGCCTCGTGAGAAGAATGCGCTACGACCCGTCGACCGGCCTGGATCGTCTGGAGCTTGGAAAGATCAGCCGCGCCTCCGCCGATCAGAGAGCCGGACGTGCCGGACGCCAGGGCCCC